>NZ_JBFACT010000056.1:0-61089 GCF_040640995.1 Amycolatopsis sp. NPDC021455 | reverse complement strand
CAGGCGACGCTGTCGGTCGACGGCCGGGTGGTGGCGACGCAGACCACGTCGTTCACGCCGTCGAATTTCGACATCACCGCCTACGCGGCCCCCGGCAGCACCCACACGATCAGCGTCGACGTGAAGGGCCGCGGCGCGTTGAAGGCATCCAACGGCCGGTACCTGGTGCCCGACGCCGCCGACTGGTCCGAGGCGGTACCGCAGGGGATCTTCCGGTCCGCGTTCCTGCGGACATACCCGGCGGTGTCCGTCAGCGACACCTTCGTGCGTACGTCGGTGGCGAACAAGACGTTGAGCTACGACGTGTCGGTGCGCAACACGTCGGGCAGTTCCCGGTCGGTGACGTTGACCGGGTCGCTGTCCTCCGACAACGGAACGGCTTTCAGCTAATCCTTTGGTACCCCCAGCTGTGGTTCTCCCTGGCCATGCGCTCGGTCAGCCCGGCGATCGCCTCGTCAACGGGTGGACGCCCGACCCGGTGTGGATAGTGGATAGGTCCACTTCGCGGCTACCAGGCGCGCCGATGCCAGCGCAGGATCGTGCCCGGGGTGACCAGCCGGTGTGCCCGCAGCCTCTTGGGCAACAGCCGAACCAGCGCGGCGAACACAGCCCGGTCGGCCCAGTCCGGACGAGGTTGATGTTCGCCGACGTGATCTGCACCAGGACGTCGGTCGGCCGTTCGATCTTCGCGTCCGGTACGTCCTTGACGCTGACCTGCCGCGGCCCTTCGTACACCACTGCCTTCACGGCTTCCTCCTCGTCGTGGATTTCCCCTCGGGCAGCGAATTTCCTTCGGGGATCCCGATAACCGTGGCCGCTCGAACGGGTCGGTGGGTTAGCCGGATCGGCGAGGGGTAGCCGCCGCGGGATGAGCCCGACAACGGAACGAAGAGAGCAAGAGAGAGTGCGGCGGCTGGGCTGGTTGAGCCTGGGCCTTGGCGTGGCGCAGCTGGCCGCCCCGCACACCGTGCGCCGGATCAGCGGCGTCGACGACTCGGCGAAGTCGCGGGCGGTGGTGCCGGCCGTCGGCGTGCGGGAGCTGGTCCACGCGGCCGGGCTCCTGGCCGGCCGTCGGAAGGGTGTCTGGGCGTGGACCCGGGTCGCAGGCGACGCGATGGACCTGACCGCGCTCGGCATCGCCCTCGCCCATCGTGGCGGGCGCCGCCGGCGGCGGCTCGCCGGGGTCACTGGCGCCATCGCCGGGATCACCGCGCTGGACCTGCTGACCGCCGTGCAGGCCACCCGCGCCGAACACACGAGCTCCGCGCGGGCAGCGCGGGGCGCACGCAAAGGAGATTCCGTGGAACTGACCGCAGTGACCACCATTCGCAAACCCCCGCCGGACGTCTTCGCGTTCTGGCGCGACCTGGAGAACCTTCCCACGTTCATGGCCCACCTCGAGCAGGTCCGCGCCACCGGCGACCGGACCAGCCACTGGACCGCAGGCGCCCCGTTCGGCCAGGACGTCGAATGGGATGCGGAGATCACCGAAGAGACGCCGAGCGAGCGGATCGCGTGGCGCTCGACCGGGAAAGCCGCCGTCCCGAACGCCGGCACCGTCTGGTTCACCCCCGCCCCCGACGGGGAGAGCACCGAGGTCAACGTCGTCCTGGCCTACGAGATCCCCGGCGGCGCGGTCGGCAAGGCGGTCGCCAAGTACTACGGCGAAGAACCGCACCAACAGCTCGACGACGACCTGCGCCGCCTCAAGCAGGTCCTGGAAACCGGCGAAGTCGTCCGATCCGACGGCGCCCCGTGGGGCAAGCAGGCACGCAAGGAATTCCCGCAGCGTCCGGCGCAACCGCTGTCGGACGCGGAACTGGAGAAGGGAGCGGACGCATGAGGGCCACCACCTGGGCGGGCCGCAACAAGGTCGAAGTCCGCGACGTCCCCGACCCCAGGATCCTCAACCACCGCGATGCCATCGTCCGGATCACCTCCACCGCCATCTGCGGCTCCGACCTGCACCTGGTCGACGGGTACGTCCCCACCATGCAGGACGGCGACGTCCTCGGCCACGAGTTCATGGGTGAAGTGATCGAGGTCGGCCCGGGCGTCGACCCGGGCAAGTTGCGCGTCGGGGACCGGGTCGTCGTGCCGTTCCCGATCGCCTGCGGCGCGTGCGCCGCCTGCGCCGCCGAGCTGTACTCCTGCTGTGAGAACTCCAACCCCAACGCCGGGATCGCGGAGAAGATGTTCGGCCACCCGGTCGCCGGGATCTTCGGCTACTCCCACCTCACCGGCGGCTTCGCGGGCGGCCAGGCGCAGTACGCGCGCGTGCCGTTCGCCGACGTCGGCCCGATCAAGATCGAGTCGGACCTGACCGACGAACAGGTGCTGTTCCTCTCCGACATCCTGCCCACCGGCTACATGGGCGCCGAAATGTGCGACATCACCTCCAGCGACGTGGTCGCGGTCTGGGGCGCCGGCCCGGTCGGCCAGTTCGCCATGGACAGCGCCCGGCTCCTGGGCGCCGCCAAGGTCATCGCCATCGACAAGGAGCCCTACCGGCTGCAGCTGGCGGAACAGGCAGGCCACATCGCGGTGAACTTCGACGAGGTCGATGTCCGGTCCCGGCTGCTGGAACTGACCGGCGGCCGCGGACCCGACAAGTGCATCGACGCGGTCGGGCTGGAAGCCACCCACGGCAGCGCGCACATCGCCGCCTACGACCGGATCAAGCAGGCCGTGCGGTCGGAGACCGACCGGCCGCACGCGCTGCGCCAGGCGATCATGTCCTGCCGCAGTGGCGGCGTGGTTTCGGTGATCGGCGTCTACGGCGGCCTGCTCGACAAGTTCCCCGCCGGGGCGTGGATGAACCGGTCGCTGACCCTGCGGACCGGGCAGTGCCACGTGCAGCGCTACCTGAAACCGCTGCTGCACCGCATCGAACGCCGCGAGCTCGCCCCGACCCGCATCATCACCCACACCCTGCCGCTGGAGGAGGCCGCACGCGGCTTCGAGCTGTTCAAGAACAAGCAGGACAACTGCGAGAAGGTCGTCCTCAAGCCCTGATGGGTGAACGCGCCCGGCCACCGGCGAGCCCGGTGGCCGGGCGCGGAACCCGGTGGTCACTCAGTCGTCACCGTCGGATTCCTCGGCGCGCTCGCGATTGCGCTGCTGCCGCTCCTGCTCACGCCGGCTGTAGGTCGCCCGGCGGACGCGTTCCTCGTCTTCGACGCTCGAACCCACCGCGCCGGCGACAATGCCCACGGAAGTCGCCAGCCACACCAGCTTCAGGTACGATCCCGGCCCGGCCGGATGGCCGAGAACCTGCCCGAAGTAGGTGCCTTCGACCAGCACGATCGACGCCACCAGCGCCAACCCGAACAGGATGGCGTACATGCAGGCGACACCGATCGACAACGTCAGCGCGGTCGAAGCGTTGTACAACACCGCTTTGCGCCGATCGAGATGCCCGGACGGCGAATCCCACAAACGGTTGTGCACCATCAGCCAGCCCGCCATCACCACGATCGCCAACATCGTGATCCCCGCCAGCCGCAACTCCGGGAGCGCTTCGGCGAGCTTCCAGAACGAGGTCGTGATGATGCCGTACGCGGCAGTAGCCGCCGCGGCCGCGGTCGCTCCGGCGAGGTTGGGCACCAGCCGCCACGGCCGGTTGTCCCGGATCATCCCGGCCAGCAGCCGCACCCGGCCACGCACACCCACCAAAGCCAGGTGCTCGTCGGCGGCGCCGCGGCCCCGGATGTGCCGCGTCGGCGCGACCAGGTCACGCAGCCGGTCGACGATCCCGCGCGGCGGATCGGCCTCCTTCGCCGTGCGGCGCACGACCAGGTGCCGGATCAGGTGGACGACCAGCCGGGACACCCGGCCGCGCAGCCGCACCGCCCCGAGCGCGGGCAACGACACCATCGCCACGCCGTGGTCGACGTTGTAGTCCGACGCGATCGGGACCGTGCCGGATCGCCGCGGCAGATCGGTGACCAGCACCAGCAGGTCCCAGCCGTGTTCGGCCCGGCGCTCCTCCGCCACGGCCAGCATGGGGATGTCACCTTCCTCGTTCAGCGGAAGGGACCGCGTCTCGTGCTCGACGCGCCAGGACGTTTCCTCGCCGAGGTCGCGGGCGAGACGGGCGGGCAGGCCGTCCGCGATTCTCCCGGCGAGCTGCCCGGGCAACCCGTCATCGGTCAGCAACCCCACCACGAGGGCCTCCGGTGCACTCTGGGCAGTCATCCTCGAGCCTTTCCTCGGTCTGCGAGATCAGCACATCGGGTTCCCGGCTCGATCACCTGCAAACGGCCGGGCGTTTGCCGTCCGGGTCACCGGGTATCGCCCGTGGCATGACCGAAAAGGACGAAACGACGACCGACGAAGATCTGCGTGCCGAAGAGTTCGACCGTGCCGCGGTGGGAACGGTGGTGGCGGCCGGTGATTGGGCAGGCTGGCACGACCTGCTCGACTGGTTGCGCTCCGAAGGCCCGGGCGTCCCGGAGCTGTCCCCCGGTGCGCTGCGCGGCATCCGGCAGGACGCCGAACGGGCCTGCGCCAAGGGATTCCCTCTCCCCCACGACCCGGACCACCTCTACGCCCTCCTCCGCGGCCAGCACCTCGCGCGGGCTCATGACTGAGTTTGTCCCCGGGGACCGCGGGTAGCCGCCGCATCGTGGACCGGTGGTATCGCAACGGGGTGATCTACTCCCTCGACATCGAGACCTTTCAGGACTCCGACGACGACGGTGTCGGTGACCTGCGCGGCCTCGCCGACCGGCTGGACTACCTCGGCCGGCTCGGCGTCGACACGATCTGGCTCAACCCGTGCCATCCCTCGCCTCGCCGCGACGGCGGCTACGACATCACCGACTACTACGGCATCGACCCGCGGTTCGGTTCGCTCGGGGACTTCGCCGAGCTCGTGAGCCAGGCCGACGAGGCCGGCATCCGGATCGTGCTCGACCTGGTCCTCAACCACACCAGCGACGAGCACCCCTGGTTCCGGTCGGCCCTCTCCGGCCGGGAGGCGCCGCACCACGACTGGTACGTCTGGGCCGACCGCGAACCGGCCGACCGGTGGGACGGCGCCGTGTTCCCCGGGTCCGAAGAGGAGACCTGGACCTACGCCGAGGCAGTCGGCCGCTGGTACCGGCACCGGTTCTACCGCTTCCAACCCGAGCTCGACGTCGAACACCCGCAGGTGCGGGCCGAGCTGGCCAAGATCGTCACCTTCTGGCTGCGGCTCGGCGTCGCGGGGTTCCGGATCGACGCGGCCCCGTTCCTCATCGAGTCACGCGGGCGACAGGACTTCGGTCTCCTGCGGCGGCTGCGGGAAACCGCTTCCTGGCAACGCGGGAACGCCGTGCTGCTCGCCGAGGCGAACGTGCCCGAGGACGAACTGCTGGTCCCGGTGACGTTCGTGGCGTGGGCGTTCGAGCGCCGCGACTCCGGGGAGATCACCGCCGAGCTGGTGTTCCGGACCTTCTTCGTCGGCGGGGTGCTCGGCGTGCTCGGCGCTTCGGTGCTGGAGACCTACCTGCTGTACCCGTCGACGTGGTTGTACGTGGGGGTCGGGCTCATCGAGGAGGCGGTCAAGCTGGTCGCGCTCGCCCTGCTGACCCGCGGGCTGGCCGTGAAGTCCATGCGGGACGGGATCATCCTCGGCGCGACGGTCGGTTTCGGTTTCTCCGCCTTCGAATCCGCGGGCTACGCGCTCACGTCGTTGTTCACCGCCCGAGGCCTGTCGCTTTCCGACCTGGTCACGACCGAGCTGCTGCGCGGGCTGCTCGCGCCGGTCGGGCACGGGCTGTGGACCGCCATCCTGGGCGGGCTGCTGTTCGCGTGGAGCACGCGTGAACACTTCGTGCTGAGCGCCCGCCTGGCACTGGCGTTCCTCGGCGTCGCGCTGCTGCACGCGCTGTGGGACTCGATGTCGGCCATCGCGCTGGTGATCACCCTGGTGCTGACCGGACAGGTGGCGCAGTTCGACCCGCGCGGCCTCGTCGTACCACCCGGGGACGTGACGACGGTGTACACCGTGACGACCTGGGCCGGCCTGGGCGTGATCGCGCTGATCGGAGTGCTCTGGCTGCTGGTCCTGGTTCGGCGGTCGCGGCGGGAACGCCGGGCACCCCACTGGACGTACCGGGTTCCGGCCACGCGCACGCCGGCGACCGGACGTTACTGACTCGCGGAGGGATTCGCCGACGTGACCACTTCTTCCTCTTCCCGACCGGCCACCATGCCCTTGGACGTGAATGCGCATCTCGGACCGTTCGACCGGTTCGCCGGCGTCATCAGCAAATTCGAACTCGCGCGCGTGGTTCTTCGTGCTTTGTGTCCTGGTGGTCGTCCTGTGGGCACCGTCGTTCCTGATCCTGCCGAGCGTCGACACGTGGCAGCTGATCATCAACACCGCGACCACGATCGTGACGTTCCTGCTCGTCGCCTTGCTGCAGAACACCCAGAAACGCTCCGACGACGCCACCCAGCACAAGCTCAACGCCATCGCCTCGGGCCTGTGCCACCTGATGGACCACCTCGCCGACGACCACCCGCAGCTGCACCGCGACTGCGCCCAGCTGCGCAAAGCAGTGGGGCTCGAAGACCACGAAAGCGCAGCCTGAACGCGCGCTCTTCGACGACAGCAAGGAGCACGGCAATGCAGGATTGCTTCCACGATGGTTTGGTGCGCCGTTCCGGCGGGGACTACTGGCGAGACAACCTCGCCTTGTCCATCACCCGCGACGCCGGCGTGGTACTGGCGATCGTGTCCGGCGAGATCGACCTCGCCACGGCACGCGTCTTCACCCAGCACCTCGAATCGACCCTCGCGGGGCCGCCGAGCGCGGTGATCGCCGACCTCGGCAGAGTCACCTTCCTCTCCTCCTCCGGGCTCGCGGCACTCCAGATCTTCACTCAGGCAGCGAAGTCCGCGGGCGTCGCGTTCTGCCTCGTCAGCGCCCAGCGCGCGATGCTCCGGCACCTGCAGCTGACCGCCTTGGACCGCGTCATGACCATCAAGCCCACCGTCGCCGAGGCCCGCGCCTGGCTCAGGCCGGTCAGCTGACGTTGAAGTTCTGGTCCACCTCGGCCGCCAGAGCGCGAAGTGCGCCGTCGAGGGTCGCACACACCTCGTCGGGGTCGACGGCCTCATCGACCTCCACCTGCAGCTCGGCCTGGCTTGCCCCGGTCCCGCTGTCGACGACCCGCAGGTGCCCGGCCCAGCCGTCGTGATCGGCCGGGTGCCACTCCACCCGGCCCTCCGCCGCACGCAAGTCGAGGTCGTAGGCGTGGGAGTCGCCACCCGGCAACCACGCCTTCGCGCGGGTGGCGTCGGAGGCGGTGTTGAGCACGATGTCGGCTTCGGCCGCCATCGCGCGGCTGCTGGTCACGATGCGTGTCGCCATTCCGGATGCTCCTTTCGGCCCTTGCTCGCGGCGAGTCGCCTTCGTGCGGTAGGTCCACGACAGGCTCACTGCGCGACCGCACCGGCGGGCCTGCCGTTGCCACAGTGCGCGTCTCGTGACCATCGGGTACCCCCGTCCTGAGGGGCTACCCGGCTTGTCGTCCCAGACGGGCGTGACCTCCGGAGCACGGTAAGAGCCGCAGGTCAGGTCGTCCGGCGCGGAGAAGCCCGGTTTCGGCTTCGCCGGTCCGGCGGCCGACCGGCGGGGCCGCTCCGCGTGCAGGCACACCGCGACGTTCAGTGGCAGGAACCTCGCGAACACCAACGGCAGCGCCACCACGGTCCGAGCACGACCAGGCCCGGGCTCGACCACAGGCTTCCGGGCACCGAGTACGGCCATTCGAGTGCAGATCAGCCCCGACCTCGTCACCGACGCCAGGCGACTGCATTCCACCCACGACCCGAACCCGCCTCAAGTACCGAGGTGCGCGATGTTCAGCACTACCCAACCAGCGACTCCCACAGACGCGGTGTCTCCCCGTCGGACCGGCGCCCGACGTCGCCAGCAACCGGCCGGGACCACAGGCTGAGGTTCGCGTTCTACGGACGGATGTCCACCGTCGAGTTCCTGGACCGAGGATCTGGGCGGCGTCGGGTCCAGCTTCCAGCCGGGCGATTGTCTCGTCGTGGTACTCATCAGGCGACATGGCGTCGGGTGAGTCCTGCTGGTTCATCAGGGTGGCCCGTACGGCGGGCGGCACCAGCTCGATGACCTGGACGGCTGTGTCGGTGAGCTAAACGCGCAGGCTCTCGGGCTGCATGATGCCGGCCATGGCGACGAGGCCGTTGAGGTCCGGGTGCCGGCCGAGCACTTTGTCTGCTGCGGCGGCGATGGAGGCCGGGCTGGTCGTGTCGATGACTACGGTGTCGATCGCCGGATGTTCGGCGCGAAGGTCGGCGAGCCGATCTGCGCGGCGGCCGCCGATGATGACGGTGTTACCTCGGAGCCGTGGGGCGAGGCCGAACCCGATGCCGGAGGCGGCGCCGGCGATGAAGATGGTGTTGCCGCTGATTTTCCTCTGCCGGTGCCGTTCAGTGTCCGGTGGAGTAGAGGTTGATCAGGTTGCCGTCGGGGTCGCGCAAGAGCATCGACCGGTTTCCCCATGGCTGGTTGGTGGGTTCCTGGACCCAGTCGGTGACCTGGTCGTCCAGGCGGGCGCGTTCGGCGTCGACGTCGTCAACCTCGAACTCGATGATGGCGGATCGGTTGGCGGCGGCCACGACGGCGTCGGTGTTGAAACGCCTGACGGCCGCGCTGCTGGCCAGCGCGATGATGCCGCCTTCGGTGTGCAGTTCGGCGTAGTCGCCGGGGCCGAAGGGGGTCACCGGCTCGGTGTTCGTGAGCGTGGAGTAGAAAGCGGTCAGGGCGGGCAGGTCGTCGGTGACGAGGCGTACTGAGGCGAGCTTCATGGCGTTCTCCTGGCTGCTCCCGGTGAGCCGGACCGTCCGGCTCCACGAAACAGTACGGTACTGTACCGTACTGTTTCTCTGCGGACAAGGAACGGAGATCGCAACGTGGCCCGATCCGGGGACTTCGTCGACGTTCGCGTCCAGCGGTCCAAGGCGGCGGTGCTCGCCCAGACGTACGAGTTGCTCTCGGCGGGCGGTATCGGCGGTGTCAGCATCGACGAGGTGTCGCGACGCTCTGGCGTGTCCAAGACCACGATCTACCGCCACTGGCCGTCCCGGGCCGCGCTGCTGGTCGAGGCGTGCTCGACGATCGGGTCGGCGCCTCCGGTTCCCGACACGGGCAGCTTCGGCGGGGATCTCGTCGCCTTGACCGAAGCGCTGGCCGAGCAGCTGCGGAGCGCCCGCTGGGCGGCGGTCTTGCCCTCCATCGTGGACGCCGCCGAGCGTGAGCCCGAGCTGGCCGGGCTCCATGCGGATCTGCACGCCCGGTTGATGGCTCCGTTCGGCGTGGTGACCGAACGCGCGCGAGCCCGCGGCGAGCTCGCCGCGGATCGCGGGCCGGCCGACGTCACCGCCGCCGTCGCCGGCCCGCTGTTCTACCGTCGCTGGTTCTCCCGCGAGCCGCTCGACGCCGCGTTCGTCGCGCGCGTGGTCGAGGACGCCCTCGGCCATCTCGGCGTCTGAACCCGTTCGACCTCATGGGCGGGCCCCTGCTGGTCGACGGGCACTACGCCTGGACGTCACCGCTGGAGCTGGCCGGTCCCGGCGTCACGGTGCTCGCCGTCCACGGCAGGGCCAACGAAGCCATGTCCGCCGAGCGGAGCCGCCGCTACACCGAGAAGGTGACCGCTGAAGGCGGCCTGACGTCGTGCTCGGTCTGCGCGAGCAGACAATCGCCTCGCAGGGCACCCTCAGGCCGATGGCCAGCCGTTCCGGGGTCGGCGCGTCAGGCCGCAGTTTCCCAGCCTCCCGCATCCGCCTCTTGCCGAATGCGCGGGAGCGGTCGCGGCAGAAGGCCGGCCCTTCAGCGTCCGGGGCTCGTTTCGCGCCGAGGACAGCTCAGTGGCCAGTCGGACCTCAGCGTGCTCCTGCATTGGATCTCGTCAAACGTCAGCTGCGCAAGCTCGACGCCGACGGGACAGAATTCGGCATGATCCTCCGCCGGCCGTTCGACGAGATCGACGCCGGGTCCGCACCGGCCGCTACAGCCCGAGCAGCCATGCCGGTCATCAGGGGCAATCATGATCAGGAGTTACACCGCTCGTCCGGCGGTCCCCACCGTAGCGGAACCCGTTCCCGGCTGGCGGGCGCGGAGCCGATGACCCGTCAACGGGTCCCGCCCTGGATGTACGGCGTGATCGCGTCGACATTCGACTTGTCGACGAAGCCGGGGCCGGTCTGCACCGGCTTGCCGCCGCCGAGGGTGTTCCCGTTCTGCGTGTACAGCTTGAGGATCACGATCGGCAGGTAGCCCTGCTCGTACTGCTGCTGGTCGATGGCGAAGAGGATGTCGCCGCTCTTGATGCCCGACACCACCTCGCTGTTGAGGTCGAACGTGGCGACCTGGGCCTTCGAGCTCGCCTCCTTCGCTGCGCTGTACGCGCGCCCCGCGATCTGCGAGTTCAGGGCGAGGACCGCGTCGATCGACGGGTTCGCCTCGAGCGCGCCGCGGATGCGCGCCTGGACGTCGCTCGGGTTGTTGATGTCGACCTGCAGTGTGGTCGCGTGGCTGAAGCTCTGCTTCGCACCGTCGCAGCGCTGGTTCTGGCCGACGTTCCCGGCTTCATGGATCACGCACAGCAGGTGCGTCTTGCCCGCGTCCTTCAGCCGCTGTCCCGCGCCGTACCCGGCGAGTCCTTCGCTCTGCCCCACGTGCGCGATGGCGCCGAACGCCACGCTGGAGTCCTCGCCCGAGTTGATCGTGACGACCGGGATGCCCGCCTTGACCGCATTCTGCACCGACGTCTGCAGTGCCTGCGGATTCGCCATCGAGACCACCAGCCCGCCGACCCTCTGGGCGACGGCGTTGTCGATCAGCTTGGCCTGGGAGACGGGGTCGCCGTCGGAATAGTAAGTCACGCTGACGTCCAGGTCCTTCCCTGCCTGCAAGGCGCCGTTCTGCACCACGTTCCAGAACGCATCCCCCAGGCTGCCGTGCGTGATGACCGCGACCTTCAGCTTCCCACCGCTCGGACCCGGCACGCCGGAGGTGGTGAACTGCTCCGCCTCCGGGCCGCTGCACGCGGTGAGAACCAGGGCGGCCAACGCGGCGACACCGGCCAGACGCATCTTGAACGATTGCACAGTCACTCCTTCGGAACCATGAAAATATTTTTCGCGTCAGGAAATCGGCCGCGCGGAATGTCGAACGTGGTAAATCAACTATCGGCGCAGTCCGTAAGGGCGCTCTATCTTCTAGCCTCCGTCGCAGCCGGAGTCAAGGGATTGCACGTCCTCACCGTCCACAGGGAACGTTCCTGGCGCACCGGTCCCATCGGTGGTGCGAAATTCACAGCCCCAGGTGGCCGCGTTCGCGATCGTGCGACAGGATCCCGATTCTCAAGAGCTTAAGCGGACATTTTCGCCGGCACATCCAACACCGTCTCGCCGTCGTGGACCAGCCGATGGGCGATATGCCGGCCGACGCCGTTACAGCCTTCCACCGCCCAGGCCCGCTCGGGAAACCTGCGTCCGACCGGCAGCATTTCCGCATAGCCGGACTCGTCAGCACCGAACTTCCCGACCGTGACCACCTCACCGATTTCGGTGATCACCTCGATCGTGGCCGAAATGATCGAGACCGAGGCCGTCTTTGAGTTCGCGGTAGTCGTGCTCGATGCGCCAGCGGATCTTCGCCAGCCGTACCAGATCCCGCAGACGTGTGTCGGCGGGCAGGGTGGAGAGCCAATAGCCGGTGGGTGCGGGTTCCCCGGGCGGACACGCAAGGCCAGGAATCTCGATCGCAGGGCAGCGGTGGGGTTACCCGGAGTCTTGCGGGAGCCGTGCCGACAGGTCACCATCTTCCCGGCTTTCCGTCCGGCTGCCATGACCAGGGTTTTCAGGTTGTCAGGCTGGTCGCGGTAGCGCGGAACCGGCCGTCGGCCGACGCCGGGGGTGTAGCAAGGTCCGTGGAACCGTGGCAGCAGGATAGGCCGTGGTTGTCGCTTTCACCGCCAGGACGTAGGACAGGCCTCGTTCGGTCAGACCGAGCCGAAACTCGGTGCACGTCCCACAGGCCCAGTCTCCGGCCCCCGTCGATGGCCGCCGGCATCGAGCCGCCGGGCCACTGTCACGGCGGTTCCGCCGGCGGTCACCAGCAGCCGTCCGTCCGGGCTGAACGCGACCGCTCTGACCGCGCTGTGGTGGGCCAGTGGCACGCCGATCGGGCCCGCCGCGTTCCACAGCCGGACGGTGCTGTCCTGGCTCCCGCTGGCCAGCACCTTGCCGTCCGGACTGAACGTGAGCGACGTGACCCGGCCGGTGTGCCCAGTCAGCCGCGCCGGCGGCACGAGTTGTCGTAGTCGACGACGTCCGCTCCGCGCGCTCTTCGCGCAGCCACTGGCGGAACGCTTCGATCTGGGTGTCGGCAACGTGGCTCGGCTCGGGTCGCCAGAGTACTTCGGGGGCGTCGGCGGTGTGCGTCCGAGCCTGATTCCTCGTCGCGAAATACCGCGAGGGTTGAGGCTCGGCTGCCGCCGGGGTGTACCGAAGTGTGGTGACTGCTGTGCGATTCACGCCGGAAGTAACGTCGGCGGGAGATGTTTACCTCCTGCCCTTTCACTAGGTTTTCCTTGCGCACACCGGTATCGGCGGAGGACCGCCCGGTGAATGCGCCGGGAAATCCGAGGAGGAACCATGAACCGTCACTTCATCCGTGCCGGGCTGGCCGGAATCGCGGCCGCCGCGACCATGGCCGTCGCAGCGCCGGCTCACGCGGCCACCGGCCCGTCGCCCGCGTCGGCGGATTCCGTACAGCTGAAGGCCAGCTACTCGCAGGATCTGGGCACCTGGAGCAACGGCAAGCGGTCGACCCACAACCGGCACGCGTCCTTGAACGCGCAGACGTGCATCCGGGCCGACGTGGTGAACCGCGGCAATGGCTACAAGTTCTCCCTGCGCGCGGCCGGCAGCCACGCGTCGGTGTGGTCCAGTGGGAAGTTCTACGACAGCCACGCCAGCTTGTGCAGCCCGTGGACCTACCACGAGGGGGACGTCTACACCCGCGTCGAAACCACCGGCACGCTGCACGCGAAGGTCTGGATCTACACCAACTGACCAAGGTGCAGGCGCGGGATGTGGGGCTGGTCGGGGGCTCCGCATCCCGCGTGCGCTGGAATCGGAGGACGGGATGAAGGTGGCGACGACCGCCGCCATCGCCTGCCTGGCCACGGCGACGCTGGCCGGGTGCGCGGCGACGGCACAGCAGGACCAGCCGGCCCCACGGCCGGATCAGGGCGTCCGGCCCGCCACGGTCGGCGTCGTTTCCGAGTACCACGCGGCGGGCCGGGACTGGCGCCTGGTGAGTTACCGCGATCCGGCGGACGCGTACTGCATCGCGGTCGATCAGCGCGACCGGCAGGGCATTCCGGCGTGCGGTCTGGAACTCGACGCGCGGCACCCGGTGAACGCAGCCATGCAGGCCGTGGACGACCATCTCGTGGTGCTTTACGGGCTGGTGGATTCGAAAGTGCGTGACGTTTACGCCGTGGTGGCGGGAAAACGTGTCGGCCAATCGATCGGTGTCGATTCGTATTCCGGCAAGCGCTGTTTCGCCGTATTCGTGGTCGACCGGTCCACCACCGATGTCGTCGCCGTCGCCGACGACGGCACGGATTTCTCCCTCAAGGAGGAGATCGACGAGTTCTACACACCCGGCTGATTTCCGCGCGCCCCAGGGACAACCAGCCCGGATTCGTAGGCGACGACCACGGCCTGGGCGCGGCTGGACACGCCGAGCTTGGTCATGGCGCGGTTGAGATGGGTCTTCACCGTGCCCGCGCTGACCGTCAGCCGCCCGGCGATCTCCGCGTTCGACATGCCGTGCCCGACCAGGCGGACCACTTCGGTCTCCCGGAGGGTCAGCGACGTCAGCGCGGGGATCCGCCGGTCGTCGGCGGGCGGGCCGAACGCCTCGATCAGCCGCCTGGTCACGGTGGGGGCGAACAACGTGTCGCCGGCGGCGACCGCCTGGATCGCGGCCAGGATCCGCTCGGGCGGCGCGTCCTTGAGCAGGAAACCGGAAGCGCCTGCCCGCAGCGCCCCGTAGACGTATTCATCGAGGTCGAAAGTGGTCAGGATGAGCACCTTCGGCCGGTGCTCGGACGCATGGGCCAATATGCGTTCGGTGGCCGCGATCCCGCTCAACCCAGGCATCCGGATGTCCATGAGCACCACGTCGACCTGCTCTCGCGCGGTCACGGCGACGGCCTGTTCCCCGCGGTCCACTTCGCCGACGACGTCGAATCCCGGTGCGGCGCGGATCAACGCGGCCAGCCCGGCACGAATCAGCACCTGATCGTCCACGACCAGAACCCGAACCATCGCGTTCGCTCCCCCAGGTCACCCGCGTCCGCCGCTGCCCGATCCTCCCGTCGAGGTTACCGGCAGTTCCAGTACGACCTCGAATCCGCCGTGCGCCCGGGGACCCGCGGTCAGCGTGCCGCCGTAGAGTTTCGCGCGCTCGCGCATGCCGATCAGGCCGTGACCGCCGGTTTCCTCGGGCACGCGTCCGTCCCGGCCGTCGTCGACGATGCGGGCGGTGAACGATTCGGAGCCGGCGTCGCCGTAGTCGAGTGACACGCTCGCCCGCGCCTTTCCGGCGTGCTTCACCACGTTGGTCAACGACTCCTGAACGATCCGGTACACGCACAGGGCGACGCTGTCCGGCAGAGCGCGGACGACGCCGCTGACCGTCAGCTCGACCGGCACGCCCAGTGCCCTGACACGGTCGACCAGCGCGTCGATCCGGTCCAGGCTGAACGCGGGCGCGGAATCGTCAGCCGGATCGGGGTCCGGCCGGAGCAGCGCCAGCAGCCGGCGCATCTCGTCCAGCACCTGGCTGCTCGTGTCGCCGATCGCCCGCAGCGCGCCGATCGCGGTGGGTGGGTCGGATTCGAGCACGTAACGGGCCAGCCCGGCCTGGACGGCGATCACCGACATGTGGTGGGCCAGCACGTCGTGCAGTTCCCGCGCGATGCGCATGCGCTCCTCGGTGACGGCACGCCGGGCCTGTGCCTCCCGGTCCCGCTCGAGTCGCCTGGTCAGGGCGGCCAGCTGGGCGTTGCGTTCGGTGAGAATCCGGCGGACGTCGCCCACTGCCCACACGACCGCGCAGAACACCGCGGCGAGCAGGACCAAGAGCCACGGCGGTCCCAGCTCGGCGGCGATCCCCTCGCCTGCCAGCACGGCGGTGGCGAGCACGGCGCCGGAAACCGACACGAGCCGGGATCGGAACACCGCGACCGTGTACACGGCGAGCAGCGGGCCGAAGTTGTTCAGCGCGTCCCAGTAGCCCGCGATCACCGACGCCAGTGACCCGGCGAGGCAGACGAGCAGCACGGTCACCGGTGCCCGGCGGCGCAGCGTGATCGGCGGGGTGGCCGCGGCGGTCAGCAGCATGCCGGGCAGATCGAACTCCCGGCCGTGGATCGCGTAGTTGTACCGGGCGGCGAGCACGATCCCGACGACGAGCAGCCAAGACACGACGGCGTCCACCAGCAGCGGATGAGCCGTGCCGTACCGCCGCGCCCGCGTCTTCGCCGCCCACACCAGGACACGGTAGCCAGCGATGCCCGGGTAGTCGTGAACCCGGAGTTGACGTTGGGTACCGCCCGGGTTGACCCCCGTTACCTTCTTCGTGGTTCCTGATCCAGGGAGCTGTGGTCGCCAGGCCCGGCATGACTTTGTCCCCCAGTCAAATGCATGATCCGGGGGGTGTCACCGGGTCTGGTGGCATCGACCGACCGCTGATAGGGACACGGCCACCGGAAGGTAGGTCTCCTCGTAACGTGGGTGCCGGCGCTCGATGCCCGACTCGGTGGCCACATCCGACGAGCGAAACGGCAGGGCGGATGAGCAGCACTTTCAGCGTGTTCCTCGGCCTGGACGTCGGCAAGGAAGCCCACCACGCGGTCGGACTCGACCCCGACGGCAACCGGCTGCACGACGCCCCGCTGCCCAACACCGAACCCAAACTGAAGCCCTGTTCGACAAACTCGCCAAGCATGGGCCGCTGCTGGTTGTGGTCGACCAGCCCGCCACGATCGGGGCGTTGCCGGTCGCAGTCGCCCGCGACCTCGGACATCAGGTCGCCTATCTGCCCGGGCTGGCGATGCGCCGCATCGCCGACCTCTACCCCGGCCGCGCCAAAACCGACGCCCGCGACGCGTTCGTCATCGCCGACGCCGCCCGCTCCCTGCCCCACACCCTGCGCCCGGTCGATGTCGGGGACGAGGCCCTGGCGGAGCTGGAGGTCCTGGTCGGGTTCGACGACGACCTGGCCGGCGAAACCACCCGCCTCAGCAACCGCATCCGCGGCCTGCTCACCGGCATCCACCCCGCTTTGGAGCGCGCCATCGGCCCCAAGATCAGCCACCCGGCGGTGCTGGAAATCCTGTCCCGTTGCGGCGGCCCGGCCGGGCTCGCCAAGGCCGGGCGTCGCAAGCTCACCGCGATCGCCAAGGCTCACGCGCCCCGCATGGGCGAGCGGCTGGTCGAGGCAATCATGACCGCCCTGGACGAACAGACCGTCACCGTCCCAGGCACCGCCGCCGACACCGTCTTGCCGCGCCTGGCGGACAGCCTGAAAACCGTCCTGCAGCAACGGAAACAGGTCGCTGAACAGGTCGAGGGGATACTTGATGCGCACCCTCTCGCCGGGGTCCTGACCTCGATGCCTGGTCGCCGACTCGGGCGAGGATCAGCCGAGGTTGTAGAGGTGGATGGCGTCGTCGACGGCGGCTCGGGGGTATCGAGGCTGGGGAGCTTCTCGCGGAGCTCTTCCAGCGCTCTGACCTGTTCTTCCATATTCGAATAAGGTCCCCTAACCCCACAGAACAATTTTGGATATGCGGTGCCGAATTGAGTCTATTTTGATATACATCGCGGCGACGTCACGGTGTGGTGTTCTTTGCCGCCCTGATCGTGCTGGGCATTGTTGTCGCGGTGCTGCAGATGGAAGGCACACTCCGTAGCCGCTATGGCTCAGCCAGACCGTCAGGCCGCCTCCACTGGCGGTCGTGCTGTTCATCAGCATTGAGCTGGTCGTCGGTAGCGCCGCCGGTGCGTTGCTCGCGATGCAGTTGCTGGCCGTGCTCAACGCCGGCATCCGGTCGCTCCTGCACGACCGCGATCCGCTCCCTCGCCCCCTAACTGGTCAACTGTCCAAGACGCCGTGGTAACGTGCGGAGCGGAACCTGGTGATCGGGAGGGAGGGGGTAGCCGGATGGCTCGCATGGCGTTGAAGGACCGTCGGGAAGAACTGATCGCGGCCGCGCTCAGGGTGATGGTCCGGGATGGGGTCGCTAAGGCGACCACGCGGGCGATCGTCAGCGAGGCCGGGATGACCTTGGGCGTCTTCCACTACTGCTTCGATTCCCGCGAGCAGCTCCTGCAGGAGGTGATCACCCGGACCACGGACAGCCTCGTCGCCGAGACCAGGCGGGCGTTCGCCGGCGAGGACGACCTGAGCTCGATCATCGTCAAGAGCCTGTCGACCTTTTGGGCGGGTGTGGAGGCGAACCCCGGCGAGCACCAGCTCAGTTACGAGCTTTCCCAGCACGCCTTGCGCCAGATGGGGCACGAGGCCCTGGCACTCCAGCAGTACCGGCACTACCTGGAGGTCCATGAAGAACTCCTCAGGGAGACCGCCGACCGGGCCGGGATCCAGTGGACCGTGCCTGTTCCGGTCCTCGCCCGTTACCTGAACTCGGTGCTGGACGGGGTCACGATGACCTGGCTGATCGACCGTGACAGCAAGCACAGCCGTGAGGTTCTCCGGCTGACCGGCGAGCACCTCATGACCCTCGCCGCCAAACCTCCATCCACAGAGGACTGAAACAGGGGGAAGTGCGGGCCCCGCGTCCGCCCTTCCCCCTGCTCGGCGCTGTCCGCTCAGTCGAAGAGGTCCGGCTCGGCCTTGGTGATCTGGTCCCACAGCGGCCGGAACTGGAACCAGCCGGGCAACGGGCCGGAGATCTGGTCCCGCACCATCCGCGCCGTGTCGGGGTCGATCAGGGTGGGCTCGCCGGCGGCCATGGCGAGCAGCTGCGCCTGACAGGAACGCTCCATGGTGATGAAGTACCAGGCGGCTTCGGCGACAGACGCGCCAACGGTGAGCAGCCCGTGGTTGCGCAGGATGACCGCCTTGGCCTCACCCAGTGCGACACCGATCCGGCGGCCTTCCTCGGTGTCGTTGACGACCCCGCTGTAGTCGGCGTACAGGCCGTGGTCGTCGTAGAACGCGCAGGCGTCCTGGGTGATCGGGTCGAGCTTGATTCCGAGGCTGGAGAACGCCTTGCCGTGCACGGAATGGGTGTGCGCGGCCGCGACGACGTCTGCGCGGGCCCGGTGCACCTCCGAGTGAATGCAGAAGGCGGCCGTGTTGACCGGCCGCCTGCCTTCGAGGAGGTTGCCGTCGTGGTCGACGAGGATGAGGTCGGACACCCTGATCTGGCTGAAGGACATCCCGAACGGGTTGACCCAGAACGCCGAGGGGTTGCCGGGATCGCGGGCGGTGATGTGCCCGGCGACGCCTTCGGAGAAGCCGAACCGCGCGAACAGCCGGAACGCCGCGGCGAGTTCCTGTTTGCGGATCAGGCGTTCTTCGTCCACGGTCGGGTTTTGCGGCGGCAGCGGAAGCTCGACGCCTTCGGGCATCTGCCCGACGGAATCATGGTGGACGGTGGTCATCGTGTTCCCTTCTTGCCGAAGAACGGCCGGCGGCCGTGGATCGCTTTCACCAGGTTCAGGATGAACCGGTAGTTCGCTGGGTTGAACGGAAGCATGTGCAGGTCCCGGCTCAGCGGGAACCGGTTGACCGACACCGCTTGCAGCTTGGTGTACTTGCGGATGCCCTCGGCGCCGTGCCGGACCCCGAGGCCCGATTCCTTCCAGCCGCCCATGGGCAGTCCCAGCGCCATGTAGTTCGACTGGACGTCGTTGATCGTCACACAGCCGACCTCGAGCTGTTCGGCCAGCCGCCGAGCCCGGCCGGTGTCCGAGCCGGCGATGGTCGCCTGCAGGCCATAGGGGCTGTCGTTGGCCAGCCGCACCGCCTCTTCCGCGTTCGCCACTTTCATGACCGGCAGCGTCGGCCCGAAGGTTTCCTCGCGCATGCACGCCATCGAGTGGTCGACGTCGACCAGCAGTGTCGGCTCGAAGAACCGCCCGGGGCCCGCCCCGGCGTGGCCTCCGTGAAGTACCCGTGCGCCCCGCCGGGCGGCGTCGTCGACGTGCTCGGTCACCGTCGAAAGCTGGGGCGGGAAGGTCATCGCGCCCACGTCCGCAACTTGGGCGAATTGCTCACGAAGGCGGTTGACGAATGCGTCGTAGACCGCGGCTTCGACGTAGACCCGCTCGACGGAGGTGCACATCTGGCCGCCGTTGACGAGCGCGCCGTGCACCGCCAGGTTCACGGCTCGCTCGATGTTGGCGTCCGCCAGGACGATCAACGCGTCCTTGCCGCCGAGTTCGAGCGAACACGGAACGAGCCGCTCACCCGCCCGTGCGGCAACCGCGCGGCCCGTCTTGGTCGAGCCGGTGAACATGATGAAGTCGGCGGTGTCCACCAGCGCACGCCCGGTCTCCCCAGCGCCGGTGACGACTTGGAAGACCCCGTCCGGCCAGCCGCACTCCCGCGTCATCTTCTCCATGAGGAGCGCGGTCATCGGGGTGTACTCGGACGGTTTGAGCACCACGGCGTTTCCGGCGGCGAGCGCGGGAATCGCGTCACCGAAGGAGTTGATCAGCGGGTTGTTCCACGGCCCGATGATGCCCACCACGCCCACCGGCACACGGCGGGTGTACATCCGCCGCCCCAGGACCAGCGGCGACAGCGTCCGCACTCTCGCGTTGCCGAGCAGGCGCGGCGCTTTCTTTGCCCAGTAAGCAAAAGCCGTGACGCCGTAGACGACCTCGACGATCGCGTCCTCGGCGGCCTTGCCGTTCTCCGCGACGATCGTGTCGACGACTTCCTGGCGGTGGCTCAGCAGCCACAGCCGCGCGCGGGCGAAGAGCCTGGCCCGGGCCCGGGGACTCAGGCGGGCCCAGCCGTGCTGAGCTCGCCTGGCGCGGGCGACAGCCTGTGCGACGTCGGCGGCGGAAGCCTCTTCCACGTGGTCGATGACTGCTCCGGTAGCGGGATTGTCCACCGCGATGCCCGCGGTCAGGGTGTGCGGCTGCGTCACGAAATCTCCTGCGGGGGCGTTGACTCTGTCCCTCCAGAATGAGACGGTCTCTCGTGCAAGTCAAGTGTCCAGTACAAGCGTCCAACTCATCGCAAGGGAGCTTCTGGCATGAAACGGACAGCATCGATCGCCCTCGACGGCTTCGGCGTGCCCGAGTCCCTGCGCTGGCACGACGGCGCCCTGTGGTTCTCCGACCTTGCGCACGGCACGGTGCACCGCTGGAGTGGGACCGGGAAGGCCGAGACGGTCATCGAGGTGCCAGGCCGCGCAGGCGGGCTCGGCTGGCTGCCCGACGGGCGGATGCTGGTCGTGTCGATGGACGGCGGCTGCGTCTACCGCCTCGAGAACGACGGCGACCTGGTCGAGCACGCGGACCTGCGCGACATCGCCGAAGGCCCGGTCAACGACATGCTCGTCGACCCGGCCGGACGCTGCTACGTCGGCAACTTCGGCTTCGACTACCACGCTTTCAACCGCGAACACCCGAATTCGATGCTCTATGCGCCGCCAGGACCGCCGAAGGCGCCGATCGCCGTCTTCGACCTGGAGGGTCGACTGCTCGGCCTGTCGGAACCGGCGTTGTTCCCCAACGGCTTCCTGCTCACCGCGGACGGCACGACGTTGGTCGCCGCGGAAACGCTCGGCCTGCGCATCACGTCGTTCCCGATCAAGGAAGACGGGACGCTCGGCAGCCCGCAGCCGTGGGGCTCGCTCGTCTCACCGCTGCTGTGGCGCCTGGTCACCCATCCCGGACTGCCCGGGCGGATCACCCGCCGGATCTCGGCGCTCTTGGATCATCCCGCGATCGCCAAGAGGTCCTCCTCGCCGATCGCCCCGGACGGGCTCGCGTGGGACTGCGACGGGCAAAGCGTGTGGGTCGCGAACGCGCTGCGCGGCGAGTGCGTCCACGTGGCCCGGGGCGGTCGCGTTCTCGGCCGGGTGGTGACCAGCCAGCACACCTTGAGCTGCCTCGTCGCCGGGGACGACGGTCGCACGCTGTTCGCCGCCACGGTCCCGACCGACGACCCGATCGACGCCGCCAAGCTCGACGGCGGCCGCATCGAAATCTTCCAGCTGTAATCAGGAGAACGCCATGCGCAGAAAGCCCGAAACCGACCGCGTTGTCCTGGTGACCGGAGCCGCCACCGGCATCGGCGCCGCGATCGCCGAAGCCGCGATCACCCGCGGACACCGCGTCCTGCTCACCGACATCGACGCCGACGCCGTTCAGGAAACCGCCCGCAGACTGGGCACGCGGGCCGCCGCGTTCCGGCTCGACGTCCGCGACGCAGCGAGCTGGGCCAAGGCGTTCGACACGGCCGAGGCCACGTTCGGCCCGGTCGACGTCCTGGTCAACAACGCCGGGATCATCCACACCGGACACGCCCGCGACCTCAGTCTCCAGCAGCACCGGGACATCGTCGAAGTCAACCTGCTCGGCACCATGACCGGCATCCACACCGCGCTGCCCCGCATGACCGCACAGGGACGCGGACACCTCATCACGATCTGCAGCATGACGTCGTTCCTGGCGCTGCCCGGCTACGCCACCTACGGCGGCACCAAGCACGCGATCCGAGCCTTCCACCACGCCGTCGCCCTCGAAGAACGCCACGGCCCGCTGCACTTCACGATCCTGCACCCACCGTCCACCCGGACCAAGATGCTCGAACAGGAACTGGCCGACCCCACCTCGGTCACCGCCTTCTCGGAAAAGTCGACGTCCCCGGAACACGTCGCCCGGATCGTCGTCGACGCGATCACCACCAAGCCCGTGGAGATCGTCTTCCCGCCGCTGGCCGGCCGCGTGCAGCGGATCGCCGGTGCCCTGCCCCAGATCATCCGCTGGCTCATTCCCACTGTCGAAGCTGCCGGAAAACGCAAACGACAGCAGCTGATCGACAGCGGCAAGACCCACCTCTTCACGGTGCCCGGAGGACCGAAATGACCCGCATGGCCCAGCTCGCGAAGGCGACCGAACACCTGGACCCGCCGTTCGCCGTCGTCGATCTCGACGCGTTCGACAGCAACGCCGCCGAGCTCGCGCGCCGGACCGGCGGCGCCGCCACCATCCGCCTGGCCAGCAAGTCGGTCCGCAGCCGTCAGCTGATCCAGCGCGTGACCGCACGTCCCGGATATCACGGCATCCTCGCGTTCACCCTGCCCGAAGCCCTGCTGCTGGCGGCCGACCACGAGGACGTCGTCATCGGCTACCCGACCGCCGACCGCGACGCGCTCCGCAAGCTCGCCGGCGACGAACAGGCCGCCGCGCGAATCACCCTGATGATCGACTCCATCGAGCACCTGGACTTCGTCGACGACGCCGTCGGACCCGGCCGCCCGGACATCCAGGTCTGCATCGACCTGGACGCGGCGCTGGAACTGCTCGGCGGCCGCATCCACCTCGGGCCGTACCGCTCCCCGGTGCACAGCCCGCAGGACGCCGCGACGCTGGCGAGGGCGATCAGCGACCGGCCCGGCTTCCGCCTCGTCGGCGTCATGTCCTACGAGGGCCAGATCGCCGGACTGGGCGACAACCAGCCCGGCTCGCCACTGAAACGCGCGGCCCTGCGGGCAATGCAGCGTCTCTCCGCCAGGGAACTCGCCGACCGCCGCGCCGCCGCGATCGCTGCCGTCGAGGAAATCGCTCCCCTGGAATTCGTCAACGGCGGCGGCACCGGCTCCATCGAACAGACCTCCGCCGAACACGTCATCACCGAAGTCGGCGCCGGATCCGGGCTCTACGGCCCGGGCCTGTTCGACTTCTACCGCCGCTTCCGGCCCCACCCGGCCGCTTTCTTCGTGCTCCCCGTCGTCCGCCGTCCCACCGCGAAGATCGCCACACTTCTCGGCGGCGGCTGGATCGCCTCCGGTCCCATCGGTGCCGACCGGCAACCGACCCTGACCTGGCCCACCGGACTCCGGTTGACCCCGCTCGAAGGAGCCGGGGAAGTCCAGACCCCCGTCCTCGGCGAGGCAGCGCACGGATTACGCCTCGGCGACCACGTGTGGCTCCGCCACGCCAAGGCCGGCGAACTGTGCGAACGCGTCAACGTCCTCCACCTCGTGTCCGGCGCAGTTGTGGTCGACCAGGTCCCCACCTACCGCGGCGAACGCCACGCCTTCCTCTGACCCGCCGCCCCCGGAGGTCCGATGTCCACCGAGTTCACCCCGCCCGTTCCCGCCATCATCCCCGCCGGACAGCTGCTCGACAGTCCGGTGTCCCGCCGCTGGACCGCACGCTACAGCCTGGTCTGGTTCGGCTACTGGATCGCCAGCCTCGTCCCTCTGCAACTGCTGCTGCCCCAGCAGTTGCAGGACATCGATCCCGGGTCCAAGGTCACCGCTTTCGCCGTGGTCAACGGGATCTCCGGCCTGGTCACCCTCATCGCCCTGCCCATCTGCGGTGCGCTCTGCGACCGCTCCCGCAACCGCTTCGGCCGGCGCCGCGTGTGGCTGAGCGGCGGCGTGCTCGCCTTCGCCACCGGCGTGGTCGTCACCAGCGTGCAGACCACGGTCACCGGGGTGACGATCGCGTGGTCGGCGACCATGCTCGGAGTCAGCGCCGCCACGGCCGGGCTCACCGCCGTGATCGCCGACCGGGTCCCCGAACGCCAGCGTGGCCTGATCTCCAGTGCCATCTACGGTCCCCAAGCCCTCGGCGTCGTCGTCGGCATCGCCCTCGTCGCCGCCTTCGACCTCTCCCCCGAACGCGGCTACCTCGTCGTCGCCGCCCTGCTCGTCGTCTGCACGCTGCCGTTCGTGTTGTCCTATCGCGACGTCGTGCACTCCGCAGAGCCAACGCTCAAGCTGCGCACGGTGGTGGCGTCTCTCGGCCGATCACTCAAGCATCGCGACTTCGCCTGGGCGTTCGGCGGACGCGTCCTGGTCAACCTCGCCAACTCACTGGGAACCTGCTACTCCCTCTACTTCCTCATCGACGGCCTCAAGGTCGCCGACCCCGAAACCAGCCTCCTGCTCGTCACCGTCATCTACCTCGCCGCCGGACTCGCCGCCACCACCGTCGCCGGCATCCTGTCCGACCGGCTCGGCCGCCGGCGCGTCTTCGTCGCCATCACGGCATTCCTGCAAGCCTTGGCCGGATTCCTGCTCGCGGCATTTCCCAGCATGACGATCTACTTCGTCTCCTCCGCGCTGATGGGCGGCGGCTTCGGGGCCTACATGGCCGTCGACCAGGCCCTCATCACCCAGGTCCTCCCCGACGCCGAAAGCCGCGCCAAGGACCTCGGCATCATGAACATCGGCGCCCTCGTCCCGCCCGCCCTCGCCCCCTTGCTGGCCAGCCTCTTCATCACCTCGGGCATGGGATATCCGGCCCTGTTCACCGCCGTCGGCATCGGCGCCACCATCGGCGCCGCGCTCACCTACCGCGTGCGCTCAGTGCGCTGACCGAAGAAAGACGGAACGTCCATGACATTCACCGATCTCAAAACCGTGGCCGACCTGCCGGCGATGGCCGACTTCGTGGACGGCGACGACTGGTCACGCGACATCCGCGAGACCGCCCGGCAACTGGCGCACCGGGCCGGAAAAGGCCTTCTCCGCGGACCCGAGAACATCATCATCGTGTCGCGCAACCACGACGCCCGGGAACTGGCCGCGAACCCGGACCTGGGCAACATGCCGACCGAAATCCTGCTCGCGGTGGCCACCGCCCGTGACGTCGCCACACCGACGGCCTCGGATCTCGCCGGGTTCGAACAGTTCCTGCGGAACCAGATCTTCACCGCCAATCCCCCACTGCACCAGCCGAGCCGCAAGACCGTCGCCCGCCAGCTGATGCCCAGGGGCATCCAGCGGTTCATCCCGGCAGCCCAGCACCTCGCCCAGGAACTCGTCGACGACGCCACGAGCCGGGGCAAGATCGACTTCGTCCGGGACTTCGCCGGCCCGTTCGTCGCCCGGTTCTGGGCCGGGCAACTCGGGATGAGCGCCGACCAGGCAGCGCACGTCCACGAACTCACCGACGAGATGAGCCTGACGTTCCTGCTCGCCCGGACACCCGAGCAGACGCGGCGGCTGTATTCCGCCGTCTCGACCTACATGGACGTCGTCGGCACGGCAGTCCGGCGCGCCTGGGAGGCCGGAGACAACGAGCTGCTGACGGCCATGGCGGCCGATCTCGCGGAGATCGACGTCGAAGGCAAGCCGGAAGACATCGGCCGGCTCGTGGCGTCGAACTTCTTCGACGGCTTCCACACCGTCGGGATGGCGATCGCCAACGTCGCCTTCCGCCTGCTGAGCGACGAAGCGGCACACGCGCAGGTCCGGGCCGACCCGTCCCTGGTCACCAATGCCTTCTACGAAGGCACCCGGCTCGAGCCGCCACTGATCCTCACCCAGCGGCTGACGCTGCGGGACGTGGTGCACGACGGGGTGCTGATCCCGGCCGGAAGCCCGGTCGGCATGGTCTGGGCGGCGGCCAACCGCGATCCCGAGGTGTTCCCCGACGCCGACAGCTACCGGCTGACCCGCCCGATCCAGCACGGCACGACCTTCGGCGGCGGCGCGCATCTCTGTCCCGGCCGCAACGTCGCCCGCATGCTCACCGAGGTGGCGATCACCGCGTTGACCGCTCCCGGCGTCGATGTCGCGCTGGTCGGCGAGGAGCCCGACTGGGTGCCCCACTCGATCGTCCGGCAGCTGAGGGCACTGCCGGTCACGATCCGCCGGGCCGATCCTCGATGAAGACCATCGTCATCCTCGGCGCCGGCCAGGCCGGCGCCGAGCTGGCCTTCGCGCTCCGGCAGAACGGCCACGAGGACCGGATCGTCCTGGTCGGCGCCGAACGCCACCTCCCCTATCAGCGACCGCCCCTGTCCAAGGCTTTCCTGCGCGGCGACGTCGAACAGGACGCGCTGCCGATCCGAGCCGCGGAAACCTACGCCAAGGCCGGAATCGAACTCGACCTGAACACCACGGCGGCCGGGATCGACCGCCCGACCCGATCGGTTCTCCTGGCCGACGGGCGGAAACTGCGCTACGACAAACTCGCGCTGGCCACGGGCGGCCGTCCACGGCCGCTGCCGTTCGACACGGCCGACGTGACGAGCCGGTCGTTGCACGCGCTCGACGACGCGATCTCGCTCCGGCACGCCCTGGCGCCCGGAGGCCGGATCCTCATCGTCGGCGGCGGTTTCATCGGCCTCGAAGTGGCCGCAGCCGCGACCACGATGGGAATCGCCGTCACGCTGATCGAAGCCGCGCCACGGGTGCTGAGCCGGGCCTGCTCACCGGCGATCTCCGCGTTCGTCCACCGCGAGCACTGCGCGCACGGCGTCGACCTGCGGACCGGAGTGGCGGTCCGCGGCATCACCCGCCACGGCAGCACTGTGCTTGCCGAGCTCAGTGACGACACCACCGTCAGCGCCGACCTCGTGCTCACCGGTGTGGGCATCGTCCCGAACGACACCCTCGCCGCCGATGCCGGGCTGGCTGTCGACGACGGCGTGCTCGTCGACGCGATGGCCACGACGACGGATCCCGACATCGTCGCCGCCGGCGACTGCACCAGGCAACGGCACGGCTTCCTCGATCGGCAGGTGCGGCTCGAATCCCTGCAGAACGCCACGGACCAGGCCAGGATCGCGGCCAGGACGCTCTGCGGAAAGCCGGCGGACCCCGCCCCGCCGCCCTGGTTCTGGTCGGATCAGTACCACCACAAGATCCGGCTGGCCGGGCTTCCGGAACCAGACGACACAGCCGTGGTCCGCGGCGACCCGCTGTCGGATTCGTTCAGCGTCGTGTACCTGCGCGACGGCATCATCACCGGCCTGCACACGGTCAACCAGCCCCGGGAATTCGCCGCCGGCCGGCGGCTCATCGCAGCGCGGAAGGAATACCAGACATGCCCGTGATCCGGTTCGTCGAGGCCGACGGAACAACGCACGAAGTGGACGCAGTGGTCGGCCAGACCCTCAAACAAGCGGCACTCGACAATCTCGTACCCGGCATCATCGGGGACTGCGGCGGGTGCGCCTCGTGCGGCACCTGCCACGCCTACATCGACGAGAAGTTCCTGCCGGGTCTTCCCCCGGCCGATGACAACGAGGACATGATCCTCGACGGCGTACCCGCGACACGGGCTCACAACAGCCGGCTGGCCTGCCAGATCCCGGTGACCGCGGAGATGTCGGGAATGCTGGTGGAGATTCCGGAGACCCAGCTGTGAGCTCCCGGGGAGCTCAGCCGGTGGCCGCCGGAGTCGCGGTGACCAGGGCGAAGACGGCGTCGGTGAGGTTGGCCAGACTGCGCTCGGCCTGGTCCGGGTCGGGGTTGACCAGGTGGTCGAGCAGGAGACCGTCCACGGAAGCGGAAATGAGCTGCGCGAGATCACGCGGCGAGTGGTGAACGGTGTGCCCGGTGTGGTCCAGGGTCCGGCGGATAATCTCCTCGGTGGCTGTGAGGTGGTAGTCGCGCAGGGTGCGGCCGAGGTGCGTGGCCTCGGGCGTGCGCAGCGCGTAGAGGATCAGCTCGAACTGCAGGCGCTGGGTCACCAGGTCGCCGTCCAGCAGACCCCAGGCCGTGCGCACCAGCTCGTGGATCACTTCGCGGAGCGCGGGTGAGCCGTCGGCCGGTGCGGCCAGGCGCGCGGCGATCTTGGCGTTGTCCTCGCGCGCGCGGTCGATGAGGGACTCCAGCACCGCGGCGAGGATGTCGTCCTTGGTCTGGAACACGTAGTGCAGGGTCGCAAGCGACAGGCCCGCTTCGGCGGCGATACGGCGTGTGGTCGCGCCCGCCACGCCGTCACGGGCGATGACCGCAGCCGCGGCTTCGATGATCTGCGTGCGACGCACTACCGCGGGAACGTGAGCCACTGGACTTCCTCACCTGCAATCTGAGTCGATCGTCCGACTACAGCATAACCACTGCTCAGGGCGCAAGTAGTCCATCCAGTGATCCAGAACACTGACTTGGTCATTTGACTTAGACGGACGACCGACTCCATGATGGCGGCACCGCGGCGAGTACGCCGCCAGTCCGAGGAGAACCGCCATGACCGCCTGGAACCCTCAACCGCCGACCGCCGCTCCCCTCGCCCCGCCGGTCACGGGAACACCGATGCCCTACGCCGCTCCGGCGGCGTGCTTCTTCGATCCGGCCCATGGCTACGCCGCCGAGATGGTGGTCTGGCAGCCGCCGCGAGGAGTCCCCCGGCCGATCCCGGTCTGCTCGAACTGCCGGCAGGTGCTGATCACCGAAGCGGGGCAGCAAACGACGCCGCGCCGGGAACGGGGCGACGGAGGTTCGGACGTGGCCGAGATCGCGCTCGGCGCCGTCGGCGGGCTGGCCGGCGGCATGGTGCTGGGCTCGATGCTCGGCGACGACGAGCCCACCGATGACGACGAAGACGACGACTTGTTCTGACCGCCGCCAAGCCCGCACACGACCGAAGGAGAACGCAATGACCGACATGATCGCCGTGGCCTACCCCAACCGGGACATCGCCCAGCAGGCCCTGGCCGAACTCCACGCCCTGCACACCGAACACACGGTGGCCCTGACCGACGCACTCCTGCTCACCCGCGACGAAGACGGCGCGGTCAAGATCCACAACGAACCGAACCCCGTTGCCGCCGGCGCGGTGAGCGGGGCGATCTGGGGCGGCCTGCTCGGGCTGCTGCTCCTGCAGCCGGTGCTCGGTGCCGCCCTCGGAGCGGCGGTCGGCGGCGTGAGCGGCGCGGTCGCCGAAGACGACGACCTCCACCGGTTCGTCAAACAGCTCGGCGAGCGCCTGGCCCCGGGACGCGCCGCGGTGATCGCCCTGATCGCCGACGCGACCGCGGACAAGGCCCTGCCGCGCATGGCCCGGTTCGGCGGCGACGTCCTCCACACCTCCCTCAGCCACGACGACGAACTCCAGCTCAGCCGCGCCCTGCACCTCCAGCAGCAGACCGCCGGCTGAGGACCACGTGCCGCTGGTGGCGACACCAGCGGCACGACCGCCGGTCCCGCCGATTGCCCACTCCGAAGCGCTCGCACAGAGAAGGAACCCATCAGTGGCCCACGACCGTCACGGCAAGTCCGCCGATCCGGAGCTGCCGGTGCCGCGGAGCCTACGAATAAGTGCCGCACTCGCGTGGCGCTTTCTCGTAGTGGGCGTGGCGCTCTACGCGATCTTCTGGCTCGTCCAACAGCTCTCGGTCGTGGTCATCCCGCTGGCGGTCGCGCTGCTGCTCTCCGCGCTCCTCGCCCCGGCGGTCGCCCGCCTGGTCCGCTGGACCGTGCCACGCGGGCCGGCGACCGCGCTCGTGCTGGTCGCCGGGCTCGCCCTCCTGGGCGGCCTGCTCACCTTCGTCGTCAGCCAGTTCACCGACGGCCTGCCGCAGCTGACCGAGCAGCTGGGCACCAGCCTCGGCCGGATCCAGGACTGGCTGGTCACCACGCTGCACCTGCACCAGGACCAGCTCCAGCACGGCCTCGACGACTTCATCGGCTTCCTGCAGGAGCACGCAGACGCGATCACGTCGAACGCGCTGACCACCGCGGGCGCCGTGGGCGAGTTCCTCACCGGTGCCCTGCTCGCCCTCTTCATCACGATCTTCTTCCTGGCCGGCGGCGACGGGATCTGGGGCTTCCTCATGAAAGGCGTCCCCGCTGACATCCGTCCCCGTGTCGACGTGGCGGGCCGGCGCGGATTCGGGTCCCTGATCTCCTACGTGCGCGCCACCGCCGTGGTGGCCGTGGTGGACGCCGTGGGCATCGGCCTCGGACTGTGGATCGTCGGCGTACCACTGGCGATCCCGCTGGCCACGCTCGTCTTCCTGGCCGCCTTCGTCCCGATCATCGGGTCCGTGGTGGCAGGCACGGTCGCCGTACTGGTCGCCCTGGTCACCAACGGATTCGCCACCGCTCTCGTCGTGCTCGGCATCGTCATCCTGGTGATGCAGCTGGAAAGCCACATCCTGCAGCCGCTGCTGCTCAGCCGGGCCGTCAAGCTGCACCCCCTGGCCGTCGTGCTCGCCATCAGCGTCGGCCTGGTGGCCGGCGGCATCGCGGGCGCACTGCTCGCGGTGCCGCTGCTGGCCGTGCTCAACACCGGCATCCGGTCTCTTGTGGACGATCGCATGCCACCGTCCGAAGAGGACCCCGTCATCGAGGCCACCGTTCCGGAAGGCTGAGTCAGTCACCCAAGACCCGTCGCAGGTACTCGTTGCCGAAACGCCGATCGGGGTCCAGTCGTTCGCGCAACGCGGTGAACTCGCCGAAGCGTGGATACGCTGACGCCAAGTAGCCGGCGTCACGTGTGTGCAGCTTGCCCCAATGCGGGCGTCCGCCGTACGCGGTGAAGATGCTCTCCGCCGCGGCGAAGTACTCACGGAAGGGCATGCCCCGGTAGGTGTGGACGGCGATGTAGCCGCTCTCACGGCCCGACGCCGTGGAGAGGGTGATGTCGTCCGCGGGTGCCGTGCGCACTTCCACCGGAAAGCTGATCCGCAGGTTCGAACGGTCGACCATGGCCTTCACCTCGCGCAGGGCGCTGATCAGTGCCTCGCGCGGGAGGGCGTACTCCATCTCGAGCATCTTCACCCGGCGGGGAGATGTGAAGACCTTGTACGGGATGTCCGTGTAGCTGCGAGCGGAAAGAGCCCGGCTCGACACCCTCGCTATGGCCGGGACGGCGGCAGGCACGGCCCGCCCCAGCGAGTTGACTGCCTGGAAAACACCGTTGGCGAGAACCTCGTCCTCGAACCAGCCTTTGAACCGGCCCATCGGGGCGAGCGGACCTGTGCTGCGGTTGTTGCGCAGGGTGTTGCAGTTGCCGGTGTGCGGGAACCAGTAGAACTCGAAGTGCTCGTTGGCCGCGTGGAGTTCGTCGAAGGTCGCGGTGACCCTGTCGAACGTCATCGGTTCGTCGTGCGCGGTGAGGAGGAACAGCGGTTCCACGGCGAACGTGATGGCACTGACCACCCCGAGCGCGCCCAGCCCGATGCGGGCGGCGGCGAACACGTCCGGGTTCTCCTGCTCGGAGCACGTGAGCAACGAGCCGTCCGCCGTTACCAGTTCAAGGCCGCGAATCTGGGCCGCGATGGCGGCCGAGCTGCGGCCCGTGCCATGAGTGCCCGTATTGGTCGCGCCGGCAACGGTCTGCTTCATGATGTCGCCCATGTTGGTGAGGGACAGGCCTTCCCGGGCCAGGGCGACGTTCAGGTCCTCGAGCCGGGTGCCCGCTTCCACGGTCACGGTTCCGGCCTCCCGGTCGACAGCGCGAACGCCGGCAAGGCGGTCAGGCCGGATCAGCACGCCCTCGGTCGCGGCGGCGGCGGTGAACGAGTGGCCGCTGCCGACCGGCTTCACCGGCAGGCCGTCCTCGGCCGCCTCGCGCACAACGGCGCAGAGCTCGTCGACCGAGGCGGGCGCGACGTCCCGCACCGGGCGGGCGGTGACGTTCCCGGCCCAGTTCCGCCACACACTCCTGTTCGCGCGGTCCTTGCCCGCGTGCGCGCCATAGCGGGTCGTTGCCAAGTCCTGCTCCTTCCTCGGTCGGCTGGGCGGTGGTGCCGTTCGCGTATCTAGCTGTTCTCAGCCCCTTCACTCATGGCCAACAACGTCTCCTGGTCGCTCGTCCAAGTCAACTGTCCGACAGGAGATTGCCCTCATTTGTTACCTGGGGATTCACGGCCCCTAGACGGACGGGATAACTCGTGCGAGTCACTCGTTTAACTCAGCTGTTTGACTTCGTACGGCGGACAGGCTTAACTAGTGAGGTAACCGTTCGGCTGAATGGAGGCTGTGATGCACCAGAACGGGGCAAGCGTGGCCGGGAGCGTTGCGCAAGCTGTGCCGGTGGGGTGGTGACCGTGGCGGGCAGGACGGTGCGGCCCGAGCGGGGCAGCGCAACGCGGGAGCTGATCCTGGCCACAGCGGAGCGGCTGTTCGCCGAGAACGGCATGCACGCGGTGTCCAACCGGCAGATCGGTGAAGCCGCGGGGCAGGGCAACACCGGGGCGGTCAGCTACCACTTCGGCACGAAAGCCGACCTGGTACGGGCGATCGCCCGCAAGCACGCCGAGCAGATGGAGCACCTGCGGGTGTACATGATGGCCGACGTCACGGGCTCGGCCGGCTTGCGGGACTGGGTGGCGTGCTTGGTGCGCCCGTTCACCGAGCACCTGGCGGCGAGCAAAGGCCCAACCTGGTACGCCCGGTTCCTCATCCAGGTGGAGTCCGACCCCGTGCTGCACGACATCATGATCGAGGAGTTGCTCGCGTCGCCCTCGCTGCGGCCGCTGCTGGACCGGTTGAACGGGGCAGTGCCCGACCTGCCGGCCGTGGTGCGTGCGCAACGGTGGGAGATGGCTCGTCACCTGGTCCAGCAGATGTGCGCCGACCAGGAACGTGCGCTCGCACGGGAAACCCGGCAGGTCACCGGCTTTCCGGCGAGCTGGGAGGCCCTCACCACCAACCTGGTCGACGTGATCGTCGCGCTGTGGCAGGCCCCGGCAACCACACATCCGTCCACTGTGGAGAGGAAAACCGATGAAGGTTGAGATCGACGACGCCAAGTGCGTCGCCGCGGGGCAGTGTGCTGCTGGACGACCAGCCCACGCCGGAGTCGCACGCGGCGATCCGGGAGTCGGCGCTGGTGTGTCCCGCCGCGGCCATTCGCCTGATCGAGTCGTGAACCGGGTGGTGATCGCCGGCGCCTCGGCGGGTGGCCTGGCCACCGCGGAGGCGCTGCGCCGGCTGGGCTACGCCGGTGTGATCACGCTCGTCGGCGCGGAGAGCCGGCTGCCCTACGACCGGCCGCCGCTGTCGAAACAGATCCTGTCCGGGCAGTGGACGCCGGATCGGCTCGCGTTGCGCAGCCAGGCGGAGATCGACGCGCTGAACCTCGATCTGCGCCTGGGGGTGGCCGCGACCGGAGTGGACGTGACCGGGCGGACGGTGGCGCTGGCCGATGGCGACCACCTGCCGTATGAAGGCCTGGTCGTCGCGACCGGCGTCCGCCCGCGCCGTATGCGGGGCTCCGACGGCATTGCCGGGGTGCACACGTTGCGCACCCTTGAGGACGCGGTGGCGCTCAAGGCCCGGTTGCGTCCGGGGCGCCGGCTGGTGATCGTCGGTGCCGGGTTCGTCGGCGCCGAAGTCGCCGCCGTCGCCCAGAGCCTCGGCGTCGAGGTGACGATGCTCGAAGCCGCCCCGGTACCGCTGGGCCGGTCGTCGGCGAGGAGGTCGGCGGGTTCCTGGCGCGCGTCCACCTCGACCACGGGATCACACTGCGTACCGGAGTCACAGTCGCCCGCGTCCGCGATGAGGCAGGTGAGGTGTCGGGTGTGGAGCTCACCGACGGGACCGTCATCGCGGCGGACGACGTGCTAGTGGCCATCGGCTCGGTACCCAACACCGAATGGCTGGCCGGCAGCGGCCTCACCGTCCACGATGGACTCGTCGGTGACCGGTACTGCGCGGCTGCCCCCGGCGTGTACGGGGTCGGGGACGTCGCCCGCTGGGACAACCAGCTGTTCGGCACCACGATGCGCATCGAGCACCGCACCAACGCCGCCGAACAGGGCCTGGCCGTCGCCCACAACCTGCTCAACCCCGGCCGGCCGCGCCCGTTCACGCCCGTCCCGTACGTGTGGTCGGACCAGTACGACCTGAAGATCCAGTCCTACGGCGTCCTGCGCGACCACGACGAAGCCGCCGTCATCGACGGCGATGCGGACTCGCGGCGGTTCCTCGTCGCCTACCGCCGGCAAGACCGCCTGGCCGGGGTGCTCGCCGCCGGCGTGTCGCCGAAGGTCCTGCGCGGCTGGCGGGCCCTCATCGCCGCGGGCAGCACCTGGGACGCGGCCATGGCGAACGCCGCCGCCTGAAACTGCACCGGCTGCCGGCCCTGCGACCGGCCGTGCCGATCGAGGAGATCCAGTTCCGGCACGGCTTCGCCACCTACGGCGTCCACCGACTTCCCGTCACCTGGTAAAGGAGAACCACCATGACACGACAGGTCCTGGTCGTCATCGGCGCCGGCGGCATGGGGCAGGCGATCGCCCGCCGCCTGGGTTCCGGCAAGACCGTCCTGCTGGCCGACTTCAGCGACGCCACGCTGAAGACCACCGGCGACACCCTCCGCGGCGAAGGCCACGACGTCACCACGCTGCACGTCGACGTGTCCTCGCGGGATTCGGTCGCCGAACTCGCTCGCCAGGCCGCGGCCCTGGGCAGCGTCACCCACCTCGCCCACACCGCGGGTCTCTCCGGCGCGCAGGCACCGGGCGAGCGGATCCTCGCGGTGAACCTGCACGGCGTCGCCCACGTCCTGGACGAGTTCTGCCAGGTCATCGCCCCCGGTGGAGCAGCGGTCGTCATCTCCAGCATGGCCGGCCACCTCGCACCACCCCTGACCCCGGAGCAGGAAGCCGCCGTGGCCCGCACACCCGTCGACGAGCTGCCGGGGCTCTCCCTCGCCCACCCGGAACTCGTCTACGGGGTCACCAAGCGCGCCAACCACGCCCAGGTCCGGGCCGCCAGCTCGGCATGGGGTGCACGCGGCGCCCGCATCAACTCCATCAGCCCCGGCATCGTCCTGACGCCCATGGCGCAGCAGGAGCTGTCGTCCCACCACGGCAACGCCATGCGCGCGATGATCGACGCCTCCGGCACCGGACGGCTCGGCACGGCCGACGACATCGCAGCCGCCGCGGCGTTCCTCCTCGGCCCCGACGCCACCTTCATCACCGGCACCGACCTGCTCGTCGACGGCGGCGTCGTCGCGGCCCTCCTCGCAGGCAAAGTCTAGCTGCCCGCTTGACGCGCCACCCCTCCAGCATCGTCCCACCTCGACAGCCGCTGCCCGCCGGCCGGCTCGAAGGAGAAATCCATGACCAGCGCGATTCCCGAATACGACCTCACCCGGGCGCCGGGCTGCCCGTTCGACCCGTCACCCACCCTGCGCGCACGCCACGCCGAAGGCCCGGTGACCCGCACCCGGCTGTGGGACGGCAGCACGCCCTGGCTGGTGACCGGCCACGCCGAGCACCGCGCGCTGCTGGCCGACCCGCGGGTCAGCGTCGACCAGTCCCGTCCCGGCATGCCGAGGGTCACCCAGGGCACCACACCGACCGAAGCCGAGATGGCACAGCTGCAGCAGATACTCAAGGACCGGCCCGCCCCCGGCCTCAGCTTCATCATGATGGACGAGCCCGAGCACACCAGGCTGCGGCGGATGGTCACCGCCACCTTCACCGCCAAGCGGATGGAGGCGATGCGGCCGGCCGTGCACAAGATCGTCGACGAGTTCATCGACACGATGCTCGCCGGCCCGAACCCGGCCGACCTGGTCGAGGCGTTCGCGCTTCCCGTGCCCTCACTGGTGATCTCCGAACTGCTCGGCGTCCCCTACAGCGAGCACGACCTCTTCCAGCGCAACAGCAAAGTCATCATCAGCCGTGCCTCGACCGCACTGCAACGCCTGCAAGCCCACCTCGAACTCGGCGAGCACCTCGACAGCCTGCTCGAAGAGAAGCTCACCAACCCCGGCGACGACCTGCTCCCCCCCTGGCCGAACGAGTCAAATCCGGCGACCTGCAACGCCAGGAAGACGCCTGTCTCGTGCCATTCGGTCAGGCCGCGCCAACAGGGTGGGCCCGTAGGCGCCGAACAGATTCACGGGACACAACTCGTCCGCGGTTCGCCTGCCACGGGGACGACGGGGTGTCGACATCCGATGCCTCCCCGCCGGCTAGCCACGGACATGGGCCGACTACCTACAGCGCAGACGGGTCATCCGAGCTGCGATGCGGCCATTCGGGTGTCGATCAGCTCCCAGCTCGTCATCAGTACCGGGCAACCGCGTTCCGCCCTCGACCCGAATCCGCCTCAAGCACCGAGGTGCACGATGACCAATACTGTGAACGCGGCCGCCCTGACATGTGCGGTTTCCCCGCGTCGAGCCGGCGTCCGGCGCGGCCGGCAGCCTGTCAGAAACCATGGGCTGAGGTTCGCGTTCTACGGTCGGATGTCCACGGTCGAGTTCCAGGACCGGGAGACGTCGTTCGGATGGCAGCGTGAGGTGGCCGAGGAGACGATCCGCGGGCACGGCGTGATCGTGGCGGAGTTCTTTGACGAAGGATGTTCACGTCGGCTTCCCTGGCGTCAACGGCCGGCCGCGGCGCAGCTGATGGCAGCCGCGGAGCAACCAAATCGTTCGTTCGACGCGGTCGTGATCGGAGAGTACGAGCGGGCATTCTATGGAGACCAGTTCAACGCCGTGCTAGCCACGCTCCGGGAGAACGGTATCCAGCTGTGGCTGCCCGAAGCGGACGGACCGGTCAACCGCGACGACCCCGTGCACCAGGCACTGATGCTCCTCCTCGGGTCCCAGTCACGTCGCGAGGTACTGCGGGCCCGGCACCGCGTGTTGGCGGCGATGCACGTCCAGGCCCGTGTTCAGGGCAGGTTCCTCGGCGGCCAGCCACCGTACGGCTACCGCCTCGCCGACGCCGGCCCACACCCGAACCGGGCCCACGCGAGCTGGGGTCGCCGCCTGCACCGTCTCGAACTCGATCCGGCCATCGCACCGTGGGTGCGGTGGATCTTCCAGCAACGAGCGACCGGGCGCAGCGTGGCCGGGATCGCGCGGGAGCTGAACGACCGGGGAGTCCCGTGTCCCTCGAGCGCTGACCGGGTTCGGAACCGACACCGGACAAAGCACGAGTGGATCGTCCGAACCGTCGTAGGCATCCTCGAGAACCCGAGGTACACCGGACGGCAGGTATGGAACCGACACGGCGCCAGAACACCCGGCCCAGCTCAGCAGGGTGCTTCAGTCCGGCCATCGGCGGCACGAGGTTGGGCCGAGTCGAAGAAGATGGCACATCCGGCGCTCGTGGACGAGGCCACCTTTGTGGCGATCCAGGGCATGCGCACGGCCCGACTCACCCAGGACGGCGACACCAGGAAGTACATCTTGACGGGACTCGTGCAATGTCAGCTGTGCGGACGTCGGCTCGACTCGCACTGGGTGAACGGCCGACCGGGCTACCGCTGCCGCCACGGCCACACCAGCGCCTGCAACCGCCCACCAGAGCACGCCAAGAACATCTACGTCCGCGAAGACCACCTACTCAACGATCTCCGCGCGCGACTCGCCGAGACCGTAGGCGACGACGGGTCCGCGATCGCCGACTACCTGAGATCGAACGACCTAACGATCATGTGCGGCGGCCCGACTCGAGAAGTCCAGGCATGCAGCCCACAATCCGCACTTGCCACGAGAGACGAGGCCGTCGGCGACCGGCTGCTGCTACTCTGACCCGTCCGCGACGCGCGACTCTATGGGGTAATTGAGTGTCCGAGCACATTAGTCACCCGCATACAGCTGCCTCGATGACTTCACGTAGTTTGCTGTGGACTCCGTCCCAGCTGGCTGATCCGCCACGAGCAGCAGTGGCCCGTTCTGGGCCAGCTTATGAGCAGCACTCGCAGCTTAGGTTCAGTACTGGGCAACGGAGCGTCGAACAGCGAGTACTGAGGGGTAAAGCCGACTGTGTGGTGGTCGCCCTTCTCCGGCATCCAGGCCTAGGAACACACTAGAACGGTGACCCATCACCATCGTGAGCGCTCACCAGCTGCACACCCCCCTTGCCGGCGACTGGCACAGCTCATATTCCAGCAGGAACCCCAGCTCATCAAACGTGACTGCCGTGCCGATCGAACAGCCTAGGCGCGAGCTGCTGCGCTGCTCGCATGCCGAGCCGACCCCGCCGACGAGACAGCGGCGTTACCTCGTGCAGGCTGCGTCGCGGTTCACTGGCGAGACAAGGTCCCAATCGGGTGGAGCAACCCACAGCGCAAGGGTAGTTGTCCCCTGAGCGACTCGTCTCCAACGGCCGAGTCGAAGCAGTTGCGAGGCAATCGCAACGAGTTCGTGCAGACGACCGAGGCGAACATTGATCGCGTGCGACCAGCCCAGGCAGGTATCAAGACTTGGTTGAGCCCACAGCTATGGTTAGAAGTGGTAGATAGCTAGCGTTGTCGAGCAGTGGGAGACTCAATGAGCGGGCAGGCGGCAGCGTCCGGATTCGAGTATCAGTTCCTGACCACGCTATCGTTCGCTCTACGCAGTCTGCTCGCCTCCGGCGGAGGGCTCACGGGGGTGATCGTCGATGCCCCAATATCTGACGACCCGCGGGCAGACCCGGAGATCGTCGACTTCGCATTGCTACAAGATGACCGCTGTGGTCTCGCAGCACAGGTCAAGGGGGGCGCACCGGGCAGCACCATGAGTGCAGTCGACGCTACGCGGGTGCTATTGCGGTTACTGACGCACGAGGCAGATAGATATGCGTTGATTACGAACAGACGGCCGAGCGCTGGGCTGTTAGAGCTAATCAAAGGCCTCCGAACCGCAAATCCTCGCGAGCGGATCGTCGCGCAGCTCTCCCGCACACCTGAACTTCGTCAAGACGTGCTCACCGCAAGTACCGAATGGAGTAATCGACTCGCCCGCGTACGGATCATAGTCGACGACCGCTCCACCGACGAACTACGGACGACCGTCCGCGAGCAGGTACGCGCAGCGAGACGGAAGGTCGATCCCGAGAGTGTCGGCTGGGACGCGGCAGGGCTGCTCACCGGTTACCTAGTCGCGGAAGTACTCGCCAAAGCCGCGGACCCGGATGGGCCTGTCCTCACTCGCGCAGCGTTGGAAGCCGCGCTTCGCGTCGATCGCAGGGTGTTGCAGTCGTTGATGTTGGAACGGGACTGGGCAGTTCCCCTGACACCGACCCCTCGGGTTACGGACATCGCCCGGCCGGAGATACTCGAACTGATGGGGCGCACTTTGCACACCCCGGTTACAGGCGATTCAGTTCCGGTATGCGTGTTGACTGGGCTATCCGGCATCGGCAAGACAGGTGTTGCCACAGCATGGGCGGAGGACCGAGCGGATGCGTACGCCATCGTCATATGGGTCGAAGCCGCCACGACAGCGCAGATCGAGGCGTCATTCGCACAGGCGGCAGCCTCGCTTGCTGGAACTTCGCGGGGGTCGGGGCAGACTGTGCGTGACGTCGTCCGCCTTGCTCTGGCGCGTTCGGCCAGGCCGTGGCTAATAGTTTTCGACAACGCCCCCAGCCTGCGCGCTGTCGCGGATTGGCTCCCAGCAAGCGGCATCGGCCATGTTGTGGTGACCACGGTCGACCCGACTACCGTGAGTGGCCCGCACATCAGCACTGTCGTAGTCGGTGCGATGACCGAAGACCAGGCATTAGCTTTGCTCGCAGCGCGGCTGCTGCCGAATCGGGCCGCCACGAATGCAGAATCCACTGTGATGCGACGGCTGGCTGTTCGACTACAGCACTGGCCGTTGGCCCTTGAATTGGCTGCCACCTACCTCAACGACTGCCTCGGCGGTCTAGCCGGAACTGCAGCCTACGAATCTTTGGTGATGCGTTCATTGGACGATGATGATTCAATACCACACGGTTACCCGCATACGCTAGTCCAGGCTATCCAAATATCTTGGCAGCGTATGGTCTCCAGGCGTTCGCCGGCCGAGCAACTCGCCGTCCAGGTCCTTCGGCGAGCCAGCCTACTCGCTCCGCGCAAGATCCCGCTCCACGTACTGTTGAGCGCGTGCCTTCTCGAACCTCGAGCATTGCTCGACGACGACGTTGTGCGGGGCCCCAGAGTGTATGGCGGCGAGGAACCATCCCTTGGCGAAGTGGTCAGAGCAATGCGTCGACAATCCCTTGTAATCACCGACACGCCATTATGGAACCGAGAGACCCGCGTCCCACCGGATTCGACAGCCTTTACCATCGGCGTGAACGAGATCGTCCAATCCATCCTGCGCGAGGATTTACATCGAGTCGGCGATTTCGACACGGCACTCACCGGAATTGCTTTCCATATCCAGTACTGGCTCTCGTTCTATATGGACGAAGAGAAATATTCTGTTGCAATGTCGCTCCTTTCTCACGCAATTACCGCAGCAGAGCACGCATTGCGTGCCAACTCTCAAGATTACAGCGTTGCCCTACTTCTCGGAAACACTGCACGAATGCTCGACATCGCCGACATTCAAAACTTGGCCACCCAATATCTTCGAGCCGAGATGAGAATCCTGAACCACAGTCGCAGTGATCAATCACTACTCCTAATTCAGACTGCAGCCAACCTCGCATCCGTTCTATACCATGGCACGGAACGCCCACGCGATGCCGCTGAAGATATAGCAGAGGCACTTGAACAACTCATTGCGCATATCTCCTTAGCATATGAAGCAGACCAAGAGGTCACCGCACATACAGTCCGTGTTGCACTGACCGCCGCAACCAACCTCATCCATGACGGAAGAGGAGCGACGCCACGGATCGAAAATCTACGTATCGCACTTGAACAGTACTGCACCATGATGCCCACAATAGGACGGCCCGACCTAACCAAAGAGGTCCCTGAAATCAACATGCTCATCAAGAGCAATGACTATCACGAGGCGTTATCGCGCATCAACGACTTGATTAATACACCCGGCCTCGTCAGCCTTGAGCGCACTCAACTATTCCGACTTCGACTTGAGTGCCTCGTTTGGAGCGGAGACTGGGAGCCGGCTCTCCGAGAGCTACAACTGTTCATTGAAGCGGCAGCCACCAACGCTCTGAGAGCAGGCGAAGCAGCGGATGTCTCGCGCAATGTAGCGGTTGCCTCCTTGATGGCACTCACTGGCTACAACGACCTTGCTGCGACTACTTTGGACGGAGCATTGACAGTCGCTGATCATATCGAGAGAAATGGCGGTTCATTACAGGCTCACGACAAGGTCGTCATCGACTTGTTCCGCTGCTTGCGAGCTGTACTGTCAGGAAATGTGAGACTTGTTCGCAACACTTTGGCGCAGCTCGACCTACACGAACTAGCGAAACAGCCGTTGTCCGCACTACATATTCTCCATAGCTTGCTTGGTCGATGGGCACAAAGGGCGCCATATTGGACCCCCAACGACACCCAAAAAGCCAGTGGCGAACTTCTGAGCTACGAAGACGCCCTGAATGTTACTAGAATTACTCCACTGCCATCGAGACCTCTCATGGCTGCGGCAGTCGCCCAGGCTTGCGTCGGGGTCAGCGACACAGTCGATAGCCAACGAGCTGCAGCCATCGATCTGATGCGTGTGCTCGAATTAATGGGCTTCGACGCGGAGGTCATTCGAACCTCTTGCACGCTGCGTCCCGGCCACAATCGAGAACGGGTCGTAGTCGAACGCGATCCCCACCATGTTGTGTTCTCAAAATACTTTGGGCGGCTCGTTGATCCCGGAGCTGCCAGCATAGCGGCATCAACTGATGCGCTGCCCGATCCGCCACAGCCAGGTCCGACAGTCTTGCCTATGGGAAGCCTCGAGCACTTACGCCGCGGCGCGGCGGCACTCACCGCTGGCAACGTTCTTCTGGTCTACCAAGGGGCCGCGCTCCTGACACAAGACCTCGCCGAACGGAACGATGACACTACTGCACGGACTGCCGCGACACCATTCATCATCGCGTTGAAGGCGGCGGTCGCATTGGCAGCCACAGGTGACCCGGAAACCCTAATAAGTGAACACCCAGCTCTGAAGGGCCTCATACCACCTGGCGCGACATGGGCGTAGTCCAGGGTGACGTCTAAGGGAGAAACACGCGGGCTGGCCTCGACGAGTCAACCTTCAACCCTGTCGAGAGAGTTCTATTCGGCTGACTAGCTCTAAAAATGGCAGAGATTACTAGCAGTCTGCATATAAGAATCTGCCGGAGACGCGTCTGCTACTACCGGTCCTCGAAGTGCATATATGTCTCGAATCCGAACCGGGCGACCCGCTTCGCCCACTTCTTGTAGTCAGTTACTCTCGCATCGCGCAGCTCGACAAGTCCGTCGATTGGCAGAACGGAAGCCAGCGCAGCCACAACGTCGCCGTCGTCGGGCAAGGCATGAACCTGCTGTAGCACTTCCTTGGCCTCTTCCGGCTCCCGCACGAGCACCGCAAGCAGTACCGCGGCGGGCCGGTGGGCGTGCAGGGCGAATTCGCCAATCTGATTGGACGGCACAGATAAGCGCAGCAGCCGATAAAGGTTGCTGAACTTCTTGACCGATCGCGGCGTCGGCAAGAACCCGCTTAATTCGGCAAGGAAATCCTGCTCAGCCATAGTGATCAGGAGTTGCTCCGGGTCGAGTTCCGCGTCGTCAACTTCGTTTCCGCCCTCGGGTATCGCAGATGCACCATCAGGCGATGGATCCTCCGCCTGAGCAGACGGTTGTTCTCGTTCGTCCGGGTCCGTCGACACCGAAACGTCTTCCTCCGTCGGTTCCACGGCCGCGACCAGAGGTGGTTCGTCTTTGCTTTTCCCATTAGGGAGATCAAGAGAGGCGGGCAGTAGATCTCGCATGTAGCGCCCCGCGTGGTTCCCCATGGGACGGATGGCGAACGGGATGTGAAATATCTTGTCCAGGTACTCCAGCGGGGCAACCGGCTTCTCGTCAACTGCAATGTCCGTTGCGAACGATGTCGTGACGTGCTTCCTGATCGACGCGGTTAGCCATCGCGGATCAACCGCGACGACCACCATAAACAGGTCCATAGTGAGCAGCAGGTTCACCGCTTGCAGCACGTCCATCACGCGGTCGGGCGGACAGCGGTCGAGATCGTCTACATATAGCACAATCCGTTCCAGCGGCGGCGCACCGATATCTGCCTTCCAAGCTTTACGAGCTTCCACGAGGGCTTGATCGAGTTGCCGGAGGTCGCGGTGGATTCGGCCGACCAGGCCGCGAAACGCCTCGTAGCGGGCGGAGTCCGCGAGATCCGCGAGCAACGACGTGAGCCGGCGGTCAGGGGCGATGCGGTCTAACTCCAGCTCACAATCATGGATCTTCCGCTCGATGCCGGTTTTCTCCTCGACCAGCTTCTTATGCGCCTGTTCGGTCCACTCCGCCATCTTCTGCTTTATAATTCGGACAGGGCCTAGCACCGTACCGGCGACCGAGATCAACCCTCCCGCTGCCGCGATCAGGTCCTTGCCGAAGTGAACTCCGAGGACGATGCCGACAATGCCACTGACAATCACAATTACCGTGAGCCAGGCCCGGAGTCGCCGCAATTCGTGCAGCAGTCCTTTGGTCGCCGCTGCCGCGATACGCGCGCTACGGAAAGGTGCGCGTAATGGCGCCAGCCACCCAGACCGGACGTCGACTCGGTCGATGGCGGCCAGGTTGGCCGAGATCCGTTCCTTCTCCGCCTTGTTCGTAGCGAGTTCGGTTTCCAGCTTGGCCCGCCGATCCGGATCGGCAACCGGCGAATCACCGGGGTGAGTGAGCCCCTGGAACAGGTGCTCGACGAGCCCGACCCAGAGGTGGTCGTCGCTGTAGTGCCAGGCGTTGAACCACACCTGGCGGACGTGTGAGACGAACGGTCCCTGCCCAGGTGTCCGCGCTGAGCGGGTAGCCAGCGCGTTCACTTGGCCGCTGAGCTGGCTCATGAAGCTCGACTTGCCGGCTCCCCAGTTACCCATGAGGGCGATGGACAGCGGCGGCGCAACCTCTCGAGCGCCTAGCAACAGCGCCATCTGCCGTACGTCTGCCGCCATGTCCAATGAGTCAGTGCTGCTGTGCTTATCGGTCGCGACGTTCGCGAACTGCTCGAACGCCGGCCCGTCCGAGCGGGCTGGCGGGAGTTCGTTGAGTGACCAGCGGACCAAGCCGCCGTTACCGGCGGCCAGACCGGTCGTGCCCGATGGGAGCGTAAGCACACAGTGCAATGGCGCGCCATGGTCTCCGAGCTGTTCCAGCTGTCCTCCGGTCTCCCGGTCCCACGCGACGACGCGTCCATCTGCCCCCACGGAGACGAGAACAGCGCCGTCAGCGGCATAGGTCACCGCGTTGGCGTAGCCGTCGTGCCCCGCCATCGGCTCTCCCAGCGGTTCACCGTCGGCGAGACGCCACCGGCACACCGTGCCGTCGTCGCTTGCGGAGGCGACCTCCAACCCGTCGGGAGCCATGGCGACCGCATTGATCTGCATGCGATGCCCACGCCAGTCCTTGCCTATCTGTTGGTCGTTGGCCAGGTCGTACTTGCGCAGAGCACCGTCGGCACCACCGGTGATGACATGGCTTTCGTCCGGGGTGACAGCAAAGGCATAGATCTCCTGCTTCGAAACCTTGATATGGTGGTCGCCTCTGGTCTCAACACCGGTGTCTAGTACCCATCTACGCAGTCTGCCGTCTGTTCCCGCGGAGAGCGCCGCCCTTCCGGCCGCGAGATAGCGGATCGCGGTAACGGCGCCGCCGTGTGCCTTGTCAATCCGGCCGGTTCGCCGTTTCTCGACCAGGTCCCATCGGCTGATGCCGCCATCGCGGTCGCCGCAAAGCGCTTCTCGGCCGTCATCGGTGATGGCGATCGAGACGATCCTTTCGTTGGTTTCGAGGAAGTCGAATCGCTCGGCGGTCTGGCTGATGAAGCGCTGCAGCACGCCATCAAGACTGCCTGACCATGCCTCCTGACCTGCCAGAGTCGTAGCCAGCGCGTCGATGGCCCGCTCATTGCCAACCGAGTCGGCGGGTTCCATCGGAGGCGGCTGGCGACTGGCCAGACGCCCGATTGCACGTTCGATTCCGTCGGCGTCCATAACCGAGAAGTAAGCCGTCGTATTGCCCGCGGTGGTCCGAAGGTCTGCGGTGAGATCAGCGTGACGCGGACTGGAGACCGGCGGCCCTGGATATACATAGATGACGGTCAAAGTGGCGGCCGGCTCGGCGAGGACCTGCTTGGCGCTGTTCAGCCGCCGCTCGAGGATTGTCGACGTGCCCTGTAGATGATCATCCAAGAATCCCTGCGCTGCCTTGATCAGCTTCGCGGTTCCCTTGGTGATGTGGCCGGTCTGCCCATCTGCCCAGGAAACGCCGATCAACCAGACCTGGGACGTGTCAGGCTTGATCACCACCGCATCGATTCCCAGGTCACCCGGCCCGTCGGTGATCGCGTCCAGCGCCTCGCGCGGCGAGCACCCAACCAGATCCGCGACAACCACAGCCGTCAGCACCCGCGAGGTGCCGTCCGGGCCGGTCAGCGCTTCACTGAGCAGTGCATCGGTCCTGACCAGGTCACGAAGGAGGTTCTCGACACCCCTACGTCGATCTTCGGGCACTCACGGTCCTTCGCTTGCCGATCGGAAGGCTGACATCGTAGACCGGACTTCACACAAGCGGACAGCTGATGTCGAGATGTACCGCGAGACGCAGATACCGGCCTCGGCAGCCTGGCGTGTCTGCTTGACAAGTATTCGCTGTCTCGGAGCGTGCGGCGTCCATCCCACACGCTTCTCTGCATAGTTCGTTATACAACCCGTTGGCGCCCGCCTCGCCTAGCTAGCGAGCTGCGATGAGGTCTGTACCCGACGCGGCGCCGAATCGCTCAACCCTCCCACCGCAGCCCTCTGCGGACAACGTCGCCCTGCCGCTCGAGATCGTCACCGAAAAAGTACCGATCAGTAGGTCGTTCCCGAGCCAGCGATACTGCCGCCGCAGCTTTCAGTGATCACATAGCAGCGCGTAGTGCTCGACGGACCGCCCTCTGCACTGCGTCCCGCCTTCGGCTGCGCTGTGGCAACTAGCGCCTCAAGACTGCCAGGTGGGGTGACCACCTGCACGGACCCAGGAGACGCCGTGTCGAACCCTCACCCTGGCGGGTTACAAGATCACACCCACCGTGAACCGACGCCTTGAGGGCGCGGATCAGGTCCGTCATGAGCCGGTCCACTCGGGTCGACGTAGAGCGCGGTGTCGCACGCCGGTTCTGTCGGAGCTCGAGCGTAGGGTCGTGGGGAACATACGCCCGACGAGGGGAGTCAAAGATGGCCGGCAGTGGCATCGACAAGCGAGGGATCAGGAAGATGCAGCGCGAACTTGAGAAGGAGTTCGCGAAGCGGCCGATCCGCATCCCGGTCGAGATGCAAACGACCGATCTCCCTTCGATCGGCATGGGGCCTACGAACGTGACGAACTACCACGGCCCGGTGTTCAACGGAGACATGACTGGTGCGCAAGTTGCATGGGGCAACAAGACGGTCACGCAGAATCAGCAGAATGCCAGCAGCACCGTGACGCCCGGCTATGAGGCGCTGGCCAAGTTGGTCACAGACCTGCTCCAGCAGCTTCCTCAGGTCGGCCTGACTGAGAGCGAATTGCGCGACGCCGAAGAAGCAGGGAACGAGGTACTGCTGGAGATAACCGGCCCGGAAGCCCCGGAACCCGGGCGCCTGCGACGCGCCCTCCGGGGGTTGCGCGGAATCCTCGCGCCGATCGCCACCGGGGTGGTGAAGGGTACTGCGGCGGGAGCTGAAGACTGGGCTAAGGCCGGCATCGAAGCCCTAAGCAACATCACGTTTTAAGCCATATTTCTGGAGAACCGCGATGGCAAGCACCAAATACGAGCAACACCGGACCGCGTTGCTGATGCACTTGGCCGAACCCGGCCAGCACGACGCAGACGCGTTTCTTGCCGAGCGGAGTCTCAACGCGGAACACGCTCGTGAACTGATCGAGGAACTTCAGCACGATGGCTTGGTGAGGGCCAACTTCAGTCTCGTCGGCACGTCGGACTGTCGGCTTACCAGTCGCGGCGAAGAGCGTGCCGAGCAGCTTTTCCGCGAACGCCCCGGCCGTCGCGTCGGCCTGCTACGGCAGCGCATGCTCACTTGGCTCGACTCCCACCGTGACGCCGCGGACTGGATGTCGTTCCTGTCGGACGACCAGATCCACCATGACGACGGGGATTTCACTAAAGATGAGCTCCAGCATGAAGCCGCCTACCTGATGGACAGTGGACTCGTGCGCGCTCACACCGTCGACCATTGGGGGGAAGGCATGATCGGGCCGCGGCTTACCAGCAACGGCCGCGATTGCGTCCTAGATCACGGTGGCGATGTCCGTAGCTACTTCGAGGCGCGGACCTTCGGCACATCGAGCACCACTCACGTGCATGGCCCGACGTTCAACGGGAGCATGGCCGGTGCTCAGGTAGCGTTCAACAACACGGCCGTCACGCAGAACCAGCGCACCGCCATCGAGCGAGCTGCCGATCAATACCAGAACCTGGCCCGGATCGTCGCCATCGTGGTAGAGCAGATGCCAGAGCAGAACATAACCGACCAGGAGCGTGAAGACGTCGAAATCGCCGCATCCGCGGTGTCATCGGAGATCACCGGCCCCAGCGCACCACAATCTGGCCGGCTGCGCCGTGCCGTGAAATTCCTCTCGGGCACGCTCGTCCACCTCGGCGACGCAGCCGACGACGAGGCGGCCGAAGGCATCCAGGAGTGGGGCTTACGGCGCGATCGGTGCGCTCTCCAGGTGGACGACTTGACGAATCAGGACCGTGCCGTCTGGCGGCGGCCACTCGATCTACTGCTGCTCAAGAAGGGAAGCTAATAGCCTTATTCATCTCCTAATCCGCGACGAATGCGCTCCACTTCCTCGTCTTCCCTTGCAGCGTCATCACGATACCGCTGTTCCACAGCACGAAGAACGGCCGCAGTGCGCGGCCAAGCTAGTTCAACTTGCTTTACCCAACGGGCATACTTTTCAGCTAGAACACGCTCTTGCTCGCCGCCGTCCATCACACCGCGAGCCGTCATTCCGCGCTTATTGACGATGCCAATATATAGACCCTGCTCTACATGACTACTGGCCACCGACTCGATGACCTCCCGAACTGACTTCTCCGGCCAGGCGCCGTCATCGTCAACCGCCGAACGAGCCAAGATTTGGCCAATGTATTGATCTCCTACATCTAGTCGGTCTGCTTCGACAAGACGGCGACGAGCTTCTACAACCCACGAGAGAAGCTTCGCCTGATCAACGTGACCTAGTTCTTCGGAAGTTCCCGGAATGATTTTCCAATTATTCAGCAACCGGTATGAATTCGTTGCGGTAGCTTCGGAGACCGAAGGCTCGTCGCGCGCTTTCCTCGGACGCATGAAGAGCGTAATAACTTCGACAAAGAAGGCCGGGTCTGTCGCAAGCTTTCGATCAAGGGCAGGACTACGCGCTTCAAATCCTAGCGCAGGCAACAACCGCCACTCTAGCCGAGCTACGGTATCCGCATCGACCTGACTTGCCCGCACGACCTCCAACACTCGCTCTAACGCATAATTCCGCAGGCGCGCGATCTCCGGGTCAGCGCCACCAAGTAGGGCATCAATGGCATCCACCGCGATACTCGCATTAACCCGCGTCGCCGAGCGGGGACCGTATGCGCCGGCCAAACCGTCCTCGGCGTCCACCGCCCCTCCGATCGCGTCCAGCGGTACTGCCGTACCGCTGGACAAGGACTGTCCCAAACCCGATCCGACGGATCCTTCACTGCCCTCTGTCGACCTCAAGGTCGTCTACTGGTGCAAAGGCGAGGTGTTCACTCCGGACGGACGGTTCGATCCCACGCACTACCAGATCAAGCTGCGGCCCCGCATCATGAACAACACGAGCGAGCCCATCAGCATCGCCATCGGGAAGCCCAGCGCGGTCCGCCTGCTGGTCACCGGGAAGCAGATCGACCAGAGATGGTCTCCCCCGCCGCGCACAGCCCAGGCAGGTGACCGCCCGACGCTCGTCCAATGCAACGGCCGGACTTTCTGGGCGATCCCGCCCAACGTCCCGCACGACGCGACTCGCGCCGGCAACAGCGGCTACTACACCGGTTTCGCGACGACGTGGGACGGAACAGAGCTCGGTGCGGGACAGAGTTACTTCCGTCCGCTGCGGCACGATCAGCGGGGCGCGCCGATCCAGGAGTCGGATCTGGTGTTCCAAGTACCGCTGGACGACGCCCAGGCGACGATCTACGGCCTCGCCGTGCTGGAGACCAAACCCGGCGGCGCGGTCTTGGGCGTAGCGTCCCTCACCGATTGGGGGCCCTCCGTCGACCCGTCGACTTTCTGAGCCCGCGTCGCCCGATGCCGGCGCCAGTTGCGCTTGTTCGGCTTCGAGTGGCGAGAGCCCATCAGGAACTCGTCGGACGTTGGTCGTCGCGGCGGGTGTGGCCGGTTGCTCGGCCGGCCCATTCCCGTTCCCACGCGGCCAGGCGGTGGCGGTTCAGCGCGTAGACCGCGCCGCGGTAGAGGAAGACGAGCAACGACACCACCGCCGCCCAGAGGGTTGCCGCGCCCAGAGGCGCGCCGATAACCGCTGCTGCCCGGGTCAGCGGGCGCTCTGCCGGTGCACCGGTTTCGTCCACCCAGATTTCGACCTCGTGGCCCGCGACCGTTCCCGCCACCGCGTCCACCACGCCCACTCGCTGCTGCCCGTCGCGGGTGCGCCACGTCGCCTGTGCCGGGCCGGAGCTGAACGGTGTTCCGCCGCGGCCGGCCGTGGCCGGGGCGGGTCCGTCGGCCAGCAGGACCGCCGTCACCGTGTAGCGCGTCGCCGTCTGCTCGCGGGACTTGGCCGCCTCCGCCGAATACTCGCCGATGCCGAACAACACGGCTCCCACCGCGGTCACGAGCGACAGGAGGATCACCAGTGCCAGGAACCTCGCCTGCCACCGGTCGGACGGGCGGACCAGGGGGCCGCGGCCGGGCAGGAGAGTGTGCCGCAGCCGGGTCAACCGCATCCTGGTGTACATCGCTCCTGCCCTCCGGGTCGCTCGGGAAACGTGTGCCCAGCATCGCCGGAAGGGGTGATCACGCCGCAGGGGCGACAGTCCCCGTTCGGCGGGCCTTGCGGCCGTTTCCTCCGCCGCGGTTCCGGTGACTTTGGGCCCTGGCCACCACACCCGGAGGTACCCGACGCTGGACACCTGGCCGTCGAGCGAGGGGTCCGGAGATGCAGACAGTCGACGTCGGTGCGCTTTCCGTTTCGGCCTACCGCGCGGTCGTGCCGGACTGGATCGTCGAGCCGCTTCTCGGGGTGGCGGAACGGCTTCGCGGCGCACGGGTGATCCACCTGAGCGCGACACCCTACGGCGGTGGGGTTTCCGAACTGCTGCGGTCCGCCGTGCCGCTCTACAACGACCTCGGCGTGCGCGCGAGCTGGAAGATCATCAGTGGCGAGCCCGCCTTCTTCGCCGTGACGAAGAAGCTGCACAACGCGCTGCAGGGTGGCACCGAACCGATCACAGACGACGAAATACGGCTGTACGAAGAGACATCGCGCCGCAACGCCGAGCAGCTGTCGGCCGATCCCGACTTCGCGGACTGCGACTTCGTCTTCGTGCACGACCCACAACCCGCGGCCGTACTGTCCTTTTCGGACACGACGAAAGCCCGTTCGGTCTGGCGCTGTCACGTCGACACGTCCGAACCCGCACCCGGCGTCTGGGACTACCTCGGCAAGTTCGTCGAGCGCTACGACGCGACCGTCTTCACCCTGCCGGATTTCGTGCCACCGACGCTGTCGCGCGCCCGGGCCGACATCATCTGCCCCGCTATCGACCCGCTCAGCCCGAAGAACATGTCACTCGACGACCGGACCGCGCACGCGGTGCTCAACTGGATCGGCATCGAGCCCGACCGCCCGCTGGTCACCCAGGTCTCGCGGTTCGACCCGTGGAAGGACCCGCTCGGCGTGATCGAGGCGTTCCGCCTGGTCCGGCCCGAAGTCCCCGGTCTCCAGCTGGCGCTGGTCGGCTCGATGGCCCTCGACGACCCGCAGGGCTGGGAGGTCTACCGCCAGATCACCGACGCCGGCCGGGACGACCCCGACATCCACGTCTTCACGAACCTGACCGGCGTCGGCAACGTCGAGGTCAACGCCTTCCAGCGGTTCTCGTCGGTGATGATCCAGAAGTCGATCCGCGAGGGGTTCGGGCTCGTGGTCTCCGAAGCGCTCTGGAAGGGCACACCGATCGTCGCCGGTCGCGCGGGCGGGATTCCGTTGCAGGTCGCCGACGACGCCGGCGGCCTGCTCGTCGACTCGACCGCCGAGTGCGCGAAGACCTTGCTCGCCCTGCTCAAGGACCCGGGACGCTCGGCCGCCCTGGGTGCCGCCGGCCGTGAGCGCGTGCGGCGGCACTTCCTCCTCCCCCGGCTCCTACTCGACGAACTGACCCTGCTCGACGGCCTCGCGCACGGCGACCCGCCGGGCGCGCTTATGACCCGGTCCGACCACCGCGACCCGGTCTGCGGCCTGACCGTCCCACCGGGCGGCGGCACGCTCTCAGCCCCCGAGGAGGGGCATACCCGCTACTTCTGCTCGCAGCGGTGCCGAATCGCCTTCATCGAGGGAGCTGCGTCGTGACGACCCGGCCGTGGCACGGTGGCGAGCTGCGCTGGAACGCCGAAACCGAAGACTGGACGATCCTCGCGCCCGGCCGCGGGGACCGCCCGCACCGCGTGGCGCGGACCGCGTGCCCGTTCTGCCCGGGAACCACGCAGGACACCCCGCCGGAGACGTGGCGGCTGCCGGGCGACGGGCCGGGCTGGCGCGTCCGCGCGGTGCCCAACCGCTATGCGTTGTCGGACAAGCACGAGATCGTCATCGAGTCGCCGCGCCACGACTGGGATCTGGCGACCGGCACCGAACGGGAAGTCACCGACGTCCTCGGCGCCTGGCAGCACCGCCACCGCGCGCTCCGGGCATCCGCTGCCCAGGTCGTCGTGTTCCGCAACCACGGGCTCGCGGCCGGGATCTCCCTGGAGCACCCGCATTCTCAGGTGGCCGGGCTGCCGGTGCTGTCCGCGGGCACCCGCCGCGAGCTGGAGACGGCCCGGACGCACCACCGCGACCACGGGCGGCGGCTCGCCGACGAGCAGCTCGAAGCGGCGCTCAGCGACGGGAAGCGGGTCGTCTTCGCCGACGACCACGTGGTCGCCTACACCCCGTTCGCGCAGGTCGCCGCATACGAGGTCCGGATCGTCCCGCACCACGCGCACGCGGACTTCGCCGCCGCCACGGCCGAGCAGATCCGCGCGACCGCCGGTTGCCTGCGGACCGTCCTGGCCGCGCTGCGCGGCGAGCTGGGCGATCCCGCCTACAACGTCGTCGTGCGGACCGCTCCCCGCGGCTACGAAACCGCGCCGTTCCTGGCCTGGTCACTGCAGGTGGTTCCGCGGCTGGAGGTCCCGGCCGGGCTGGAGCTGGCGACGGGTGTCCCGGTGACGACTGTGACCCCGGAGCACGCCGCCGCGCGGCTGCGCACCGCCGTGGCCGGGTGACCGGCGTCAGCGTGGTCTCCGCAGCCCGGCCCGGACCAGGGTGCCCAGCTGGACCAGCAGCCCGATCGCCGTACCGGCGAGGCCCACGACGAGCACGATCCGCACCGTCAGCGCCCAGTCGAACGTGGTGCCGGTGAAGTCGAAGGGGAAGACCTGCCACAGCCGCACCAGGGCGGCCAGGCCGGCGCACGACGTCACGACGCCGTCGAGGGCGACGAGCCACTCGGGGTCCTGCCACAGCTGGACGAGGCCCGTGACCAGGCCCGCCACCAGCGCGAGGTCGACCAGCCCGAGCACCGTGGGGAACGCGGGGGTGAGGAACGGCAGGACTTCCCAGCCGGGCCAGGCGTTGACCAGGACCAGCAGGACGCTGTTCGCCACGACCCCTACGAGGTATCCGGCGCGCCGGGTCCGGACGGGCGGTCTGCGCTTCCGCACGCTGGTCGTCATCGTGGCCTCCGTTCTCCCACCACGATCGTCGGCCGAAGGCGCGCCCGGAGGCAGAGTCCTAGGTCCACGGCGCCGAGCCCTAAGGTCCGCGCCGCAGCACCTCTTCCACTGCCCGGCGCGGAGTGAGCGGGTCCGCTTCCGCGGCGTAGCCGACGCGCAGGAGTGCCTGGGGGAAACCGGTGAGCCCGAGGTCTTCGCACAGCGCCGAGCGCACCGGCGGCAGGTGCAGGGGCTGCGTCAGGACCGCTGCTGCCAGGCCGAGGTCGACGGCCGCGAGCCAGGCGCGTTCCATCGCGTAGCCGGCCCGGACGTGGTCGAGGCGTGAGTCGTCCGCGGTGACGAAGAGGAGCAGTGTCTCGCCCGCCAGGCGGCGCTCGAGTTCGGGCGTTTCGGGGATGTCGGTCGCGCGGCGGACCAAGCCCGCCCAGGGCACCGAGCCGGCCGGGATCCGGCTCGCCGGGATGCCGACGCCGTGCCGGTGCGCTTGCTCGTCGCGGATCGTCCACAGCGACAGCTCGCGCTGGTAGCCGCCGTCCTGCCGGAAGGCTTCCGCGGCGAAGTGCAGTAACCGGGCGACGGTGGCGATCTCGCGGACCGGACGCGCTTCGACGCCCGGTGCGCCGCCCGCGGCGATGATCCGCCGCACCACCGGCAGTGGCACGGCCACCCCTTCGAACGGCGCGCGGTGGCTGGCCCGGCGCGCGATCGCACCGTAGTGCCGGCGTTCCTCGGCGCTCGGCAGCTCCGGCTCGCCCACGGCGATCCGCGCGATCAGGTCCGGCTGTTCGTCCTCCGGCAGGAACGCGACGACGCAGGACCGGCCGAGGGCGCGAACCGCCAGTTCGAGGTTGGCCACCGCGGCACCGCAGGAGGCGGCGCGGTCACGGCCGCGCGGATCGTGGTGGGGTAGGACCGGTTCCGCGCGTTCGCGCACCGACAGCTCGGCCGGGGTGACTTCCAGCTGCCAGGGCTGGGTGTTGTGCACCGACGGCGCCCGCATCATCGACCGGACCAGTACCTCGGTCTCGGCGGGCGTCCAGCCCGGTGCCTCCACAGCGGACACGAGATCACCCCATCCGGGACAGGTACGGGAAAACCCGGCAGTGGCGCCGCAGCCGGTCCAGCAGTTCGCCGCGGTCGCCGCGCAGATCCGGCGGCACCGGCTCACCGGACGGCCCGCCGGCGGACCGGATCGCCGCGACGAAGCGGCGGACGCGGGACGGGCTGGGCACGAGCTCGCCGCCGAGGTAGGCCATTACCAGCAGGTCCTCACCGGAATGGGTTTCCATGGCGAACGCCCACCCGTGCCGTTCGTCCCACAGCAGCGCCATGTCGCGGCCGGGATGGCGGGGCAGCCGCACGTCGAGGGCGATGTACGCCGAAGCGGGGGCGTCGAGGTCCACGGTGCAGGACTCCTCGCCCACACCGACCGCGGCGCTCACCGCGGCCAGGTAGCCGGTCAGTCCGCTGCGCAGGCCGTGGTCACGGTCGATACCGGTCAGCAGGGGAATCACCTTCCATCGCGCCGGGTCGTGCACCGGCCACATCGGACCGGTCTCATCGGGACCCGACGGTACGTTCCGCCGGTGCCGCCGGATGGCGTCGTTCGGCCCTGCCGATAGGGACTTTCGTCACCAGCGGCCTCACGCGGTGCGACGGCGCAGGGTGGCCGCACCGAGCAGGAGAGCGAGGACGCCGCAACCGGCGATGACGGCGACGTTCCGGATCAGGGTGCCGTCGATCTCGGCGGACCGGGTCAATTGGGTGAGCGCGTCCACGGCGTACGACAGCGGCATGACGTCCGACAGCGCGCTGAGCACCCAGCCCATGTCGCCGCGCGGGACGAACAGGCCGCACAGCAGGAACTGCGGCAGCACGAACACCGGCAGGAACTGGATCGCCTGGAACTCGGTGCGGGCGAACGCGCTGACGAACAGTCCCAGTGCGGTACCGAGCAGCGCGTCCAGCACCACGATCAGCAGCAGTGCCCGACCGATCCGGCGATGTCGAGCCCGAGCCAGGTCAGGGAGATCGCGGCCGCGACGACGACCTGCAGCACGGCCAGCAGCCCGAAGGCCAGCGCGTAGCCGACGAGCAGGTCCAGTTTGCCGATCGGCATGGTCATCAGGCGCTCGAGCGTCCCGGTCGTGCGCTCGCGCAACGTCGTCACCGAGGTGAGCAGGAACATGATCGTGAACGGGAAGATGCCCAGCAGCGCCGGCGCGATCCCGCTGAACCGCTGTTCGGAATTCAGGACGTAGCGCAGCAGGATCATCAGCACGCTGGGCACGCCGACGATCAGCGCGACCGTGCGCGGGTCGTGCCGCAGCTGGGTGAGGATCCGGCGGGTGGTGGCCAGGGTGATCGCCGCGCTCATCGCGTCGCTCCTTCCCGGCCCTTGATCAGTCGCAGGAACGCCTGTTCGAGGTCGGCCGCGCCGGTCCGGGCGCGCAGTTCCGCCGGCGTGCCCCGGGCGAGGAGCCGACCTCGGTGCAGCAGCAGGAGGTCGTCGCAGCGGGCGGCTTCGTCCATGACGTGGCTGGAGATCAGCAGGGTGACCCCGGTCGCCGCCAGGTCGTGGAACAGCTTCCACAGTTCGTCGCGCAGTTCGGGGTCGGAGCCGACGGTGGGCTCGTCGAGCACCAGCAGCTCGGGGGTGCCCAGCAGGGCCACCGCCAGGTTGGCCCGGCCGCGCTGGCCGCCGGAGAGGCGGCCGACCACGGTGCGGGCGGATCCGGTGAGGCCGACTTGCGCGATCGCCCGGTCCACATCGGACGGACGCGTGCCGAGCACCGCGGCGAAGTACCGCAGCGCCTCGGTCACGGTCAGGTCGGCGTAGATCGCGGGTTCCTGGGTCGCGTAGCCGATCCGCCGTCGCAGTTCGGGGCTGCCCGCCGGCCGGCGGAGGACGTCCACCTTTCCGGACTCCACGATCTGCACGCCGACGATCGAGCGCATCAGCGTGCTCTTGCCGCAGCCGTTGGGCCCGAGAAGCCCGGTCACCGTGCCGCGCCGCACGGTGAACCCGATGTCGCGCAGCACCTCCTGCCCACCGCGGCGGACCCGCAGATCCGTCACCTCGATCGCCGGTTCGTCCACGACGTCTCCTTCCGCCGGACACCATGGTGAGCGCCGGGACGCGCCCGCGGAGGTTTCTCCGGTCCCCGGTCCCGGTGACTTTCGTCCCCGGCGCACGAGGTGCCCGGAAGCCGATGCTGACGGCATGGACGGACCCTGGGCCGACGTCCGCGAGACCCACATCGGTGCGGTCTTCCTCGTCGGGGACCTCGCGTACAAGCTGAAGAAGCCGGTCGACCTCGGCTTCCTGGACTTCTCGACGCGGGAAGCCCGCGAGCACGCGTGTCACCGGGAGGTGGAGCTGAACCGGCGGCTGGCCCCCGACGTCTACCTCGGCGTCGCGGACGTCACCGGTCCGGGCGGCGACGGCCGCGACCACCTGGTCGTGATGCGCCGGATGCCCGAGGACCGGCGGCTGTCGGCTCTGGTCCGCCATGGCGCACTGCCGCCCGCCACGATCCGGGCGCTGGCGCGGCAGCTGGCCGCCTTCCACGCCCGGGCCGCGCAGGGGCCGGAAATCGACGCCGACGAGACCCGCGACGCCGTCCGGAACCGGTGGCGCGACAGCTTCGCGCAGGTCCAGCCCTTCCACGGCGAGGTGCTCGACCCAGCCACCGCCGGTGAGATCGAAGCCCTCGCCGAGGAGTTCCTCGCCGGCCGTGAGCCCCTGTTCGACCGCCGGATCGCCGAAGGGCACGTCGTCGACGGCCACGGCGACCTGCTCGCGGACGACATCTTCTGCCTCGGCGACGGTCCCCGTGTCCTGGACTGCCTGGAGTTCGACGATCACCTCCGGCACGTCGACGTCCTCGACGACGTCGCCTTCCTGGCCATGGACCTCGAGCGGCTCGGTGCTTTCCAGCCGGCAGAACAGCTCCTGCTCGACTACCGCGAGTTCACCGGCGACCCCGCTCCCCCGGCGCTGGTGCACCACTACCTCGCCTACCGTGCGTTCGTCCGCGTCAAGGTCGCCTGCCTCCGCCACGCCCAGGGTGACGCGGGGGCGGCCGCGGCGGCCGCCGAGTACGCCGACCTCACGCTGCGGCACCTGCGGCTCGGCCAGGTACGTCTGGTCCTCGTCGGCGGCGAGCCAGGCACCGGGAAGTCCACCATCGCAGGCGGGCTGGCCGACCGGCTCGGCGCGACCCTGCTGCAGTCCGATCGCCTCCGCAAGGAACTGGCCGGGCTCGAACCGGTCCGGCGGCCCGCCGAGGGCTACCGGGAAGGTCTCTACGACACAAGCCACACGGACGCGATGTACGCCGAGCTCGTGCGCCGCGCCGGCGAACTGCTGGCGCTCGGGGAAACCGTGGTGCTGGACGCGTCCTGGAACGCGGCCCGGCACCGCGCCCTGGCCGCCGCGGTCGCCGAACGGACGTCCAGCTCCCTGGTCGCCGTGCGCTGCCTGGCGCCGGAAACGACCGCGGCACGGCGCATCACGACCCGGACCGGCGCCTTGTCCGACGCCACTCCCGAGATCGCGCACCGGATGGCCGCGGACGCCGACCCCTGGCCCGAAGCCCATCCGCTGCCGACCACCGGCACCCCGGCCGAATCGCTCGCACGGGCCATGGCCTGGCTGGCGTCCGGGCATCGAAAGTCCCCTCACCGAAGGCACTCCGGCCCTCCCGGCGGCGAGTGCCGCGGTGCGAAGGTCGAGCCGGCAGACACCCCCGACGACGAGGAAAGCCGATGATGGACCGAGCATTCCCGGACGACTTCACCGTCAAGACCGCGGTCGCGATGGCCGTCCGCGCGCCGTCGGTGCACAACTCCCAGCCGTGGTACTGGCGGATCGGGCAGAGCTCCCTGCACCTCTACGCCGACCCCGACCGGCGGCTGCCCGAAACCGACCCGGACGGCCGCGACCTGATCCTCAGCTGCGGTGCCGCGTTGCACCACCTGCGGGTCGGCTTCGGCGCGCTCGGCTGGGCCGCGGAAGTACACCGCCTGCCCAACCCCGGCGAGCCCGATCACCTGGCGGCGATCACGCTGCACCCGCGCGACCCGTCGCAGGACGAGATCGCGATGGCCGCGGCCATCCCCCGGCGGCGGACCGACCGGCGCCGGCACAGCTCCTGGATCGTGCCGCGCGGCCACGTCGAGGCGATGGCCAAGGCCGCCGCGCTGGAGGGCACCGTGCTCCAGGTCGCCGACAACTCGGCCCGCTACTACCTGGCGACCGCGATCGAGGAAGCCGCCGACCGGCACGCCGCCGACCCGGCGTACCGGACGGAACTGGCGGCCTGGAGCGGCCGTCACCTGTCGCCCGACGGCGTCCCGGCCCGCAACACCCCGGCGCCGGACGACACCCCGGGCGGGCTCCGGACCCGGCCCTTCGCCGACCCGCTGCTGGCTCAGCCGCCGGGTGCCAAGGCCGAGGACGACGAGACCGTCCTGCTCGTGCTGAGCACCGCCTCCGACGACCGGATGTCGCGGCTGCGGGCCGGTGAGGCCACGAGCGCCGTGCTGCTGACGGCGAACGCCTTCGGGCTCTCGTCGTGCCCGCTCACCGAGCCGCTCGAGCTGCCGGAGGTCCGCGACACCGTGACCGAACGGGTCACCGGCGGGTCGTTCCCCCAGATGGTGCTGCGCATCGGCTGGGCTCCCGTCAACGCCGAGCCGCTGCCCGCGACCCCGCGACGCGACCTCGGCGAGGTGCTGCAGCCGCTCGAAGCTCCCCCGAAGCACTTCCAGGCCCGCTAGGAAAGGAGCCGGTCATGCCGTACTGGCATTACCCCACGACCATGGGCTGGGCCGGCGACGTCGGCATGCTCGTGCTGATGGCGCTGGTGCTGGCCGCGCTCGTCGTCCTCGTCGTCGTCCTCGTGCGCCGGGCACCGCAGCCGCCGTCACCGGACGGCACCGCCCGGCGCATCCTCGACGAACGGTTCGCCCGTGGCGAGATCGACCAGGACGAGTACGAACGCCGCCGTGACGCCCTGACGAGGACGAGGTGACCACGCGCGGGCGGGCGGCGCTCGTCGCGGTGGCGTGCGGCTTCGCGCTCGCTGGGTGCGGGAGCGATCAGGGCGCGTCGCCCCCGGCGAGCACGCCGTTGTCGGCTTCGGTGCTTCCGGCCCCGGCGACCACACCGGCCACCACCCCGGCGCCGCCCACCACGCCCGCGACGCCCACCACGTCGGCGCCGCCCCCGGCGAATCCGGCGTGCCGGGAGACTTCCGGCTGGCGCACGGACACGCGCTCGTCGGACTCCATGAGCCAGGACGCGCTCTACCTCGTGCGAGCCGGGCGGCACGCCTGCTTCGACCGCGTGGTCTTCGACGTCAACGGCCCGGCGGCGGCCGGGTTCGTCGTCCGGTACGTCCCCGTGGTGACCACCGACCCGAAAGGCGACCCGCTCCCGGTACCCGGTGGCGCGGCACTGCAGATCGTCGTCCGGGCACCCGCACTCGGCACGGACGGCTCCGGGCACCAGCCCGGCCGAGTGCTGGCCGCGGTCGGGGACACCCTGGTCAGCACCCCGGGTTGGCCGTCCCTGCGGGCGGTGCGCTTCGCCGGGTCGTTCGAAGGGCTCAGCACGTTCGCCGCGGGTGTCCGCGCGAAGCTCCCGTTCCGCGTGTTCACCCTGCTCGGCCCCCAGGACCAGGTCCGGCGAGTCGTGGTCGACATCGCCCATTGAGAGCCCACTGAGAGGACGCCATGGACCGGCTCAGCCCCCTCGATGCGGCCTTCCTCGAGATCGAGGACGAGGACCCCGGCTCGTCCCTGGCCATCGCCTCGGTCGCGATCGCCGAAGGACCGGCCCCGGACCAGGACGAGTTCACCGCCGCCGTGCTCGCGCGGCTGGCCGGGATCCCGCGCTACCGGCAGAAGGTGCGCACGGTGCCGTTCGACCTCGGCCCGCCGGTCTGGATCGACGACCCGGCGTTCGACCCGCCCGCGCACTTCGGGCGGGTCGCGCTCCCGGCGCCGCACGACGAGAACGCGCTCTGCGAGCTGGTCGCCCTCCTGATGGGCGAACGGCTGGAACGGGACCGGCCGCTGTGGGAGTTCTGGGTGATCGAAGGACTGCCGGACGGGCACTGGGCGATCCTGACGAAGGTGCACCACGCCCTCGCCGACGGCCTGGCGGCGGCGCGGCTGCAGACCGTCCTCTTCGGCGACGCCCCGGCCGGTCCGGGTCCCGCCGCGGAGGCGGCCGACCCCGGTTCGGCCAAGCTGCTGCTGGACGCGGCCGGCGCGCTGCTGCGCAGCCCGTGGTACCAGATGGGGTTGCTGGCCCGGGAAGCACTGCATCCGAACCGGCTGGCCCGCCGAGTCAGTGACGCCGCCCGCGGTCTCGCGGCGATGACGTCCGCGCTGCTGCCGGTTTCACCCACGCCGCTGACCGGCCCGCTCGGGCACGACCGGCGCTACGCGACCGCGTCGGTGCCGCTGGCCGACGTCCAGGCCGTGGCCCGGGCCTTCGACGTCACGGTGAACGACGTCCTGCTGGCCGCCGTCACCGGCGGGTTCCGGGAACTGCTGCTGCAGCGCGGCGAGACGCCCGGCGCCGACAGCGTGCGGTCGCTGGTCCCGGTGTCCGTGCGGACGGGAACCGCGCTCGACAACGAGGTCTCGCTCCTGCTGCCCCTGCTGCCGGTCGACCTGGCCGACCCGGCGCAGCGGCTGGTCCGGGTGCACCGGCGGCTGGGCACGCTCAAGGCCGCCAAGGAAGCCGACGCGGGCGCGCTGCTCACCGCGACCGCGGCACAGGAGCCCTTCGCCCCGGTCGGGTGGGCGATCCGGGCGGCCGTGCACCTGCCGCAGCGCAACGTCGTCACGGTGACGACCAATGTGCGCGGACCGGCGGAACCGCTGTCCGCCCTCGGGCACCGGATCGTGCGGATCCACCCGTACGTGCCCATCGCGCTGCGGGTGCGGATCGGGGTGGCGATGCTCAGCTACGCCGGCGAGGTGACCTTCGGGATCACCTCCGACACGGACACCGTTCCGGAGACGGACGTGCTCGCCAAGGCGATCGAGCGGGAGTTCCCGGCGCTGCTGGCCGCGGCCCGCTGAGACCTCGGATTGATGGATTGATAGAATCATCAATCCAGGAGGTGCCGATGCCCGCCCGATCCCGCACGACCGAGCCGCTCTACCGGATCAAAGCCGATCTCTTCAAGTGCCTCGCCCACCCGATCCGGATCCAGGTCCTGGAGGTGCTGGCCGC
>NZ_JBFACT010000055.1:0-61535 GCF_040640995.1 Amycolatopsis sp. NPDC021455 | reverse complement strand
GAACGCCACGGTGTGGCCGAGAACCGGCAGCCCTCCGGGTAGTGCCGGTGGCTCAAGACTGGTCACGCCGAGGTCAGTGGACATGTCCCGCTCCGCCGGTGGGTGGGTTAGATTGAGCGCCCGACGAGAGGGGGATGGCGTGGCCGTGTTCAGCCGGGCTTTCCACGGGCGTCGTGAGCAGGACGCCGCCCTGCCGCCGGGTCAGTACCTCACCGAGGACTTCCCCGTCCTGTCGGCCGGGCCGACCCCGCCGGTGTCCACGAGCGACTGGTCGTTCACGGTCACCGCGGAGAACGGCGAGCGGCATTCCTGGACCTGGGCCGATCTGATGGCGCTGCCCGCCGAGGAGCCGACCGTCGACATCCACTGCGTCACCCGCTGGTCGAAGCTCGGCACGACGTGGCGCGGGGTGTCCCTCGACGTGCTGCTGGAGGACGTCGACACCGCCGCGGACTACGTGCTCGCGCACAGCCACGGCGGCTACACCACCAACCTGCCGCTGGAGGACGTGCTCGACGGCAAGGCGTGGCTCGCCTTCGAGTTCGAGGGCGAGCCCCTGGAGCCGGTGCACGGCGGACCCGTCCGGCTGCTCGTGCCGCACCTGTACTTCTGGAAGTCCGCCAAGTGGATCAGCGGGCTGCAGCTGATGCTCGACGACCAGCCCGGGTTCTGGGAAGAGCTCGGCTACCACAACTACGGAGACCCGTGGCGGGAACAGCGCTACGACGGCGACTAGGCCACCGCCGGCTGACCGCCCGGCTCGTCGAAATCCGCGACGAGACGGCCACCGCACGCACCCTCAGGTTCGCCGTGCCCGGCTGGCCGGGACACCTCGCCGGGCAGCACGCCGACCTCCGGCTGACGGCCGAGGACGGCTACACCGCGCAGCGCAGCTACTCGCTGTCCGCGCCCGCCGACGGCGAGTTCGTCGAGCTGACCGTGCAGCTGGTCGCGGGCGGCGAAGTCTCGCCCTACCTCGTGCGCGACATCGAGGTCGGGGACGTCGTCGAGCTGCTCGGCCCGCTCGGCGGCTGGTTCGTGTGGCGGCCGGAGCAACCCGGCCCGGTGCTGCTGATCGGCGGCGGCTCGGGGATCGCCCCGCTGAGGGCGATGCTGCGCGCCCGCTCGGCGGCGAGCCCGCCGTTCCGGCTGCTCTACTCGGTCCGGACCCCTTCGGACGTCTACTTCGCCGGCGAGCTGGACGACCCGGACGTGACCGTGCTGTACACGCGGGAGGCGCCGGACGGCGTCGGGCGCGTGCCGCACCGGATCGACGCGGCGGACCTGGCGGCGCACGGGCTGCCCGCCGCGGAAGAACCGACCTGTTACGTGTGCGGGCCGACCTCGTTCGTCGAGACCGTCACGGGCTTGCTGATCGACGCCGGCCACGACCCGGCTCGCGTCCGCGCCGAACGCTTCGGAGGCTGAGATGACCGACGGACACCTCGACGGCAACGTGCTGGCCGGGCCGCTGAGCAGCGTGTTCACCGCCGAGGTGACCACTGCGGTCGCCGCGTGCGCGGGCTGCGGCCGCTCCGGCCCCCTCGCCTCGGCCCGCGTGTACGGCGCACCGATGGGCTACGTCGCCCGGTGCCCCGGCTGCGACCAGATCCTGCTCCGCTACGCCGAAGCCCCGGCCGGCACCACGCTCGATATGCGCGGCATCGCCACGCTGCGGCTGACCACAGCGGACTGACCCGGCCGCTACGCACTGGAGTTCACCGTCTCGCGTGAGGCGGCCTGCGTGACGCCGATCGACAGCCACACCAGCGACCCGCCGGCGACGACGTGCACGACGCTCGTGAGCGGGGTGTCCGGCAGCCGCGCCGCGACCGCCAGCACGGGCAGCGCCACAAGGTAGGCCACCGCCGGGACGCGGGGGTGGATCCCGGCGCGCAGCATGGCCACCCCGAACAGCACCGCGCCGGCGGCGAAGACCAGCGCGCTGCCCAGCAGCGCCACCGTGGTCGGGCCGCGCAGCAGTTCCTTCGTCACCGCGTCGTCGAGGAAGAACAACGCCAGGTTCAGCGTGAACGCGGCGCCGCCGAAGAGGCCGAGGCCGACGGCGTTCACCGTGTAGGCCACCGCACCGAACGCCCCGGCCGCCGGGGCCTGCCGCAGGTGGAGCACGGTCAGCAACGGGACGGCGAACGCCGGGGACAGGCCGAGCACGAAGCTCGTCGGCGCGGTTTCACCGGTGACCGCCTCGATCAGGCCGGGTACGGCGATGGCGAGGCCGGCGAGCACTCCGCACCCGGCACCCAGTCGGGTCAGCATGGGAATCTCCTTGGCAGGCAACAGTTTCCGTGAACGGTAGAAAGCGCGCCGGTGCGCGGGAAGTGCCGGCCGGCCAGTGTCCGGGTGGCCACTCGGCACGTGCCGAGTGGCCGAACTCGGGTCCGGGCGGCGGCGAACGGCCGTAGGCTCGGGTGATGGTGACGCGGATCGTGCCGTGGGTTTCCGGTGCCGTGTACGGGATCGTGCTGCTGGCCGGGCTGTACTCCGCGGTCGCCGGCCTCGGCCCGGCGAATCCGGTCCGGCTCACCGGCTTCGTCGCCGGGATCGGCGCGTTGTTCGTGCTGGACGCCGTCGAGCGGCGGGTGAGCCGGCTGCCCGTGGCGTTCCTTGTCGCGCGGCTGGTGCTGTTCTTCGCGGTCGCCGCACTCGACGGGTCCGGGTTGTCGCGGGCGCTGTTCGTGCTGGTGCCGTTCGCCGCGTACCTGACGTTCGGGCGCACGGCCGGGCTCGTGCTCGGCGGGCTCTGCCTGGCGGCGCTCGTCGGCGGGTTCGCGGTGGGGGTGCCCGGCTGGTACCGGGACACCGAGTCCGTGTCCGACGTGCTCATGTTCGCCACCGGCCTGGTGCTGGCCCTGGCGATGGCCGACGTCGCGGTCCGGGAGCGGCGGGCCGCGTCGCGGGTGGCGGAGCTCTCCGCCGCGGCCGAACGCAACCGGCTGGCCCGCGACATCCACGACAGCCTCGGCCACCACCTGACCGCGGTCTCCATCCAGCTGGAGAAGGCGGCCGCGTTCGCCGGCCGGGACCCGGACGTCGCCGGCCAGGCTTTGGCCGACGCGCGCCGCTCGGTCGGGCACGCGCTGGAGGACGTCCGGACGTCGGTCGGCACGCTGCGGGGCGGCGGGCGTTCCCTGACCGGCGCGCTGCGCGAGCTGGGCGTGGCGCTCGACGTGCACGGCGAGGAACCCGGCCTCGGCCCGGCGACGGTCACCACGCTCTACCGGGCCGCGCAGGAGGCGGTCACGAACGCCCGCAGGCACGGCCGGGCCGATCAGGTGCGGGTGTCGGTGACCTTCGGCGCCGGCACTCGCCTGGTCGTCACCGACAACGGCCGCGGCTTCGACACCGGCGCGGCCCATTCCGGGTTCGGCCTGCTCGGCCTGCGAGAACGCGCCGCGCTCGTCGGCGGCACGGTGTCGGTCGACAGCGAGCCGGGCGCGGGCACCCGGGTCACGGTGACCGTGCCGTGAGCGTGCGGGTGCTCGTGGTCGACGACCAGCGGCTGGTCCGCGAGGGCATCGCGTCCCTGCTGGCCATCCAGCCGGGGATCTCGGTGGTCGGCACGGCGGCCACCGGCCGCGAGGCGATCGAGCGGACCCTGGCGCTCGGCCCGGACGTGGTGCTGATGGACGTGCGGATGCCGGAGCTGGACGGCGTCGACGCGGTCGCCGTGCTGCGCCGCCGTGCCCCGGACTGCCGCGTCGTGATGCTGACGACGTTCGACGACGAGGAGTACGTCGTGCAGGCGCTGCGGGCCGGCGCGGCCGGCTACCTGCTGAAGGACCTCCCGGCCGCGGAGCTGGCCGAATCGGTCCGCCTGGCCCACGCCGGCGTCACCCAGCTCGGCCACGCGGCGGCCCGCCACGTGGCCGCGGCGCTGTCGGCGCACCCGGCTTCCGCCGAGGCGTTGACGAGCCGGGAGACGGAGGTGCTGCGCATGGTCGCGACCGGGGCGACGAACCGCGAGATCGCGACGAGGCTGTTCCTGAGCGAAGGAACGGTGAAGAACCACATTTCCCGCATCCTGAGCAGGCTCGGCCTCCGTGACCGCACCCAGGCGGCGATCTATGCCCGGGACCGGGGCCTGATCTGAGGGTGCTGCCGGGTGGAGCCGGGGATTGTGCGGCCGGATGCGCCGGGCGGCGGCCGTGCCGTCGGTGCGGATCAGGAAAGCCGGCCGGGTTCACCACCGGCCGCCGTGGTGGCCCGTGGTCCGGCCAGCCGCCGCTGGAGATCGAGCACGGCCTTGGCCCTCGCGAACTCCACCGGGGTGAACGGCAGCAACGGCCGGGTCACCACCACCAGACCGCCGTCGGTGTCCACCAGCCGCAGCACCGTTCCGTCGATGCCTTCACCGGCCCGCTTGCCGCGACGCCCGGCGGGTTTCCGTTCGATGCGGCAAACCCCCAGCACCGCCGGCAGCAATCGGACCAGGTCCGGTTCCTCCTCGGCCGCCATCGTCAGCACGCGGGTCGGCAGGTCGACGAACTCGTGCACGTCCGCCCGGACGACCCGCACGTCCCGGCCGCCGCCCAGTTCGGTGACCGTGGCGATGTCCGCCGCCGTCGCCCCGTCCGGCGTGCGGACGAAGAACTCGTCCACCACACCATCCGGAACCGCGAGCACCTGCAACGAGACGATGTCGTAGCGGTGCGCCGCCAACGCCGCCGTCACCCCCGCCAAACTCCCCGGCACGTCACGCACCGTGGCACGCACCCGCCACGCCACCCCGGTCCGCAGCGGATCCTCGTCCGCGGTGCCGCGTGCCCGCGCCGGCCGAGGACGGTGAGTCCACCACCGGCGCCACCCGGCGGTGGCCACCAGCAGCCCACCCAGCGCGAACAGCACGACCGGCCCGACACGGTCGTGGGACAACGTGCTGACGAACAGATCGGCGACCCCGGTGGCGATGAACAGCGCCGCCAGTTCGATCAGCTCACGGCTGATCGAGGTCCTCGCTCGCTCGCCGGTCTTCGGCGGTACGTCGGCTTCGGTCATCCAGCCAGCGTCCGGTCTTTCCTTTACCCCGCCCGCGCCGTCGGTGTCACGATTCAGTTAAACCGTCGGTGGGGTGCGGGCGAGCCGTTCGCGCAGGCGAGCCGCGAGTTCCGCCTCGTCGGCCGTGACCAGCCGGTAGTCCCGCACGACGACACGTCCCCCGGCGACCACGTGTTTCGGCCGCCGGCCGGGCGATGCCCACAGCAGTCCCGCGATCGGATCGTGCACGCCCGCGTCGGCGACCCCGGACACGTCCCACACGCACAGGTCACCTGCCGACCCGGCACCGAGCTGCCCGAGCTCGGGCCGACCCAGCCCCGCCGCGGATCCCGCCGTGGCCATCCCGAGCACGGTGCGCGCGGGAAGCTGCGCGCCCACGAGGCCGGAGACCTGAAGGGCGAGCCGGGCATCGGCGAGCAGGTGCCCGGCGTCGTTGCTTCCCCCGCCGCTCGTCCCCAGGCCGACGACGACGCCCGCCTCGAGCAGCGCGGCGACCGGTGCCACGCCCCACCCCATGGGCACGTCGCACCCCGGCGCGTGCGTCGCGGTCACCCCTGCCCGCGCGAGCAGGCGGATCTCTCCGGGCGTGACGTCGCACAGGTGTGCCACGGTGACGTCCGGTTCCAGCCAGCCCCATTCGTCGAGGAGCTGGAGCGGCCTGCGCCCGTAGCGCTCGACGGCGATCGCGGTGTCGACCTGCTCGTTGGCCTGAGTCCGGCGGCGCAGGCGGTGGCGGGCCGCGACCGCACCGAGGGCCGCGAACGTCTCCCGTGCGTCGGAATGGACCCCGGCCGGGCCGACCGCGACCTGGAGCATGCCGTCGGGCGAGATCCCGCCGGCGGCCCCGGGAACGAGCGCGGTCACGATGGCCTCGGCGGACTCGCCGGCCCACTCCGGATCGTCCCGCGCAGAGCCGCGGACGAAGACGAGCCGCGCACCGAGGAACCGGACGGCCCCGGCCGTCGCCCTCGCGAGTTCGACCGTGTCCGCGATCGGGGCGCCGTGCGGCCAGTTCAGGTGGTGGTCCGCGATGGTCGTGACACCGCACAGGAGGCTTTCGGCGGCACCCACCGAGGCGGCGACGGCGTAGGCCTCCGGGTCGTGGCCCACCCGCCCGTAGGCGGCGGCCATCGCGGGCAGCCACTCGGCCATCGGCACCCCCCGCGTTCCGGGCAAGGTGCGGAACGCGCTCTGCAGGAGGTGGTGGTGGGCGTTCACCAGCCCCGGCGTCACCACGCATCCGCCGGCGTCGAGCACCGTGCGGTGCGGGGAACCGTCTTCGAGCGCGAGCTCGCCACTGTCCTCTGTGGACGAGTCGACGAGAATGCGCTCGGCGCCCCGGATCGTCAGCATGGGTCCCTTTCACAGATCGAGGACGAGCCGGTCGCCGCGCGAGCGCGAGACACAGATCATCATCGTGCGGTTCGCGGCCTGCTCGTCTTCGCCGAGGATCGAGTCCCGGTGCTCGGCGGCGCCGTCGAGGATCGCGGTCTCGCACGTCCCGCAGGTGCCCTCGCGGCACGAGGAGAGCACGAGTACCCCGGCCTCTTCCGCGACGTCCAAGATGGACTTCCCGGGCGGCACCGGAAGGGTTTGGCCGGACAGCGCCAGCTCGACCTCGAATGCGGCATCGGCCTGCACCGGGAGGGTCTTCGGCGCGAACCGCTCGACTTGCAGGGAACCGCGCGGCCACGACCGCATCGCCGCTTCGACGGCGTCCATGAGCCCCGCGGGCCCGCAGCAGTAGACGACGGTTCCCGCCGCGGGAACCTCCAGGAGCCGGCCGGGGTCGAGCCGGGCGCCCTCGGCGCTCACCCTCAGCTCGACCTTCCCGGGGTGACGGCGTTCCAGGTCGTCGGCGAACGCCATCGACGCCCGGGTGCGCCCGGCGTAAACCAGCCGCCACGGCGTGCCGCTCGCCTCGGCCGCCTCGATCATGGGCAGGATCGGCGTGATGCCGATGCCGCCGGCGACGAAGAGCGCCGGAACCTCCGGCCGGAACTCGAAATGGCTGACCGGTCCACGGGCCCGCAGCGACGTCCCGGCATCGAGGACATCGTGGACGTACGCCGATCCCCCGCGGCCCGGCTCGGCCCGCCGCACGGCGATCCGCCAGGTGTCCGCGGCCAACGGCCCGCACAGCGAGTACTGCCGCTCGTCCGCCGTCGGGAGCACGAGGTCGATGTGCGCTCCGGGCCGCCACGCGGGCAGGCTGCCGCCGTTGGTGGCCGCGAGGTCCAGGACCACGACCCCGTCCGCGGCAGCGGACTTCGAGAGCACGACGAGGTCGATCATCCGTCCTCCCCGAGTTTCTGTTTCACCACGACGAGGTGGAACCGCGATCCGTCGGGCGAGCACCAGCGGTGTGCCGTGCCGCCCGGGTAGTAGACGGAGTCTCCCGCTTCGAGCCGGACCGTCCCGTCCTTCTCGAGGTCCAGCAGGAGCGCCCCGCTCACGACGTGGACGAACTCGTCCTCGGGGTGGCGGAAGTAGTCCCCGAACTCGGTGGTCGTCCCGGTCCACTCGATCGGATCGAACGCCCGCCTGCCTCGCGTGAGCAACCTGACCTCGCCGTTGGGGAACTGGTTGCGGGCGCCCTCACCGGCGCGCAGCACGTCGGGCCGCCCGACGTCGGTGTCCGGCAGGCCCGGGCCACCGGCGGCGATGAGCTCGACCTGGGTGGTGCCGAGGGCCTTCGCGATGCGGTCGAGCGAAACCATGCTCGGCCGCGTGTGTCCTCGCTCGAGCTGGCTGAGGAACGGGTGCGAAAGTCCCGTGCGCCCGGCCAGCTGGACGAGCGTGAGGCCACGGGACCGGCGCAGCTCGCGGATGCGCGCGCCGACCCGCTCGGCCTGGTCGTCGACGACCCGGGAAGACCCGTCCTTCACGGCGACCATCCCGCCTGGTCGCAGGGGCAACACAAAGAACACGGGGATTTACACATCGGAAATCTCGGCTCCGTACCGTTCGGCGATGTTGATGCCGTCAACATTTACAGCATCCCCGCGGTTGCGCAACACCCGAGACCGGAGAACCCCATGGCGAACTCGCTGCCCCGCCCGCTCACCGCGGTGCGCAACGCGCAGCTGCCCGGCGGGCGCGTCGTGGACCTCTCGTTCGCCTCGGGCGTGGTCACCGGGATCACCGAGCACCGGCCCGGAACGGAGCCAGGTCCCGGGCCGACGCTCGATCTGGCCGGCCGGCTGCTGCTTCCGGCACCGGCCGAGCCCCACGCGCATCTCGACAAGGCCGGGAGTTTCGACGCCATCAACCCGAAGCTCGGCGACCTCGGCGCCGCGATCGACGCTTGGCGTTGCCACGCCACGGGAATGAGCGTCGAGTCGATCGCCGAGCGTGCCCGGGCGCAGGCCCTCGCGATGCTCGCCGCGGGCACCACCGCGATCCGGTCCCATGTGGACGTTCTCGGCGACGGCGATGCGGACCTCGAAGACGTCACGCGCGGAGCCCGTGCGCTCGTGCAGGTCCGGGCGGAACTCGCGGGCCTGATGGACATCCAGCTCGTGGCGCTCGCCGGGCCGCACTGCCCCGACCACCACGTGGAAGCGGTCCTGGACGCCGGCGTCGACCTCGTCGGCGGTGCGCCGCACCTGGCCCCCGATCCCGCGGCGGACCTCGCCCGGCTGCTGGCCATCGCGCAGCGGCGCGGGATCGGCGCCGACCTCCACGCCGACGAAAACCTGTTCGGCCCCGTCACCCTCGACGCCTACGCCCGCGCGGTCCGCGGCTGGCCGGACGACCGCCCGCGCACAGCCGGCCACTGCGTGCGGCTCGGCACCCTGGACGCCGCGCGCCGGGACGCGATCATCACCGAAGTCAAAGCCGCGGACCTCGGTATCGTCACCCTGCCCATCACGAACCTCTACCTCCAGGGCTGGGAGCACGCCGTCGCGACGCCGCGCGGCCTCGCGCCGGTGCGCGAGCTGCTCGACGCGGGCGTCCGGCTCGGTGCCGGGGCGGACAACGTGCGCGATCCGTTCAACCCGGTGGGCCGCGGCGACGCACTCGAAACCGCGTCGCTTCTCGTGACCGCGGGCCATCTTTCGCCGGAGGAGGCCTACGGGCTCGTGAGCACCGGGGCGCGCTCCGTCCTGGGACTGCCCGCCGCGGGACCGTCGGTCGGCGCCCAGGCCGACTTCCTGACCATCGGGGCCGTGAACCTCGTCGACGCGATCGCCACCGCGCCCGCCGACCGCGTCGTCATCCACCGCGGGCGCGTCGTCGCGATCACCGAGACCCGGCGCGAACTCCCGGCCCTGTCCGTCACCGCTTCCTGAAGGGAATGGCATGTCCACCACGACCGCGGCCGAGCCCGCCGTCCGCTCGACCCTGCTGGATTTCCACGACGTCGACCTCGTCTTCCCCGACGGCACGGCGGCGCTCGGCGGCGTCGACCTCAGCGTGGACCGCGGCGAGTTCGTCTCGATCGTGGGCCCGAGCGGCTGCGGCAAGTCCACGCTCCTGCGCATCGCGTCGGGCCTCGAGTCGGCTTCGGGCGGAGCGGCCGACGTGAGCGCGAGCCGCATCGGCTACGTCTTCCAGGACGCGACGCTCCTTCCGTGGCGATCGGTCCAGGGCAACGTCGAACTCCTCGCCGAGCTCCACCGGATGACCAACGCGGACCGGGCCGCGAAGGCGGCCGCCGCGATCGGCCTCGTCGGCCTCGACGGCTTCGAGAAGCATCTGCCGAAACAGCTCTCGGGCGGCATGAAGATGCGCGTCTCCCTCGCGCGGTCGCTCACGCTCGACCCCGAACTGTTCCTGTTCGACGAGCCGTTCGGGGCACTCGACGAGATCACCCGCGAACGCCTCAACGACGAACTCCTGCGGCTGTTCGTCGAACAGCGCTTCGCCGGGCTGTTCGTCACGCACTCGGTCTCCGAGGCCGTCTACCTCTCGACCAAGGTCGTCGTCATGTCCGGCCGGCCGGGCTCCATCGTGGCGCGGTTCGACGTGCCGTTCCCGATGCCCCGGGACCCCGACATCCGCTTCACCGCCGAGTTCGCCGAGCTCGTGGGCGACGTCTCGCACGCACTCAGGGAGGGGCACCGCTGATGGCCACGCTCCAGGAAACCGCGGTCCGCCGCGCGACCGCGGCACGCACGGTCCGGCGCCGGCTGTCGTGGTGGCAGCCCGCCGTGGCCTTCGGCGTTTTCGTCGGGCTGTGGTACGGCGTGGCGGCGTACTACGACCGGACGGTCGAGCTGCCCTACCTCGTGCCCTACCCGCACCTCGTGCTGCAGGCGATCGTCCACGACACGCGTCCCGACGGCAAACCGACCGGGTTCAACGCCGAGCTGTGGGCCGCACTCGGCCGCACCACGGTCGTGTCGCTCACCGGGCTCGCCGCCGCCATCGTCCTCGGCGTCCTGTGGGCCACCGTGATGGCTCAGGCCAAGGGCCTCGAGAAGGCGTTGTACCCGTACGCCGTCGTGCTCCAGTGCGTGCCGATCCTCGCGCTCGTGCCGCTCATCGGGGCGCTGTTCGGCTACGCCTTCCTCTCCCGCGTGATCGTCACCGTCATGATCGCGCTGTTCCCCATGGTCTCCAACACGCTCTTCGGCCTGCACTCCACGGACCGGGCGCAACGCGAGCTCTTCGCGCTCCAGGGCGCGGGCCGGCTGACCCGCCTGGTCAAACTGCAGATCCCGGCCGCGCTCCCCTCGATCTTCGTCGGCCTCCGCACCTCGGCGGGCCTGTCCGTGATCGGCGCGATCGTCGGCGACCAGTTCTTCCAGCGCGGCGATCCCGGCCTCGGCGTCCTCATCCAGGTCACCGCTTCCCGGCTGCTGGGTCCCGAGCTGTACGCGACGATCATCATCGCCTCCCTCTACGGCATCGCCGTCTTCCTCGCCTTCGGGCTCATCGGCCGGCTCGCCGTCGGCCGCTGGTTCGACTTCTCCTGACCCACCCCGTCCCCGTCCGAAACCCCGCCGCACCCTGAAACCGGAGCCCCATGCGCACTCGACCCCGCACCGCCGCCATCACCCTGTCCGTCGCCACCCTCGCCGCCGTCCTCACGGCCTGCGGCGGGAGCGGATCGGCCGACGCCGGTGGGCTGTCCTCGGCGCCCGCCCCGACCGGTCCCGCCGTCGACCTCGCCGGCGTGTGCCCGTCGACGGTCGTCGTCCAGACCGACTGGAACCCCGAGGCCGACCACGGGCACGTCTACCAGCTGCTCGGCCCGAACCCCTCGATCGACGCGAGCAAGAAGTCCGTGACGGGCGACCTGTACGCCAACGGCAAGCCGACCGGCGTCAAGCTCGAAGTCCGCGCCGGCGGGCCGGCGATCGGCTACTCGACCGTCTCGGCGCAGCTGAAGCAGGACAAGTCGATCACCCTCGGCTACGTCTCCACCGACGAGGCCGTCCAGTTCTCCGGGGACCTGCCGACCACGGCCGTGTTCGCCGAGAACGACAAGTCCCCGATGATGATCATGTGGGACCCGAAGACCTACCCGGACGTCGCCACGATCAAGGACCTCGGCACCAAACTCCAGGCGAACGGTGGCGTCGTCCGGTACTTCAAGGGCGCCGCCTACATGTCGTATCTCACCGACGCGGGCTACCTGCCGGCCGGCGTCATCGACGGGAGTTACGACGGCGCCCCGGCGAAGTTCGTGACCGCCAAGGGAAAGGACGCGCAGCAGGGCTTCGCGACCGCCGAACCGTACGTCTACCAGAACGAAATCGCCGCGTGGGGCAAGCCGCTCAAGTTCCAGCTCGTCGCGGACACCGGCTGGTCCCCGTACCCCGAGACGATGTCCGTCCGCACCGGCGACCTCGCTTCGCTCTCGCCGTGCCTGAAGAAGCTCGTGCCCGTGATGCAGCAGGCCGACGTCGACTTCCTGAAGAACCCGGAGGCGACGAACGACCTCATCGTCAAGCTGGTGCAGGCGTACAACAACGGCTGGACCTACGACGCCGAGGTGGGCAAGGCCGCCGTCGCGCAGATGAAGGACCTCAAGATCGCGACCGACGCCGGCCACGGCCACGTCGGCGCGATGGACGAAAAGCGCGTCACGGACCTCATCAAGCTGGCGGCGCCGATCTTCACCAGGTCCGGCGGGCACGTCAAGGACGGCCTCGTCGCGGGCGACCTCGTCACGAACCAGTTCCTCGACCCGAAGATCAGCCTCGGCTGGTGAACAGGAGCGCCATGACCAGCACCGAACGCATCGAGGCGCTCCACGCCGAACTCGTCGGACTGCTCGGCGAACGCGGCGTGAGCGCCGACCTCAAGACCCGCGAACGGGCCTCGGTCGACGAGGCCACGTTGAGCCCCATCCTCTCCGAGCAGCTCCCGCTCGGCCTCGCCGATCTCGTGGCCTACCCGGCGAACGCGGACGAGATCGCGGCGGTCGTCGCCGCCGCGACCCGCCACCGCGTGCCCGTCACCGCACGCGGCAAGGGCACCGGCAACTACGGGCAGGGCATCCCGCTGCACGGCGGCCTGGTTCTCGACACCACCCGCGCCCGCGCCATCGTCGAAGTGGGCGACGGCGTCATCACGGCGGAAGCCGGCGCCTCCATGGTCCAGCTGGAACGGGCGGCCGACGCGAGCGGCCAGCAGATCTGGATGTACCCGTCGACCGCACAGTCCACTGTGGGCGGTTTCCTCTCCGGGGGCTCGGGCGGCACGGGGTCGATCGCGCACGGCTCGAACTGGGAGGGCTTCGTCGTCGCGCTCGACGTCGCCCTCCCAGGCCCCGAGCCGACCCTCGCCCACGTCGAGGGCGACGACGCGCGGACCTTCGTGCACACCTACGGCACCGCGGGCGTGATCGCCCGCGCGACCGTGCGACTCGAACCCGCCCAGGACTGGCGCGCTGTCTACGCGAGCTTCCCCACCTTCGAGGAAGCCCTCGGTGCGGTACGGACGTTGCGTTCGATCGAGCCGCTGCCCCGGCTCGTGAGCGCGGACCGGGCCGCCATCGCGGAACGGCTCCCCGCGGACCCGGCGATCCCCGCCGGGCGCGCCAGCCTGCGCGCGATCATCGACGCGGCGGCGCTCGACGAGGCGGCGGCGCTCATCTCCGCCGCCGGCGGCTCGGTCGAGGACGTGCGCGAAGGGGCTCAGCAAACGGTCAAGGTTTCGATGCTCTCCTACAACCACCCCATCTGGTGGCTCAAGAAGAACAGCCCCGGCAAGGAGTACTTCCACGTCGAGGTCGGCGGCGAGGCGCTGATCGACCGCATCCACGACGTCGAAGCCGTGTACCCCGGCGGCATGCTGCACATCGAGGCCGCGCACCGCTTCCCCATCGGGATGCTCACCGCGGAATACACGGGCGCGGCGGACGTCTACGCGGGGTACGCGAAGCTCGTCGAACTCGGTGTGCGCGTGCACAGCCCGCACCAGTTCTACGTGGACCACGGCGTCGAAGAGCTCCTCGCGCTCAAGGAACGCACCGACCCGGACGGGCTGCTCAACCCCGGCCACCTCGGCGTGCCCGAGCTCGCCGTGACGCTGCCCGCGCAGGCCAAGATATGAACCGCGCCATCGCCGACCTCGCGGGCCCGTCCCTCGCGGATCGGATCGGCCGGGAATCGATCGTCGTCCTCCCCACGGGCGCGATCGAGCACCACGGACCGCACCTGCCGCTCAGCACCGACGCCCTGCTCGCGGAAGCAGTGGCCGGCGCCGCCGTCGAACGCGGCGCGGCCGAGGGCGTCGACGTGTGGCAGCTCCCCACCCTCACCTACACGAAGTCGGACGAACACAGCTGGGCCCCCGGCACGGTCTGGCTCGACACCGAGACGCTGTTCCGCACCGTCGTCGAAATCGGGCGGGCCGTGGAGCTCGTGGGAGCCGGGACGCTCGTGTTCCTCAACGGTCACGGCGGCAACGTCGCGCTCCTGCAGGTGGCGCTGCGGGAAATCCGGAAACGCTCCGGGCTCAAGACGTTCCTCATGCCTGCGCTCGTCCGCACGGCCCCGCCCGCGGGCGAAGGGCTCGACGAACGGGAGCTCGGCATCCACGGCGGCGCCGCGGAGACCTCCCTCGTCCTGCATCTGCGCCCCGACCTGGTGGACCTCTCGCGGGCTGAGCGCTGGGTGCCCGAGCACCTCGCGGACTTCCGGCACATCGGATTCAACGGGCGCCCCGTGAGCTTCGGCTGGCTGTCGGACGACTTCGGCACGCCGGGCGTCGTCGGCGACCCCACGCAAGCGACACCGGCCTACGGCGAGGTGCTCTGGGAAGCGTCCGTGCGCCAGGCGGTCGAGTCCCTCCGCGAGATCGCCCGCTTCGAGCACCACCCCGCGGCACGCGCACGGTTCGAATGACCGGCACCCGACGAGGATCTTCCGGCCAGGTGTGCGAGCACGGCTCCCCTGCGACCCCGCGGGGAAGCCGTGCTCGCGGTCGGTGGGTGTCTCGTCAGCTCCAGGGCGAGGCGACGAGCCAGCTGGTGTCCTGGGCCCACGATGTCGTGGAGTCCCAGGCGTTGCTGCCGCCATTGCTCGCCACGTAACCCGTGAAGTTGTAGTGGCGGATGTACTTCGTCGGGTAGTTGACCGACTGGAACGACCGCCCGACGCCGCTGTTGCCGGTGGTGGGGCAGAACGTCGCGTCCTGGGCGAACGCGGTTCCTCCGTCGTCGGCGTTCAGGTGGAGCTGGAACGCGTAGTGGCGCAGGAACCGGCCGGGTTGGTCGGCCGACTCGAAGGTCAGGCAGGAGGTGTTGGCCAGGCCCGCCCGGACGATCCAGGTGGCGTCGGCCTTGAGGGTGGCCGTGCTGGTGGAGTCGACGGCGGAGATGACGACCTTGTCGTCGGCGTCGTTGTGGCGCAGGTAGTCGGACGTGCAGCACGCCGTCGTCGCCTGGAGGGAGACCTTGGCACCGGGCGTGAGAGTTCCGGCGCCGGTGGGGGCACTGCTGTAGCCGGCCGCGGTGATGTTGGCCTGGACCGCGTTCTCGGTGGCGTCCGAGGGGTAGCCCGCGGTCATGACGCCTTCGTAGAAGGTGCCGCGGCCGCCGACACTGTTGTCACCACCGATGCCGAGGATGATCGCACCCTGCTTCTTCATCGGGTTGTAGCCGGCGACGTTGGGGCGCACGCCGCTGTAGTAGGTGGACAGGCCGCCCGACTGCGCGTTGGCGCCGCGGATGGCCCACTGGTTCGGGCCGCCCTTGACGATCGCGGTCTGGAACCGGTTGCTGACCGTCGGGTCGTTCGCGTTGAAGTGCTGGTTCACGCCGGAGAACAGGCCGTTCTCCAGGTCGGCCATGATCCAGGGGCCGGCGCCACTGCCGTAGCCCCAGCCCTTGTTGTTGCCGAAGTAGATGGCCTCCATGGTGCCGTTGCCGTCGTCGTTGCCGCTCGTCTCGGCGTTGCCGTAGTCGAAGCAGCAGCCGCCGTTGTAGTTCGTGCCGTCGAAGATGGCGTACATCCCCTCCGGCTGGTCACCGGTTGCGATGCCGTTGGTGTTGTTGTTGCGGTAGCCGGTGCCGGGAGCGATGTAGACGCCGTACGCCTTGTGGCCGCCGACCGTGACGGGCGCCTCGAATGCGTTGGCGAGGTTGTCGTTGCCGCCCGCGGCCGGGCCGGGCCAGTGCCCCCGGAGCGCCTGGGTGAGGTGGTTGCCCTTGCCGGACTCGTCGTAGATGACGGTGATGACGCAACTGGTGTTGGCGCAGAAGGAATCCTGCGCGGCGGCGTCGGCGTACCCGCCGGCGGTCAGCACGCCGATGTCCTTGGTCGTGTTGTCGGACGCGCGCCGCACCTGGTACAGCGGGCCGTTGTAGGCCGCGTACAGGGCACGTGTGGTGCTGTGCGCGGCCACGCACGGGGTGTTGCCCGCGGCGTAGATGTCGCACGGCCCTTGGGCGGCCGCCTGCGAGGTGGTGGCCGTGGCCGCGAGCAGGCCCGCGGCGAGGCTGGTGGTGCCGGCCGCCAGGAGGGCGCGGCGGATCCACGGTCGACGGGTCATCGAATCTCCTTCACACGGTGGGAAATGCGTCACTGGACTTCCGGTGCGTGGTCAGTTCCAGGGGGCTGCGGCGAGCCAGGTGGTGTCCTCACGCCACAGCGAGGTGGTGTCCCAGGCGTTGGTGCCGCCGTTGCTCGCGATGTAGGCCGTGGAGGCGTAGTGGCGGAGGTACTTGGCCGGGTAGTTGTACGACGGGAACGAATATCCCGTGCCGCTGTTTCCCGGCTTCGGGCAGAAGGTGGCGTCGGCGGCGAACTGGGCGGTCGCGTCCTTCGGCTGGAGGTGGAGCTGGAACGCGTAGTGCCGCAGGTAGCTGCCCGCCGCGTCGGCCGACTCGAAGGAGACGCAGCTGCCGTCGGCCAGGCCGGGCCGGACGATCCAGGTGGCGGCCGCCTTGTCGGCGGAAGCGCTGCCCGCGGTCACCGGCGCGATCACGACCTTGTCGTCACTCGTGTCGTGCCGCAGGTATTCGTTGGTGCAGCAGGAAGTGGTGGCCTGCAGCGAAACCTTCGCGCCCGGGGGTGAAGGGGGTGGTGCCGGTGGCGTAGCCGGCCGCGGCGATGTTGGCCTGGACCGCGGCGTCGGTGGCGTCGGAGGGATACCCCTTGACCATGGCGCCTTCGTAGAAGGTGCCCGCGCTGGCGTTCCGGTTGGTCTGGCAGCAGTCCCCGCCGCTGCCGAGGATGATCGCGCCCTGCTTGTGCATCGGGTTGTAGCCGCTGGGCAGCGCGCCGCCGTAGAACTTGGTCAGGCTCCCGGACTGGGCGTTGGCGCCCTGCAGCGCCATCTGGGTGGTGCCGTTGTTCTTCAGCATCGCGGTGACGAAGTGGCTCGGCTGGGCGACCTGGCCCGAGTTCCACGTCTTGCTGCCGCCGGAGAACAGGCCGTTCTCCAGGTCCGCCTGCACCCATGGCCCGGTTCCGCTGCAGCCGCCGAACCAGCATTCCGTGCCGAAGTTGATCGCGTCCATGGCACCGTTGCCGTCGGCGCGGTGATCGGTCTCGGTGTTGCCGTAGTCGAAGCAGCAGCCGTTGTTGACGTGGGTTCCGCTGGTGACCATGTACTCGCCTTCCGGCGAGCTGCCGGTCGGCACCCCGGAGCCGCCGGCGAAGTAGCTGTTGCCGGGGTTGATGTACAACGCGTACGCCTTGCGACCGCCCACGGTCAGGGCCTCGGTGGTGGCGACGGCTGCGGTGTCCGCGCCGCCGGTTCCCCCGGGCCCCTGGTAGACCAGCGTGTTGCCGCTGCTGCCGGTCTGGTCGTAGACGCGGGTGATGGTGCACGTGGTGCCCGCGCAGAACGCGTCCTGCGCCGCCGCGTCGGCGATACCTCCGGCGGACAGCAGCCCGATGTCCCGCACCGCGTTGTCCGAGGCCCGCTGCACCTGGTAGAGCGAACCGTTGTAGGAAGCGAACAACGCGCGGGTGGTGCTGTGCGCCGCGACGCACGGCGTGCCGCCCGCGGCGTAGATGTCGCAGGGCCCTTGCGCGGCGGCCTGCGAAGTGCCGCCGAAAGCGATCAAGACGGGCAAAACGAGCGCCACCACGGCCGAAGAGACAGTCACTCCACGACACAGTCGGCGGAACACGGGCAGCGCGGGCATCATGAACTCCCTTGTTCATCGATGACGAATGTTAGCGCTAACAGTTCAAGCGGCAGGCGATTTCGGCTCGAAGTTCGGATTGGAGTCACCACTATCGACGAACGCCGGGAGCACGTCAAGAGCCAGTCGGATCAGCAGGCGACTCCGGAGCCTTATGTCCCTTATGGACGGATTCGGTGTCCCCTTCGGAGGGACGATTCCGGACACCGGTCCGTCCGCGCACTCAGTTCCGGTCCCGCACCCGCCGGCGCACCACGATCCCGCCGGCGATCAGCAGCACCAGCGCGCCGGCCGCCGAGAACCACCACACCAGCCCGGAACCCGTCACGGTCGCGGCCGGCGAAACCGTGCTGCCCGGCCGGACCGCGCCCGGATCGCCCGTCAGGGCGACGTCGTTGCCGTCACCACCGTGGTAGGTCAGGTGGAACGCACCTACTGCCGCTCCCTCGGGGAGTCCGTCGAAGGTGCCGTTGATCCGGTCGGGTCCTTGGTTGTCGATGATCACTCCGGGGCCCTGCGCCGGGTCCGGAGCGAAGGTGCCCGCGAGCGTCACCGCGCCGGTGACACTCATCCGCGTGCCGGTCAGGCGGGCACCGGGCCGCTGGGTGTAGGAGCCGCGCACGGTCATGCCGGTCGCCTCGACCGTCCCGGCGTTGTCGACCGCACCCTCCACCGTGCCACCGGCCCGCAAGGTGCCGGTGGGCCGCACGGCGACCTGCCGTGCCTGGACGGACCCGGCCAGCGCGAGCGTTCCCTCCCGGACGGTCCAGGCGGCGTTCGGGGTGGTGTGCTTGCCGGTCAAGGTGAGTGTTTCGGCCCCGGTCTTCGTGACGCCGTCAGTGGCCTTCAGGGCGCCGCCGAACGTCGTCGCGGCCGTGGCGCGGACGGTCAGCGCGCGCCCGGCGACCACCGTGCTCCCCTCGGCGCCGGAGAGATTGCCGACCGTCCCGTCGCCCGCCCGGGTCAGGTCCAGCGTCGCCCCGGCCGCCGGCAGGTCGACCGCCGCGCTCGCGACGAGGGAACCGCCGGCGACCACGAGCGTGCCCGCCTTCACCGTGGTCCTCCCCGTGTAGGTGAGCTGCCCGGTCAGGGTGGTGCCGGCCGGGCCGGCCTGGGTCACCGACCCCTTGCCGCCGATCCGGCCCAGTCCGGCGTCCCTGGTCGCGTTCTGCACGATCAGCTCGCCGTTGTCGACGATCTCGCCGGTCGGCAGCAGCGCACTGTCCCCCTGCGGGGTGCCGTCACCCAGCCGCAGTGACGCGCCATCCCCGATGGTCGTGTCGCCGTCGTAGTTCTGCGGCGCGGTGAAGGTGACCGCGTTGCCGCGGGTCGCCGCGATGACGACGTCGCCGCGGCCGACGTCCGCCATCGTGTCGTGGTACCGGCCGCCGGAGATGGGCGCGTCCAGGGTGACCGGCCCGTTGTAGTCGAAGGTCAGCACGCTGCGGGTGCCGTTCCGTTCCGCGTGCATGTTGATGTAGACGGTTTTCTCGTTGCCCGGCAGGAAGAACCGGTTGCTCGTGCCATCGCCCCAGGTGACCGTGGCGCCCTCGATGTTGATGCCGCGTTTGTTGTCGCTGTGCGGCACCGTGGCGAAGTTCCGGGACGGGGCGCTCAGCGCGGGATCGGTGTCCGACCCGTTGTCCGACCAGCTGTACACACCCGACATCCGCACCACCCCGGAGCCCCAGGTGTGGAAGTTGATGTCGTTGCCGTAGAACTGCGAGTAGATGTCGGCGGCGTCGGTGACGACCTCCCCGTCCGGTGCATTGTGGATGAACGATCCCTGGTTGACGACCTTGCGCACGTGCGGCATGGCGGTGAGGTAGTTCACGCTGCCGTAGTCCGCGCCGGTGCCGACGTACAGCGTGCCCGAGAACGGGTGCGTACCCGGCAACTCGATACCGGGCCAGGTGCTCCGCCGTTGCTTGACGAGTCCGGAGCCGCTGATCACGCCCAGGTCCACCGACCGGTGCACGGCAAGGTCCAGGGTCCCGTCGACCTGGTGGTTGAGGGTGTTCAGCGACACCCCCGGCGCCTGCGCGAAATGCCCGATGACACCCTCTTCACCCGATCCGGCCCCGTACTGGAGAGTCGCACCGCGTTGTACGATCACCGCGGGTGGGTCGGGGTTTTCGATCGTGGTCACCGGGTGGTTGCCGCCCACCGTGACGACCTTCTGCCGGCGGCGATCGGCAGGCAAGGTGAAGTCACTGTCCTTCACCAGCACCAGAGTGCCCGTTCCCCCGACGGTGAAGACACCTTCACCACTGAGCACGCCCGTGTAGGTGGTGACACCGCCGGTGAGCCGCACGACCGTGTCCCCGCTCAGCGTCACGTCCCGGTTCGCGAGAACGTCGGCGGTGACATCCCTGCCCCCGGCTTGCGCGAACGCACCCGGTGAACCCAGGACCACGAGGAGGATCGCGGTCACCACCACCGAAAACCAGCAACCGCCACGCTGAACGCGCACGTCCGACCTCAAGATGTTAGCGATAACATTTCCGGCGCTCAGTCTTCGTCCCCGGCACGGTCCTGTCAACCCGCGGCGGTGCCCGGTGACGCATCCTTTGCCCGACGTTCTCCGGTCAGCGATCGCTTGCCGGCGCCTGGCACGCCCACGCACTCCGCGATCGGCTCGATGCCGGGCCTCGCGCATCCCCAGGTCCCGGAGCGCTTGCGCGGATCCGGCTCCCCCGGCCGGCGGCCCGTGCTTCAGTTCCGCCGCTCGGGTGGCACGTACTCGAACGTCGGGCCCGCGGTCGTCTTCCCGTCGCCGGTGGGCATCTTCATCAACGCCATCGCCTGCTTGCGCAGCGCGAACATCGTGCCGACGGCGTCCCTCATCCCGCCCGGGTTGCCCGTGAAAGCCTCCTCCAGCTGGAAGAGCAGCAGACAGTACGTCTGTTGAACTCCTCCTGCGCGACCCGGACAGGGCTGCCCTCCGGGTAGTCGGCGGTCCGCGGGTTGTGCCGCATCGGCAGCACGCCGTCGAGGTCGACCACGATCTCCTCGCCGGTCGGGCCGGACTGCGGGGTGTCGCCGGTCCGGTAGCGGCGGCCCACTTTCAGCTCCTGGAACCGGAAGTAGTGCGCGACCTCTTCCCGATCGGGGTGGAAGACGTCACGGTCGCCGTCCCCCACGTCGGTGCGCGCGGCCCCTTCGCCCTGCTCGACGATTTCCGCCAGCGCGGCCGTCGCGGACTTCAGGTCGTGGACCGGCAGCACCTCGCCACCGCCGCCGCGGAGGTGGCGCCGAAGGTCGCGATGGCCACGGCGATGGCGAGTTCGAAGTTGTTGCCCGCGGCGGTGAACGCCAGCGTGGTGGACCGCTCGCAATTCAGTCCCACGGCCTTGCCGAGCGCGTAGGAGCCGGCCCACATCAGTCCGAAGTAGACGAGCAGTGGAACGGCGATGCGCACGACGTCGAGCGGGCGGCTGGTGATCTGGTTGCCCTGCAAGGCGAAGAGGATGAGGATGGTGAACAGCAGCCCGTAGAGCGCGATGGGCCCGACCTTCGGCAGGAAGTTCTTCTCGTACCAGTCGCGGCCCTTGGCGCGTTCGCCGAAGCGGCGGCTCAGGTAGCCGGCGACCAGCGGGATGCCGAGGAAGATCAGCACGCTCTTGGCGATCTGCCACCCGGACACGGCGAGATCGGCCTGAGGGAGACCGAGCCAGCCGGGCAGGACGGCGAGGTAGAACCAGCCGAGCAGCCCGAACGCGGTCACCTGGAACACCGAGTTCAGTGCGACGAGTACGGCGGCGGCTTCGCGGTCGCCGCAGGCGAGGTCGTTCCAGATGATGACCATGGCGATGCAGCGGGCGAGGCCGACGATGATCAGCCCGGTCCGGTACTCCGGCAGGTCCGGCAGCAGCAGCCAGGCCAGGGCGAACATCAGCGCCGGACCGGCAAGCCAGTTCAGCACCAGCGACGGCCACAGCAGCCGCCGGTCACGGGTGACGGTGCCGAGCCGGTCGTAGCGGACCTTCGCCAGCACCGGGTACATCATCACCAGCAGCCCGAGAGCGATCGGCAGCGAGATCCCGTCGACTTGCACCGCGGACAGCGCGGTGTTCAGGCCCGGCACCCCACGCCCCGCCAGCAGCCCGGCGACCATCGCGGCCGCGATCCACACCGGCAGGAACTTGTCCAGAGTGGACAGCCGCGGTGGCGCCTCGACTGTCGTCACGCGGTGACCGCTTCGCCCGTGGTCGTCAGCACCGCCGACAGTCGCGCGAGCACCTCGGGGTGTACGCGGTAGTAGATCCAGGTGCCGCGCCGGTCGCCGGTGATCAGGCCGGACTCGCGCAGCACCTTGAGGTGGTGGGAGATGGTCGGGCCGGTCAGGTCGAAGGCGTCCGTCAGGTCGCAGACGCACGCCTCGCCACCGGCGTGGGAGGCGATCAGCGAGAGCAACCGCAGCCGGACGGGATCGGCCATCGCCTTGAACAGCTGCGACAGCTCGACCGCCTGGTCCTGCGTCAGCGGCTCCCGGGCCAGCGGCGCGCAGCAGGCGTCCATCGCGACGAGCGGCAGTTGCTTCGACATGCCTCTATATTGACAGATTCACATATAGACGGCAATCTAAGTTCTGCTGCTTAGGCAGTCATCTATTCAAGGAGGTAACGGAGATGTCACGGGTACAGCTGGCCTTGCGGGTCGGAGACCTGGCCGGATCGATCGACTTCTACTCGAAGCTGTTCGGCACCGAGCCGGCGAAGCTCCAGCCGGGCTACGCGAACTTCGCGATCGAGGAGCCGGCGCTGAAGCTGGTGCTCCTGGAGGGCGAGCCGGGCCAGGAGACGGTGATGGACCACCTCGGCGTCGAGGTCGAGTCGACCGACCAGGTCAACGCGGCGACCCGGCGGCTGACCGGCGAAGGGCTCGAGACGCTCACCGAGGACGACACCACGTGCTGCTACGCGGTGCAGGACAAGGTGTGGGTGCACGGGCCGGGCAAGGAGCCGTGGGAGGTCTACACGGTGAAGGCCGACTCGACGACGTTCGGCGCCGACAGCGCCGCGCTGGTCACCCCGGCGACGTGCTGCACGCCGGACGCCGAAGCCGCCACCCCCGAGGGCTGCTGCAACTGAAGCCCCGGAGCCGGTGCGCAATCGAGGGGCGCACCGGCTCTGCTCAGCTGCCGACCCGCGAGCTGCGGCGTTCGATCATGACGACGTCCCGCCACACGCCGTGGTGCCGGCCGACGCGTTCACGGACGCCGATCTCCCGAAACCCGGCCCGGCGGTGTAGTTCCCGGCTGGCGGTGTTCTCCGGGAACACGCCGCTCTGGATCGTCCAGATCCCCGCGTTCTCGGTCGAGGCGATCAGGGCGGCAAGCAGCGCCCGCCCGACACCGCGGCCCTGTGCCTCCGGGTCCACGTAGACACCGTGCTCGACGACCCCGGCGTACACGCACCGGGAGGACACTGCAGAGACCGCGGCCCAGCCGACGACCCGCCCGGCCGGATCGAGGGCGACCAGCCGGTGCTCCGGAAGGTGGGCGGCGTCCCAGGCTTCCCAGGCGGGAGCGGCGGTCTCGAAGCTGGCTTGGCCGGTGTCGAGCCCGGCCTGGTAGATCGCCAGCACGCGGTCAGCGTGTTCGGCGGACATCGGGACAACCTCGACCGGCTTGGCGGCACGGATGATCGCGGAGTGGAGCTTGTCGCCGGCCTCGTGGGTGAGCTGGACGTCAACACCGCTGAGCCCGGCACCGTGCAGAAGCGCCCGGTAGCGATCGGCGGTGAGCGCGCCGCCGAGGCATTCGACCGCACCGGCACGGGCCGCGCGCTCGGCATCGGTGAGGCTGTCGTCGGCGAGGATGTCGGCGATGCCGAGCCGGCCGCCGGGCCGCAGGACACGGGCGATCTCGCCGAACACCGCAGGCTTGTCCGCCGACAGGGCGATCACGCAGTTGGAGATGACGACATCGACCGAGGCATCCGGCAGCGGAATCTCCTCGATGGCGCCCTTGACGAACTCGACGTTGGCCACCCCGGCCTGCTCGGCGTGCCGACGGGCGAGTTCCAGCATCTCGTCGGTCACGTCCAAGCCGATCGCCCGCCCGCCCGGCCCGACCCGGCGGGCGGAGAGCAAGACATCCAGCCCACCACCGGAGCCGAGGTCGAGCACGGTCTCACCCGGCTTCAGCTCGGCGACGGCGAGCGGGTTGCCGCAGCCGAGGCTGGTCGCGGCCACCTCGACCGGCAGCTCCCCGTCGGCGTAGTGGACGGCGCCGAGCCGGTCGGCGTCCCCTTCGCCGGCCAGCAGGCCGGTCCCCTCACCGGCCAGGGCCCGCCGGGCGGCGGTGGCGTAGCGGTCATGAACGGCGTCGCTCATCGGGCCTCCGCATCGACGGTCTCGGCGAACGACCGGACCCCACGCCCCATGACAACGTCTGCAGCGCTCGGGAAGCACGACACGCACTCTTCGTTGACCCGGTAGAGCCGAGCGGTCCCGCGCGGCTCTACCAGCACGAACCCGGTATCGGCGAGGACCTTGAGGTGCACGGAGACGGTGGACTGCCCGACGCTGACCTGCTCGACGATCTCCCCCACCGTCATCGGCGTACTGGTCTCGGCGAGCAAGTTGAGGATCTGCACCCGCGTCGGGTCCGCGAGCGTGCGGAACCACTCCGCATAGGTCTTGGCAGTGTCGCGGTCCAGCACAGCAATCCCCTTCCATCGCTCATCGACGATAGACGATAGAGCCGAACCAAGGAAGCAGCTCACACGTGAACTAACGCGTCAGCGAATAGGGCGTTATACGCCATCAACTGCCCGAGCTGCCAGAACCGGCGCCACCTCCACCCGGGACGGTGGACCTGCTCGCGCAGTGGCTGGCCACCGGCAAGCCGACCCGCACTTCTCCCCCACCAGATCACAGCGACGGACCCAGGTTCGCCTTCTACGGCTGGCAACGCACGCCGCGTCCCATGGACACAACGACCACACGCCGCACGGCTCCTGCCCGAGATTGCCGGATCAGACAGGACAATCGACGCGATCGTGGTCGGCGAATACGAGCGCGCGTTCACCGGCTCCCAGTTCACCACCCTGTACACCTGGTGTACCCGGCACGGAGTCCAGCTGTGACTGCCGGAAACAGGAGGTCCTGTCAATCTCGGCAACCGAGACCATCGAGCGCTGATGTCGCTGCTGGCCAACCAGTCGCGGCGCGAAGTGCTCCGCGCCCGCCGTCGGGTGCTGGCGGCGATGCGCAACCAGGCCATCCGCAGGGCCAGCACCTCGGCGGCCGGCCACCGTATGGCTACCGACTCGTCGACGCCGGCCCCACCCCAGTTCCGCGGACGCCCGCCGGGGCGACGGCTGCAGCAGCCAATGAGCGTGGTGTCCCCTGTCCGTCCATTGCCGACCCGGACCGCAACCGGCACCGCACCCGCAGGGCCTGGACGTTGCGCACGGTCGCGGTCATCCTGGCGAATCCGCGCCACACCGGTCGGCAGATCCAGGTCCGCGTGGTGTCGCCCGCCGCGTGTGCTCGACGTCGAAGGCGCTGCCGGTCAGCGCTGCTTACGACCACGCTTCAGCAATTCGATCACTTCGGCGACGCGGCTTTGCCTGGTCTCCTCCTTCTTGGCGCCCTCAATCCACGTCACGTACTCCCGCCGATAAAATCCTGACAGGCTGTCGAAGAAAGACTTCGCCGTGGCATCGGCCCGGAGTGCGTCCGCCAGGTCCGCGGGCATCGCGGGAGCTGAGCTGTCACCCGGCTCCAAGACGACGTGAACGTCGTCGCCGGGACCGATACCGCACGAAGCCCGCAATGCCTTGTTGACCGGAAAGAACCACTCACCGCCCCTGCTGCCGAGCGAACCCTCGAAATCCATCCCATTCAGCGAACCGCGGACGAAGTGCCGTTGCTTCTTCCCCCACGCCTCCGACGGGTTGAACGGCAGCCTGACGCGGACGTGCCCCCGCTGGTCGGCTTCCAGAACGGCGTCGAACTCACGGCGGTCCATCAACCCCTCCTCGGGAAAATCGGTTCACGACCCAGCTTGGATCCTGAACGGGACATGGTCAACCCGACCGCGACAATAGCAGTCTCGAAGAAGAACCGCGTCGCTCATCGGGCAAGAGTTGAGATCGACTAAACCGGTCAGGGCTGGGGAGGAGGCCCCAAGATGACGCTGTCGAGTACGCAGTTGAAACAGATCGCGCACCAGTGGGTGGACGCGATCAATTCCGGGAACGTGGAAGCGCTGGACAACATCGTCGCGCCGGACGTCGTCGACCATTCCGGCCTGACCGCCGGGCACGGTGAGGGCTGCTATGGGTACAAGCAGCTGGTGCAGCAGCTGCTCGACAGCCTTCCCGGTTATTCGTCGCAGGTCGATTCCATCGAGGTGCAGGGCGATCTGGTGACGATTCGGCAGACCGGCAAGGCGCCACCCCCCGCGCACTTCTCGGCCATGCTGGCCCCGGATGCCGCCGGCGTGGACACTGCCGGAGAGATGGAGTTCAAGGTCACCTCGGTCGTCCGGGTCGACGACAACGGCAAGATCGCCGAACACTGGGCGGCCGAAGGACCGTTCGGGCAGAAGAGCACGCCGGACGACTGGCACCCCGGTCCCCCTCCTACGGGATCGCCCGAGGCCAACAAGGTGTTCATGCAGACCTACGTCCGCAACGTCATCGACGCGATGACGGCCGAGAACGCCCGGTACTACATGGCGGACAATTTCTACAACCACGACCCCGCACCCGGCGAGAAGCACGGTGTCGAGGGCGCGATCGCCTTCATATCCAGCATTTTCGCGGCGTTCTCCGAATTCCACACCACGATCGAGGAGCAGCTCGCCGAAGCCGACATCGTCGTCGGACGCTGGTCGCAGAACTTTGTGAACACCGGCCCCTATCTCGGTTTCCCGGCCAGTGGCAAGCAGATCCACATCGGCGGAATCACCATCACGCGCGTGCGCGACAACCGGATTCTCGAGGAATGGGAGGCCCGTGACGCGTTGAGCCTGCTGAACCAGATGGGCATTCCGTCGCCGTTCGGCGCGCTCGAAGGCGACACCGAACCGGGGACCACGGACCCGAAGGAGCTCGCCCGCCGGTTCTTCTACGAAGTGTGGGACAGCGGCGACCTGGCCGTCGCGGACACGATCTTCGCCCCGGACTTCGCCAACAACAGCACCGTCGCCGGGCAACGCCCCGGGGTGGCCGGGGTGAAACAGCTCGTGCGTGCGTTCCGGACCGGCTTCCCGGACTGTTCCGTGAGCGTGGACCTGCAGACCGGGGAAGGCGACCGGGTCGCGACGCGGTACACGTTCCGGGGCACTCACCGCGGGACGTTCCGGGGTCTTAAGGCCACCGGAAAGCCGGTCGAGGTCAGCGGGATCAGCATCCACTCGGTGGCCGACGGCAAGATCACCGGCCACTGGGGCTTCTTCGACGACGCGAGCCTGCTGTTCCAACTCGGCCTCGTCCAGTACCCGGAACCGGGGCCGGGGCCCACACCAGAGCCAGGCCCTTGGGGCACGGCCGGGACTGCCGGCCGATGACCGTGCACACGTCCGTCCGCACCCCGGCCGACGTGGTCCGCAGCCTGATCGACACCGTCTACCGGAGCCGGGATGCGGGTCCGCTCGCCGGGCTGGTGGATCCCGCCGCGCCCGACGCGCTGCTCGACTGCGCCCGGGTGCTGGCCCTGCTGGCCGGGTTCCCGGACGGGCGGCTGGAAATCGAGGACTCGGTGCACGAGACCGATTCCGTGGTGCTCAGGCTCACGCTGCGCGGCACCCAGACCGGTCCAACCGCTGGGCACGGGCCGACGGGCCGGCTGCTGGCGTTGCCGGTGTTCGGCAGCTACCGGGTGGCGAACGCCCGGATCGTCGACGCGTGGCAGGCGTGGGACACCGGGGAGATCGGCGGTCCGCCGACGCCTGCCGCCGGCGAACCGCTGGTCGACCTGGACGAACTCCAGGGCAACGTGTTCCCCGGGTTCAACAAGGCCCGGCTGGCCGTGGTGCAGTTCGCGATCACCGACACCGCGGCGGCGGGCCGAGCGCTCGCCGCGTTCGCCGATCAGGTCGCGACGGCGGCCGAGGTGCTCCCCTTCAACCGGTTGTTCTCGGCGTTGCGTTCGCGGCGAGGCGCCGAGCCGGTGTCGTCGACCTGGTGCAACGTCGCGTTGTCGTACCCCGCGTTGCGCGCGCTGACCGCCGGCGCCGAGCAGTTCGCCGACGCCGGCTTCCGCTCCGGCATGCGCCCCCGGATGGCGGCGGCCGGCGTCGACCTGACGTCCTGGGACGACGTCGCCGCCGCGGACGTGCTGCTCCTCGTCGCCTCCGACGACGGGGACAGGCTGCGCGCCCAGGTGGCCGAGGCGGCCGGCCTGCTCGCTCCCGGGCTCCGGCCCGTCGCCGAGGAGTACGGAGCGAGGCAGGCCGGCCAAGAGCCGTTCGGGTTCCGGGACGGGGTCTCCCAGCCTGGCCTGCGCGGTCGCAGGTCCGATGTCCCGTGGGAACCGCTGACACCCCGGCAGAACCCGGTGCTCCCGGACGAGGGCAAGCCAGGGCAGGCACTGGTGTGGCCGGGCGAATTCGTGTTCGGCTACCCGGCACAGCCCGCGGCCGGGACGAGCACCCCGGTGGAGCGGTCCGGTGCGCCCGGCTGGGCGCGCAACGGCTCCTTCCTGGTGTACGGCCGGTTCCGGCAGGACCCGGTCGAGTTCCGCCGGTTCACCGGCGCCACCGCGGAACGGCTGGCCGCCACCGAGCCGTCACTCGCCGGGCTGACCGAGGAACGGCTCGCCGCCTTGCTGGTCGGCCGGTGGCGCAGTGGCGCACCCACGATCCGGGCACCGTGGGCGGACGACCCCGCGATGGCACACGACCGCTGCGCCGACAACGACTTCGCCTACCGGTCACCGCGGCAACCGCTCGGCGACGCGACGCCGGGACTGTGCGGCGGTGGCGGCTTCCCGCCCGCACCGGCCGACCCCGGCGGGCTGGCCTGCCCGTATTCGGCCCACATCCGGAAGAGCAACCCCAGGGATGACATCGCTCCGGCCGAAGCGCAGCGGCACCGGATGCTGCGCAGGGGCATCCCGTACGAGTCCTCTGTGGACGATCGGGAGCGGGGCCTGCTCTTCCTGAGCTACCAGACTTCGATCGAGCAGCAGTTCGAGTTCGTCATGGAGCAGTGGCTGGCGAACCCGAAGTTCCGCGCCCCCGACGAGGGAGAGGACCTGATCGTCGCCCCGGTGTTCACCGGACGGCACATGTTCGGTCTCCGGGTCCCCTCCGGCGATGGTGTCCGCACCATTCCCCTGGAGCCGGAACGACCATGGACCGCGTTGACCGGGGGCGGCTACTTCTTCACGCCGTCGATCAGCACGTTACGGCACCTCGGCGGGCAATGAGCCGGGATCGAGAACGCGGAAGGGCGAGATGACGCAGTCAGCCGACCAAAGCACGGCGGCCACCCGGACCGATCCGGTGATCCAGCAGACCTTTCGGACGCTGGTGAGCACGCCGGCCTTCTTCGCCTTGGCACACTTCGACTACGGCGTCGGGGCATCGTTTCCGCCGGCGAAGGGCGCCGGACCCGTCGCCTTCCGGGTGGTGCGGGGAACACTCGAGTTCACCGCCGAGGGTGTGGTCACCAAGACCCCGGCCGGGAGCCGGACCGCGCAGGACATCCCCGCCGGGCAGACGTTCACGGTGACGGTGGACGACCAGCTGGTGGTGCCCGGCGACGTCGTGCACAGCGCCCGCACGGTGGGGGACGGCCCCGCCCGCATCCTCGGGCTGGCGCTGTTCGCCGGCGAGCCCGCCCAGCAGTTCCCGCCGGGCATCACCTTCGAGCCGCTGACTCTCGGTCCGGTCACCGCACTGCCCGCCGCCCCGGCCACGGCGTCGGTGCGCAGGTTCACTCTCGCCGCCGGGCGGCACCGGACGTCCGAGGAGTCGGACGGCCCCCGCATCCTGCATGTCGAGTCGGGCACGCTGACCGCGACGCTGCGGTCGGGGACGGGAAGCGTCACCCGCGCGGCGGACCCGCTCGGCCGGCCCGATCCCCTCAGCGCGGGACAGCCCGCCGAGCTGTCCGCCGGGGACGGCGTGCTGCTGCAGGCCGGCGGAGTCGTAGAGCTCGCCGGCGATGGCGCGAGCGTGCTCGCCGCCACGATCGGCAGTGGCGGTTCCGCCCAGCAGGCCGACAACGTGGCACTCTTGCTCGGCTACGCCGACGACGTGTCCGGCGACGCGCCCGGGCAGCTCGCGGCCCGCTATTTCGCGGATTCCTACGTCCTGCACGACGCGGTGTGGGGCGAAGAGGTCGGCCTGACCGGTGTCGCGGGGATCGCGAAGACCGGATCCACCCGGTTCTCCGGCTGGTCGGCCCGGATCGACGACCAGGTCGCCCAGGACGATCTCGTGGCGGCCCGGTGGGCACTGACCTTCGTCCACGAGGGCAAGGAGGTCGGCATCCCGGGGATCACGATCACCAGGGTGCGCGAGGGCAAGATGGCCGAAGGGTGGGAGGCGCCCGACGTGAACGAGCTACTCCGGCAGACGGGCGCGGCGAGCGCGCCCGGCGAGCTCGACGCCGACGGCGGCGGCCACGTCACGGCCACGGCCGGCCGGTTCGTCTACGAGCTCTGGAGCGCCGGCGACCTGACGCTCGCCGACTCCCTGTTCGCCCCGGATTACACGAACCACACGCCGCTGGCCGGCCAGCGGCCGGGCCGGGACGGCGTGCGCCAGTTCGTCGCCCGGTGGCGCACCGCGTTCCCCGACGTCAACGTCTCCGTCGACCTGCTCGTCGTCGACCACGACCGGGCCGTGGTGCGCTGGACGTCCCGCGGGACGCACCGCGGCGGCCTGCTGGGCATCCCGCCGTCGGGCCGGTATCTCACGCTGTCCGGCATCACGATGCTGACCGTCCGGGCAGGCGTCATCGTCGAGTCCTGGCAGCAGTGGGACGTCCGGCCGCTGCTCGCCGCGGGAAGTCACTGAACGAAGGGACGGTTGTCATGACCACTGCGGACAACACGACGGTGCTCCAGTCCTTCGTCAGGACCGTGCTGGACGGCAAGGACCTGCCGGCAGCAGAGAAGTTCCTCAGCCGGAACTTCCTGCACCACGACCGGGCACCGGGCGAGGACACCGGGCAGCAGACCGGGCTCGCCGGCACGCAGAGCTTCCTCGCCAACACGGTGTTCACCGCGTTCTCCCGGTTCAACACCACGTTCGAGGACCTGGTGGCCGAGGGCGATCTCGTCGCGGCACGCTGGCACCAGACGAGCGTGAACACCGGCACCTGGCTTGGCAGGCCCGCGACCGGCAGCACGGTGGACATCGCGGGCATCTCGATCGTCCGCGTCCGCGACGGGTTGATCGTGGAGGAATGGGAGGCGCGGGACAGCGTCTCGATGCTGCGCCAGCTCGGTGTCTCGCTGCCGAGGCTCACGGTGCTGCCGGGGCAGGACGCGGCAGCACCACCGCAGTTCACCCCGGCGCCCTTCCGCGCCAACGGCCCCCTCATGGGCGGGCCGCTCGACCTGCTGGACCTCAAGTCACTGGTGGCCAGCCTGTTCGCGGGCGTGTACAACAGCGGCAACATCGGCCTGTTGCAACTGCTGCTCGCGCCCGGCTACGTGCTGCACGACCCGACCGGCCTGCTGCCGGGCACCAGGAACGGGATCGCCGCGCTGGTCTCGACCTTCCGGTCCGGGATGCCGGACTTCGCCACCACGGTCGATCTGCAACTGGCACAGGGAGACCGCGTCGTGACGCGGTGGACCGGCCGGGGCACCCACAAGAGCACCCTGTTCGGGATCGCCGCCACGGGCGTCCCGGTCAGCGTGAGCGGGATCAGCGTCGTGCGAGCCCGTGGCACCCAGATCCAGGAGGAATGGCTGCTCTGGGACCAGCTGTCCCTGCTGCAGCAGATCGCGAACGGGCCCTTCTGACCGGCCGTCCGGGTTGACAATAGTTCACGTTTATCATAAACATGACGCATGCCGAGGCCTGTCGCCACCGAAGACGTCTTCCGCGCGGTGGCCGACCCCACCCGCCGCGCGGCGCTGGAAGTGCTCGTTCGCCGACGGGATCTGCCGGTCGGCGAGCTCGCCGGTGAGCTCGGGGTCGGGCTGCCGATGCTGTCCCGCCACCTGGCCGTGCTGCGGGCCGCCGGCCTCGTCACCGAGCAGCGCTCGGGACGGCAGCGGCTGTACCGGCTGCGCCCGGAGCCGCTGCGGGAGCTGTACGACTGGGCGGCGCTCTTCGGCGAATTCTGGACCGAACGGATCGGCAGCCTGCGCGCATACCTCGACCGCCAGGCCGGCAACGAAACGGATGGAAGATGACCACCTCGCGAGACATCACCGTGGACGTCGAACTGCCTTACCCACCGGCTCAGGTGTGGCAGGCGCTGACCGACGCCGATGCGCTGGCCGACTGGCTGATGCCGGTCGACGGGTTCGCCCCGGTGGTGGGGCGGGCATTCACCCTGCGCGCCAAGCCGATGCCCGGCTGGGACGGTGTCGTGCACTGCGAGGTGACCGAGGTCGACGAACCGCACACCCTCGCCTACACCTGGCGCGGCAGCCGGATGCGCACCACTACGACGGTCACCTGGACCCTCGCCGAGGCCGACGGCGGGCACACCCGCCTTCGCCTGGCCCACCAGGGTTTCACCGGGCTGGGCGGCGCGGTGCTGGCACTCATGCACCGCGGCGGCTGGAAGAAGATCGCGCACACCCGGCTGGCCGGCCACCTCGCCCGCACCACTTCGAAGGACAACAGCTGAGCCCGCACCCGAAATGGTGGTCACCGGCGGGAATCCCGCCGGTGACCACCCGATCCCTCGCCAGGTGCCGCTGGGCACTCAGTTCTGTTCGTAGGCCTGCTTGAGCAGGCCGGCCAGTTCGCCGTCGGCCTCCGTCACGCCGATCTTGTGCGTGGACTGCCCCGGCGCCGAGACCAGCCGTTTCGACTTCGGCGCGCCGGTGAACCGGAGTCCGAGGTCGGTCCGGGTCGCCGTGGCTCGTCGATCGTAAGTCCCGCCTGCCGCAAGGATTGCACGTCGGCGTCGGTGTTCTTGGTCTGGAGCATCACGTTGATCACTCGGGGCGCTTCGGGCATCCAGTTGCACAGCACGAATGAGGCCTGGCCGCCCCGCGGCGCCACTTCGATCCAGCGCGCATTGTTTCCCATCGGCAGCGGAGTGTCCTGTACGACCGGCCACTCCGGGCAACGTCGGAGTAACTCCCAACCGGGTGAAGGCGCACGCTGAACCGATGATCGGCCGCGTCCTGATCGCCGGTGGCGGCATCGCCGGGCTCGCCCTCGCCACCGCACTCCGCCACCGCGGGCTCGATGCCGTCGTGGCCGAGCACACCTCGGCGCCCGCCCGCTCCGGCGCCGGGCTGGTCCTCGCCCCGAACGCGATGAAAGCCCTGCACTCCATCGAACCGGGGCTCGCCGCGGCGGTCCGCGCGGCCGGCCGTCCCTCGGGCGTACGCGGATCCACCGGGCACCGGACCCCGTTCCTGGACGCGCGCGGGCGAGAACTGGGCCGGGTTTCGTTCGACGGCTTCGAGGAGCGCTGGGGCCAGCCCGCGGTGGCGATCCTGCGGGCCGACCTCCACGCGGTGCTGCTCGACGCGGCGAAGGCCGCGGGCGCCGAGCTCGTGCCCGGCTTCACGGCGCAGCGGTACTCCGGCGACAGCGCCTCGATCGAACTCGTCGCGTCCGACGGGCGCGGGCTTCGGGGTGACGTCCTGGTCGGTGCCGACGGGCTGCGGTCGGCCGTCCGCCGGAGCCTGGTCGGGCCCGGGGAACCCCGGTACCGGGGAATCACCGCGGTGCGCGGGACCGGTGTGGCACCGGAGGCACATCCGGACGGTTTCATCGCCTACGGCAGGGGAATCGTGGTGTTCGCCGCCGGCGTCGGGGACGGGCGCGTCTACTGGGTGGCGTCGATGGCCGCCCGGCGCGGCGAATGGCCCCGGCGGCCGGCCGCCGAAGCGCTGCGGCTCGTCCGCGACCGGCTTTGCACCTGGGATCCGGCCGTGCGGCAGGTGGTGGCCACGGCCGGGGACGCCGGTTGCGTCGTCACGGACGTGTTCGACCGGCCGCCTTCGCGCACGTGGCACCGCGGACGGGTGGCACTGGTGGGCGACGCGATTCACCCCATGGTGTACACCCTGGGGCAGGGCGCGGGCATGGCTCTGGAGGACGCCGCGGTGCTGGGCGTCCGCCTGTCCACGGCGGAGACGTGGGAATCGGCCTTGGCCGGATACGCCGCCGAACGGTCGGCGCGGGCCGCCAAGGTCGCCCGGCAGTCGCGGATGCTCGGGCGGGTGGCCCACGTCCGATCGCCGTCCGGCGCCGCGCTGCGCGACGCCGTACTCCGGATCGTCACCCGGACCACCGGCGGCGGCCGGCAGAACGCCGCCCTCTTCGGCTGGTCGCCGCCGTGCTGACGATCAGGCCGAAGCCGGATAGGCGGCACCCCGCGAAGCGATCGGCACCCGTCCCCACCTGACTTGGCTCAAGATCGCTGATCTTGGGTAGGGTGCTGGCTTGTTGAGCTGCGGTTTCGTCGTGTGAACGGCGAAAATCTGCGCACCAAGCGGCCGGTTCCAGGGGTCTGCCCATCGCTTCCCGGTTACGGCTTCAGCGACAAGCCGGCCGCGCCGGGGTGGGGGATCGAGCGGATATCCGACGCGTGGTGCGAGCTGATGGCCCGGCTCGGCTACCGGCGGTTCGGTGCCCAGGGCAGCGACTGGGGCACCAGCATCGCCACGAGCATCGGTCAACGGCAACCCGATCGGGTCGCCGGCATCCATCTCATGCCGCCGCTCGCACCGCCCGATCCGGCCACGTTGGACGACCTCACCGGTGCCGAGCGGGCGGCGCTCGCGACACTGCGGGAGGCGGACGAATGGGGCTCCGGATACTCGGCGCAGCAGTCGACCCGGCCGCAGACGGTCGGCTACGGGCTGGTCGGCTCGCCGGCCGCCCTCTGCGCCTGGATCGTCGAGAAGTTCTGGTCGTGGACCGACTCCGGTGGCGACCTGCATCGGGTTATTACCCGGGATGAGCTGCTCGACAACCTGATGCTCTACTGGCTGCCCGGCACCGGTGCCTCATCCGCCCGGCTGTACTGGGAAAGCCTCCGGCAGGTCAACGAATGGATCTCCGGGTCGGCCGGCGCGCCGGTGACCGTACCCACCGGCTGTTCGGTCTTCCCCAAGGAGCTGCAGCGCCCGTCTCGGCGGTGGGCGGAGCGCCGGTTCCCGAACATCCGGCACTGGAACGAGCCCGGCAAGGGCGCCACTTCGCGGCATTCGAGCAGCCGGCGTTGTTCGTCGACGAGGTCCGGCATTCTTCCGGCTGGTCCGCTGATGGTCACCCGGACTCGGTAAGCGGCTGGCTGAAGATCAACAAGTGCCCATCGGGTGTCCGTACGTTGAAGTCGCGCATCCCGTAGGGCCGGTCAGCCAGTGGCTCGACGATGTCGGCGCCGCGGGCGCGCAGCTCGTCGTGGCAGGAATCGACGTCGTCGACGACAACCGTCACCCTGGCCGGGCCGACGCTGCTTTCGGCGTACAGGTGGAACTCGGCGGTGTCGCGGATCACGGCCGCGTAGCTAGGTGGGGTCTCCCAGGTGAATATGGTGTCGAATCCGAGCGCGTCCGTGAAGTACGACCGCGCTGCCTGCACATCTCGGCACGGCAGCACGGGAACCGCCACCCGCATGACCATTCCGTCACCTTACCTGACTTTGGCTCAAGATCGCTGATCTTGGGTAGGGTGCTGGCTGTTGAGCTGCGGTTTCGTCGTGTGAACGGCGAAAATCTGCGCACTAAGCGGCCGGTTCCAGGCCGTCTCTCGTGGCGTACGTGCGCACGGTGAAGACGGCGTCGGGGGCCAGGGCGGTGCAGATCGTGCACTCCTCGCGTCGCGGGTCGCGGGACATCGAGCACATCGGCTCGGCGCATGACGATGCGGCGTTGGAGGCGCTCAAGGCGGTGGCGAGGCAGCGTCTGGCTGTGGGGCAGCCCGAGCTCGACTTTGGCCCGGACTTCGCGGCGTTGCAGGCCGGCAGTGGTGCTGGTGGTGGGCCGCTTGCGATCACGTCGTCGCGGATGGGGTACCTGTGGGACGCGCTCGGCCACGCCTACCAGCTGTTGGGGTCCGAGGAGGCCGCTGGTGGTGACGAGGTGTTCCGATTACTGGTGCCGGCACGGATCGTCGAGCCGACCAGCAAGCTGGACAGTCTGCGGGTGGTCGAGGAGGCAGGTTTCGACCCGCCGGCGTACGCGACCCTCAAGCGGCGTCTGCCCGCGTTCGCGAAAGAGCCCTGGCGGCAGAAGTTGGCCGCGGCGTGCGCCCGCACCGCTGATCTGGGGCCGGCGTCACCGGTTCTCTACGACGTGTCCACCTTGTACTTCGAGACCGATGCCGGGGACGGGTTCCGTGAGCCCGGGTTCTCCAAAGAACGCCACCTGGAGCAGAACGCCGCCTGGAGCCGCAGATCACGATCGGGCTGCTCACCGACGCAAGCGGGTTTCCGTTGATGGTCAACGCGTTCGAGGGCAACCGGGGCGAGACCACGACGATGCTGCCGACCATCCGTGCGTTCATGGATGCCCACCAGCTGGCTGATGTCACGGTCGTGGCCGACGCCGGCATGATCTCTGCGGCCAACCAGCAGGCCATCGAGGCCGCGGGGTTGTCGCTCATCCTCGGCGCGCGGATACCCGACGTGCCGTACGTGGTCCAGGCGTGGCGCCACGAGCAACCCGGATGAGCAGATCCCCGACGGGCACATCTTCACCCAGCCCTGGCCTGCCGGCCCCAAGGACCAGCGCCGCGACCAGATCATCTACTGCCAGTACCGGGCGGACCGGGCTCGGCGCACCCTGCACGGCATCGACGAACAGGTCGCCAAGGCCGAGCAGGCCGTCGCCGGCAAGACCGCGGTCAAACGCAACCGGTTCATCCAGCTCACCGGCGCCACCAAGAGTGTCAACCGGACCCTGGAAGCCAAGGCACGCGCCCTTGCCGGCCTCAAAGGCCACGTCACCAACCTCCCGGACGTCACCGCCGAGTTCGTGATCGACGCCTACCACCGACTGTTCCACATCGAGAAGTCGTTCCGAATGTCCAAACACGACCTACGTGCGCGGCCGATCCACCACCACAAGCGCGAGTCGATCGACGCGCACCTGACGGTCGTGTTCGCCGCCCTGGCCGTCAGCAGGTGGATCGAGCAGACCACCGGCTGGTCGATCAAGAAGTTCGTGCGCACCACCCGCCGCTACCGCACCATCAACATCCAGGCCGGCGAGCACACCCTCACCGCCGTCGACCCGCTACCCGACGACCTCCGCGATGCCCTCACCCGCATCCACGACCGCGGTGCGCACTAATTTGAGCCAAGTCAGGCCGCGAAGCGATCGGCACCCGTCCCCAGGCTGATCGTGAGCCCGAGGTTCTTGAGCTTCCGCACGTCGCGCTTGAACTGCACCGCCTCGAGCCCCTTCGCGCTCATCAGCCAGTCGGCCTCGTAAATCGCATCCGGGTAGTCCGGCGGCATGAGCCCCCGCCCGGCCCGGAAGCCCACGTTCCGCCGCAGGCACCATCGCCGCGAGCGGCGGCAGCCGGGCGATTCCGCCGGGGTTCCCGGTCGCCGAGGACGGCCGCGAAGGCCGGCGGGAGCTTGAACCCCGCCGGGCTCGCCTCGAGGTAGCCCGGCCGGCGGACGTACCGGGTGTCTACTTAGGACTCCCGGGCGAGCTGCCCGGCATCGCGCGACTCGCCGTCCACGAGGACCGCGAGCAGATCGAGCCGGTCGCCGAGGGCGAGCGCGACCATGGCCCGGCTGAGGTCCGTCATGAACCGGGTACCGGCCGCCAGGGTGTCACCCACGTCCGGGCCGGCCTCCCGGATTGCCTGGTCGCCCGTCTGCACTCGCGTGCCTCCTCGCTGGTCGAAGCCCGGCTCGCAACCGTTCAGGGGCGCGGGCGGGCCCCCCGGGAGCTGCCGGTCCGGGCCCGGTTGACGATCGAGCGCAGGACGACCGGGCCAGCCATGGCCTGGAAGTTGATGCGCGGGTCCAGCTGCTTCACCTGTCCCTCGATGGCGAGCAGCGCCATGAACGGAAAAATGAATTCGGCGCGCGAGAACGCGCGGTGTCGCCGCTGGATGGCGAAGAACCGGGCCGCGAAGCCGGCCAGCGAGAAATCACCGGCGGTCATTCCCGTCGTGGTGGCGATCAATTCTTCCATATCGGTCCGGAAACCGGCTTCGTCGGCCGGCATGACCGGCTTCGCCGCGGCGGCGAGCGCGTGGGTGGCGCAGACTTCAGCGTTGCCACTGGCCATGCCGAGGAAGAACTCGGCGAAGTGGCTGCGCATGTCCTCGTCGAGTTCGTAGCTGAAGCCGGCGTCGACGATCGCGAGCCGTCCGTCGGGCAGCGACCACCAGTTGCCCGGATGCAGGTCGCAGTGCACCGTACCGGTCACGAAAAGCATCTCGTACACCGTCATGACCAGCCGTTTCGCCACCTGGCGCCCGTTGTCGAACCGGCGCCCGCCCTCCTGCCCCGGGACCCAGGTCATCACGAGCCGGTCGGCGTCGCTGTGGTCGGCGAGCACATGCGGGAAGACGACGGGCAGAACGTCCTCCAACTCCTCGAAGCGGCCGAGGGTCGCCGCTTCGGCGACGAGGTCCGTCTGGCGCCGCACGGATTCGCAGATCTCGTGCACGACCCCGCGCAGTGGTCCGCCGGACCGCCGCATCAGCGCACCCGGCCAGCGGGCGAGCAGGTCGATCAGGTCGAGGTCGACGCGCAGCCGTTCCGCGGCGCCGGGCCGGATGGTCTTCAACGCCGCGTCGACGTCGCCGAAACGCCGGCGCCGGACCATCGCCACCGAGCCGATCTCGATTCCCGCCTGAGCGCCGTTTCCGGCCCGGCCCCGCGCCAAGCCGGCCTCGAGCACGTCACAGAGCCTGTCCGGGAGCACGTCGCGCCGGCTCGACAGCATCTGCCCGACCTTGACGAAGGCCGGGCCCAGCTGCCAGAGACAGGCGCAGATGATCGCGCCGGCCGCATCGGCCGACCGCTTGGTACTGCCCCGGGCCTGAACCAGTGCGCACGCCAGCCGGGCGCACGCACCGCAGAGCACCACCGCGATCTGCACGGACCGTACGACCGAGCGTCCCACGGCCGGCGCGCTCATCGACCGCCGGCCCTTCCCGTGGTTCTCCCGGCCAGGTACCGGGCAAGCACGTCCAGGTAGCCGGCCCAGCCCTCGCGGTACCCCTCGGCCAGTGACAGCGGCGGATCGAGGTGCCTGAGCCGCACGGCCGAGCCGCACGCGCCGCGCGAGGTCACTTCGACTTCGACGACGCTGTCGGGATATCCCTCGTCCTCTAGCCGGAAGCGGAACCGGCCGCCACCTGCCGTCCGGTGGCCGTCGACGACGGTCGCGTACTTCGAATAGGCATTCCCGTCGCCGGAAAAGCAGATCTCGAAGCGGCCGCCGCGTCCCCGGTGGCACGGTTCGAACCACGCGGAAACGATTCTTGGAACGGTCACACACCGCCACAGTTCCGCGGCACCGCAGGCGAACTCACGGCGCACCTCGACCACATCGGAAGACTCCTGTTCAGTGTCCACTGTGGTCACATCGAACCTCCCGCCCCGGCCATGCCGTCATCGTAACACCGCGCAGATCCTCAGGAAACCGTTCAGGCCGCCCCGGCAGGACCTGCCGGATCGGGCAATTTCGAACAACCTCCGGCGCCACGAATCGAACACAATTCGCCACAGACTGCCCGATTCCCGTTCTCGCGACCACGAAGCGAGCGCCGGGGTGAGGAGTATCCGATGGGTGTATCCGCCGGCCGGCAGCCTGCCGGGGAGGCCGTGCCCCGCCCGATGGCGATGCTGGCCGAGGCGATGACCGCGGCGCTGCTCGAGTTCGGTTCGCGAACAGGACTGACCGCCGCGCTGGGCGCGGGCCCCGCGGACGTCACCGAACTCGCCCGCCGAGCGGGCGGCGACGCGCGGATGACCGAAGAGTGGCTGCGGGGCATGGTCGCGGCGGGGTTCGCGACGCACACGGACGTCGGGTACGCCTGGGACCAGGAAGCCGCAACGTGGTTCGGAACGCCGGGCGGACCGGCCGATCTCGGGCCCGGCCTCGCCCTGTCGGGCGCGCTCACCCGCTGCGTACCTGCGGCCGCCGACGCCTTCCACCTGGGTGGCACGCTGGAAGCCGAGCGGTACCCCCGTGAGCTGGCCGACGCGATGCAGCGGACGAGTGCACAGTGGACCACTTTCGTGCTGCCGGAGATCTGGCTGCCCGCGGTGCCCGGGCTCACCGATGCCCTCCGCGAGGGTGGCCGGGTCGCGGAGATCGGCTGTGCGTCGGGCGAGACTGTCGAGGCACTGGCGACAGCCTTCCCGCGCATCACGGCCGAGGGCTTCGACCTCGACGAACGGCTGACGAAGTCGGGGAACGCCCGGCTGTCGGAACGCGGCCTCGCCGGCCGGGTCGTGCTCCGGGCGGTCGACGCCGCCGCCGGGATGACCGGCCACTACGACCTGGTCCTCGCCTTGAGCGTGCTGCACGACGCCACCGATCCCGCGGCTTTGCTGCGCGCCGCGGCGGCGGTGCTGCGGCCGTCGGGATGCCTGCTCGTCGTGGAGTCCCCGCCGGTCTCCGGTCCGCTGGCGGCGATGCTGCTGACGACCAGCTTGCTCTACTGCGTGCCGGCCACGGCGGCACGCGGCGGCCGGCCACTGGGCACCCTCGGCCTGCCGCCGGAGGCGCTCCTCCCCCTCGCCGAAGCGGCCGGCTTGCGGCCGGTCCCCGCCCTGCCGGCCGTCCACCCGCTCGTGGCCGCGTCGGCTTTCCGGCCTCCGGACGCCGTCGCGCGGCCCGTCCCCGTCCCACTGCCCGAGATCGGCGGGCTGCCCCGGGCCGGCCGGGGCCGGATCGCCGCCCGCGCGTTCCACCTCACCGCCCGCACGGGTCTCGCCGCCGCCCAGCTCGGTCCTTTGTGGACGGCGGCCCGGCTCCGGCACGGCCGCACCGCCGCGCGGGTGCGGCTGACCCGGGGCATCGTCCGGGCGCTGGAACGGCTGGGGCCGGCGTACGTGAAGTTCGGCCAGATGCTGGCCAGCCGTGCCGACCTCTTCCCGGCGGAGGTGACCGAACAGCTCGGCGCCCTGCACGACGACGTCACGCCGATGGCGGAAGCGGAGTTCCGCCGTCAGCTCGCGCTGGCCGAGCGGCAGCAGCCGAACCTGCGCCGGCTGCGGATGACCGGGCGCCGCCTCGGCAGCGGGAGCATCGCCTGCGTATACGAAGCGGTCGAACCCGACGGCGCCGCCGTCGCCGTCAAGCTGCAGCGCGAGGGCATCGCCGAGGCAATGTCGGTCGACCTCGCCCTGATGTCCTCGGTGACGCGGCTGGCCGAGCGCCTCCCCGCGGCGGGCGGGGCGCCGCTCGCCGACCTCGTCGACTACGTCGGCCGGGCCCTCTACGGACAGATCGACTTCATCCGCGAGGCGGCCTGCACCCGGCGGCTGGCGGCGAACCTGGCCGGCCACCCGGGCATCGTCGTGCCGCGCGTCCGCGACGATTACACCTGTGGCGCGGCACTGGTCACCGACCTGGTCGACGGGCTGACCGGCGACTCCCCGCCCGAACTCGGCGACGACGTCCGCGACGACGCCGCGGCACGCGCGCTGAGCGCGGTCGGCGCGATGATCTTCCGCGACGGCTTCGTGCACTGCGACCTGCACCCCGGAAACATCTACGTCCGGCAGGACGGTTCGGTGGTCATGCTCGACGCCGGGTACAGCGTCGAGATCCCCGAAACGGTGGGCCGCGCGCTGCGGGACTTCTTCGTGAACCTCTCCCTGCGCAACGGGACGCGGTGCGGGGAGATCATGTACGACTCGGCTTTCCCCGGAGGACCTCCGCGGCGGCGCTCGCCGGCCGGCCGGACCGCCTTCGCCGCCGAGATCGCCGACCTCGTCCGGTCGGCGACCGCGGACCGCTTCGACATGACGGACTTCGGCCCCAAAGTGTTCGAAACGCAGCAGAAGTTCGGGGTGCATCCTCCCGCCGACTTCGCGTTCCCCCTGATGTCGCTGATGATCGCCGAGGGCACCCTGCGCCGGTGGTGGCCCGGCCTGCAGATCCCGGCGGCCACCGGGCTGCACTGATCTGTCATGCCCCCGCCGCCCGGCGTAGCGCGTGCCGCCAGGTCGCGGCGAAACGGTCCCGCACCATCTCGCGCGCCTCGGCGTCGATGTCGATCGTGAGCCAGCCGCTGTGCCGCACCGTGAGCTCCAGCGACTCCCGCCCCACCGCGAGCCCGATGTCGGCGCGGGTGGGCCGGACGCCGGGGACGATGCCGATCCCGATGACGAGCCGGTCGTCGTAGTGCACCTGCCAGCCGGTGATCGGGAACGGCCGCGCGCCGTGGGAGTCGACGACGTGGAACCAGCGTGGCGGCCACCCGGTCCCGGACAGCGGCAGCCAGTCGCGGAGCACCGCCCCGTGCAGCGGCCGCCGCCCGGCCCCGCCGAGATCACGGGCGACGACGATCGCGTCGCCGTCCACGGGGCCGGACTGCGCAGCAGTGTCAGTAGTGGCGGTCAGCCGGTCGAGCCGGTGCCGCCACAGTTCCCGTGCCTGGTGGACGGTGGCCGGATCGTCGGTGGCGAGCTGCTCCGACAGCCTGAGCCGCGTCCGGCCCGGTCCGGGTTCGGCCACTTCGACACGAACGAAGGTGACCGGCTCGACGCCGAGGTAGGCGGAGGTGAACTCCAGGAGCCTGCCGGGTTCCAGCGTCTCGATCCAGAGCCGGTAGTGCGACGCCGAGCCGGTCCGGACCACGACCTGCTGGGCGACGCGGGTGATGTCCCGGTCGAGCCGGCCCCACCACGGCCGCGTGCGGCGGGCCTCGACGAGCGTCCGCCAGGCCGCGCCGGCGTCGACGGGCAGCTCGGCCGCGAGCTCGATCGGGTACGGGATCATCCCGGCCGCCGGTCCGCCCAGTCGTGGACGGGCGAGGTCCAGGTCGCGACCGCGCGGCCGTCGACGACCGCGCGGACGACCGACCCCCGCCCGCCCGCCCCGCGGTGGCGGCCACCACGAACCGGACGGCACAGCGCCACCAGCCGGTCCACGGATTGCCCGTCCCTGGCCACCGAAGTGCCCGCGACGCCGGCGATCGCCGCCAGCGGACGGTCCGCGGTCGGCTGGGGGCCGCCGAGGACAAGTTCGCCGGGCACGGAGTTCCCCGCGTCCAGCAGCAGTTCGGCAGCTTGGGCACCCCAGTCCGGTGGCACCGTGGCGAACCCGGCGGCGGCCGCCGCGCCCGCGCTCGGGCTCGCCATCCCGACGTCCGACCACAACGACCACTCCGCGGTGACCAGGCGCACCCCGCGGTGCTTGCGGCGCAGCCGCGCGGCCTCGAGCCGGACCAGCTCGTTGGCGAGCGCGTACCCGCCGAACAGCGGGTGCGGGCGCCGCGATTCGGTCGAGCCGAACACCAGCACCGAGCGGAGCCCGCCCGGCGCGAGTGCGCGGACCAGCGTGCGCAGCCCGGCGGCCTTGGCCGGTGCCAGCCGTTCCAGCCGTCCGGCACCGATGTCCCGCAACGGGTGCAGCTCCAGGTCGCCCGCCGCGTGGACGAGCGCGGTCACCGGGAACGGGCTGTCCGGCACCGCCTTCGTGACGTCGGCTTGGTGCACGACGACGCGAGTCGCTCGCGCGACCGCGGCCAGCCGGTGCTGATCGGCGACCGCGAGCCCGCTGACCGGCCGCCGGTCGAGCAGCCAAAGCCGGTGTCCCGCCGCGCCGAGCCGGGCGGCCACCGCCAGCCCGAGCCCGCCGAGGCCGCCGGAGATCGCTATCCCCGTGGGCCGCATCGGCCGCCCCGATGGGAGCAGGCGGTGGTGCGCCCAACGCGGCAACCGCGGCCGGAACGCGGCATGCGCGTCCCGCACGACCTCCCGGCACTTCAGCCGCGGCCACTCGGCCGACGCGGCCAGCAGCAGGCTCCGGCCGCCCGCGCCCCGGTGGAGGAGGGTCAGCGGGACCTCGCCGGCGGCCGCCGCGCGGATCGCGTTCAGCATCAGGGTGGCGTCTCCCGGACGCCAGCGCGCACCGAGTTCGACGACGATTCCGTCATCGTCCACTCGAATAACGGAGTCGGAAATCGACTCGCCTGCGGGAATGTTCCGTTTTGGGCGCCGAGCCACCGGAACAAATGTCAAATCCGTTCCCGGCCGGAGATTCGTGCCCATCAAAACCCTCCCCGACAGCGCGGCGGACCGGCGAATGAGATTGTCCCGGGCACCTCGACCCTACCTGATCGACTTGACCCTCACCACTGCCGACGGCCCAGGTGGCAATGGCAAGTCGCGAGAAGTTTCCCGGGTGGACCGCTCGTAGCGTGACAGCAAGCAGACCCGACATAGCCAGCACGGAGGCACAGCCGATGGCCATTGATCTGTGCAACAAATCAGCACAATCGCTGAGTGAACTGGATCCCCAAGCCGCTCTTCCGGTCGACGTCCCGCCGCTCGTGACGCTGCGGAACGAACAGCGGGACGCATTGAACTTCGCCTACCGCACGACGCTGAGCGTGGACCCGCGGTTCGTCGCGGGCGACCCGGCCGCGTGGGCGAGCGACTTCGGCTATGCCCTCAACCGGGCCGCTGTCCGCGTCGACAGCCGCACCGACGACGAGCTGCGGCACGACGCGCTGCACCATCCGGATCGCGTGCTGCGCGAGCAGGCCGTCTACGAGTACGCGGACCGCGATCTCCCCGACGCTTTCGAAGTGCTCGCCGAGGTCGTCCGGACCGAGCAGGACCGCGAGGTCCGCTGGGGCACCTTGTGGGCCATCGAAAAACTCGGCGGCCCGCACGCGATCGCGGCACTGCGCCGGTTCCAGCGCGACGCCGACCCCGAGATCGCCGAGTGGTCGACGCTGTTCGCGAGCGAGCTGGCGACGGGCGACCCCGCGTTCGACGGCCGCGGCGCGGTCTTCACCGAGGGACGCACCTTCGACGAGACCATCCACCTGCTCATCCACTGCGACCTCTACGTCCGGCTGGACGCCACCAACCGGCACTGGGGCAAGATGTCTCTCGGCCCACTCGGGCTGGCCCGGATCTACGGCCAGGCGCACGCCTGCCCGAACGTGGCCACCCGCGAGAAGCAGCTGCTGATGGCCAAGACCATCACCGGGCTGCACGCGGACGGCTCGCCGCACATGGACAACTACCTGTTCCGCGGGTTCACCGAGCGGACCCGCAGTGACCGCGGCAACTTCTACTTCGAGTCACAGGTCCCCCGGACGTTCTTCAAGTCCGGTCGCGCGGACGACCCGTCGAAGGGCACGCACGAGACGAGGATCGGGTTCGCCCGCTACGGCAACTGGCACCTCGACCCGTCGATGCTGGTCCACGGCGAGCCGGCGATCAGGTACGTCCGCGGCCGGTTCCAGGGCTGGGGCTATACCGACGTCGATTCCGTGGCGGGCAAGTCGCTCGGCGAGATCCTGCGGCCGGGCAACGGCGTGCTGTCGACGCTGCACGACCCGGAGGTTCGCGACCTGACCAACGTCTTCATCCTCGGCACCTTCAAGGGCAAGCTCAACGACTGGGACGGCGACGGCCGCATCGACCTCAACTCCCGCGACGTCTACAGCACCGTCGACGGCGAGCTCGACAGCGACCAGGACGGCATCCCCGACGAGCCCGGACGCACGTGCTGCGACTACCGGACCGTGGGCATCTGAGCACCGCCACAACTTCCCGAAAGGACCAGTGATGACCACAGCCGATCACGCCAAGACCACGATCTACGGCCGTCCGGTCTCCGTCGACGGCGTGCCGAATCTCTACGAGGGCACCCCGGTCGTCAAGTGGACACCCCCGGAGCCCGGCATCGACAACCTGGGCCTGCACTCGTGGGACACGTTCAACATCCCCGGCGTCGGCGAGTTCAACGTCGAGTTCGACGGCTACGTACGCGTCGTCCGGTCCGAAGCCACCGACTGCGAGTGGGCGGGCGCCGAGGTCTACACCAACCTCATCGAGATGAAGATGGTCGCCGAGTCCGAGGAACTCGGCCGGATCACCACTACGCTCAACCCCGACTGCCTGTCCGCGGGCCAGATCCGCACTCCGTTCGATCCGTACGCGGGCGAGGGGCCGGCCGCCAAGGCGTGCCGGATGGCCGTCGGCTGCCTGTTCGACATGCCGAAGCTGGGAAAGACGCTGTTCAACCGGGAGCCGGTCATCCTGACCATCGACGACGTGCGGTCGATCCCGCCGGCCGGGGCACCCGGCAAGGGCCAGATCTACCGGATGCTCCCGCTGTACGACGTGCAGGACCCCGACGGTGAACCGGTCGGCTACCTGACGAGCCTGCGGTTCAACATGGGCGGGTACCTCGCCGAGGAGCAGGTGCGCTGATCCGTCAGCTCTTCGCCGGTCCGGCCCGTGGCCTCCCCCACCAGGGGCCGGACCGCTTTCGTGCCCGACCCGAACGGAGGCCGCAGTGACCACAGTAGACAAGACCGCCGTGCCCGACGAACTCCTCGTGCCGCTGGACGAACCGTCACCGTTCCCGCCGCTGCGCCCGTCGGCGAGACCCGTCGCCCAGGACCGGTGGGAGCGGCTGATCACCACCGTGCTGATCCCCGCGTGCGTCGACGCGGTCTGGGAGGCGCTCACGACCTCCGAGCGGGTCGGCCGCTGGCTGGCCGCCACCGGCCCGAGCTGGGCGTGCCCGGGCGAAGCGAGCATCCTGGACTTCCGCGACGGCGAGTTCTTCAGGTGCCAGACCGACGTCGTGGAGCCACCGGGCGACGACGACCGCTCCGCGCGGCTCGGCTACCGGTGGCGCTGGGTCGGCGTCGGCCCGGCGACGCGAGTGACGTGGCAGCTCGCCGAGCTCGGCGACAGCACCTCGGTCACGGTGACCGAGATCGGGGTGAACGGCCCGGCCGACTGGCGCTCCTGGAACGGCATGGGGTGGCCGGGCATCCTGGACCAGCTGGCCGACCACATCGCCACGGATCGCGACGTGCGGTGGACGTGGCGGCGCATGGGACCCTACGTCCAGGCCGAGCTGCCCGTGCCGCCGTTCGAGGCGTGGGCGGCGCTGACCGCGGTGCCCGCCCTGCAGTTCTGGCTGGGCCGCACGGCGGGCTCGCTCGCGAGCGGCGACCGGATGCCGTTCGTGCTCGGCGACGCGAGCGGGACCGCCGCGCTGACTGTGACCGAGCACGTCGAGGCCGGGCAGCGGTTCCCGTCGTACCTGCCGAGCGTGAGCTTCACCCTGGAGCGCCTCGGCTGGCCCGGGCAGCTGTCCGGGTACCTCTGGATCGAGCCCGCCCAGCTGGGCGGGAGCCTGCTCCAGGTGTTCCACACCGGCTGGGAGATATTCGGCTCGCGGGAGGCGGCGCCGCACGACCGCACCCTGCTCACCCAGTTCTGGGTGGGCGCGTTCGGCAGGCTGGAGCACCTCCTCACCGGCGGCCGTCCCCCGGAGCCGTCGGGCCGGCCCTCCTCGGGGCCGCACTCATGGAGCGCGTGACCGGGAGCCCGTCGTGCCCGCTCACCCGGACACGACGGGCAGGCGCACCGCGCACGGCACTTCGCGGCAGTCCAGCTCGGGGAGGAACAGCAGGATCGGCAGGTCGGTCAGCGCCATGGGACGGATCCGCAGGGCGCATTCGCCGTCACACACCCCGCCGCGGACCAGTACCGGCCCGCACTCGCCCACGCCGAGCGGGCGCCGGACCCACGGCCGCGGGTCGACGTCGGTGGTCGCGACCGCCGCGGCACGGATGTACCACGTCCCGTCCGGCACGCCCGGCAGCCGGTAGTCGCCCGGGCCTTCCAGGACGGCGCACGAGACCGGCAGGCCCTGGGCGATCGGAGTGCCGAACAATCCGACGTACACCCGGTACGGCCGCGTGATCGCGACCGGTTCGAGCCGCCCCCGCAGCTCGCCGCGGCGCTCGGGACAGCGAGGCGACGGCACGAAGACCCCCGGCGCCCCCGACTCCGAGTGGTAGCGGTACCGCACCGGTGACATCCCGACGCTCCAGCCGAACCGGCTGGTGAAGGTGCCCACGCTGTTGTAACCGACCATCGTCGAGATGTGGCCCGCGCTCAACGAGGTCCGCAGGAGGTAGTTCTTCGCCTTGGTCAGCCGGATGGCCGACAGGAACCGGCCCGGTGAGGTTCCCGTGGCGTCCTTGAACACCCGCGAGAAATAGAATCTGCTGACGAAGGCGGCATCGGCGAGGTCGGCCAGTGTCAGCGGATCCCCGAACCGCTCCCACATCACGGTGATCGCCCGGTCCACGGTCACGCGCACGGAAGTTCCCCCCTTCGCGCCACTTGTGGTGCACGTCGCCGCACGGCGCCGGCAATCGCGAAGATCAGTCGCAACGACCTGGCCAAGACCGAACGCATTCCGGCACGGTGAAATCGTCAAACCGTGCGAGACGTCGCGACGCGGCTGCCCACCCCGAAGGCCCTGCTCACTCGGAGTCTAGCACACGAAATGACATGCGAACGAGCATCTTGATCAGGGTCAGGGCAAGTCGAATATTCCCGCCGAAGGTTTTCACTATCGACTATTGCGCTTTTTCGCAGACGATCAACCGAGTGGGAGAATCGAGTTGGGATTCGACCGGTTCGGCGGTACCGCGTAGCGACTCAGCGCGGCTCGGAGCGGCTCGGGCACCCGGCATGGCCGGATGTCGTCGTCCGGACCCCGCAAGCAGGCGACGCGCTGGTAGCCCCGTGCCACGAGTTCGCCGCACCCCTTGACGTAGTCGAAGGCGAACCCGATCCGGGTCTGGGTGAGGTCGTCGAGCCGCATCCGCACGGAGATCTCGTCGAACGCGGTGGTTTCGGCGAGGTAATCGCATTCGCAGCGGACCGTCAGCAGCCGGAGACCGGCCCGGATATCGGCGATCAACTCCGGCACCTCGTCCCGGAGGAACAACTCGCGGCACCGTCCTTGCCAGCGCAGGTAGTTCACGTAATAGACATTGCCGACCAGATTGGTCTCCTCGAATCCGACGACGTGCCGGTATTCGTAGAACGGCGGCCCGGTCACGGCCGTTCTCCCGCGGCCACCGAGAACACCACCGGATCGCCGGCGTGGCGCAGCGTGCCGGCCCAGGTGGCGATCCGGACGGAACCGGAGCGGAACCGCACCCAGCCGTCCGGCCCGGCCTCGTCGAAGACCAGCGGTTCACGCACGACCGCGTGGCCCAGCTTGCGCAGGCACTCGACGGCACTCCACACCCGGCCCGCACTTCGCCCGAAGGCTTCGCCGCTTTCCCGGCAGGCCAGCCTCGCGAGGGCGAGCCCGCCGTCGTCGAGCAACGCCGGCCACCGCTGCCCGCTACCGGAGGCCAGCGGCTGCACGTCGCACCCGACCGGCACCGTGCCCGCGACAGCGAAGGTCACGCCTGCCCCGTGCGACGCCGAAACCTGCAAGCCCCGGCCGGCTTCCGGCCTGCCGTCGGGCCGGTACCGGACGACTGTTCCGGTACCGCCGGCCGCGGCGGTGATCGCGGCCGCGGACCGCTCGCGGCGGGAGAGTCCCTGCCCGTCCGGCACCACGGCGCAGCCGGGCGTGCCCGGCAGCCACGCGGCGCACCGCCGCGCCAGGTACGGACCGAGCAGCAGCGGGGGCCACGGCTCGCGGATGTCGCGCCTGGCCACGGCCCGGAGCTCGAGCCCAAGCCAGCGCTCGACCGGCACACCCCGGGAGTCGCGCACGGTGAGGTCGTAGACATAGGTGTCCCCGTCGTGGCCGCGCTCGGTCGCGGCCACCGTGACCGAGCCGTCCCCCGCGTCGGGGACGATCTCCAGCCGACCGACGCGCACCGGCAGCAGCGTCGTGTCCGGGACACAGCACTGGACGACGTGCATCAGCGCATCCCGGCGGCCGGGATCGCCGAGCACGAGCCCGGCGGGCAGAAACCCGCCGAACCACCCCTCCGCCGGTCCCGGCGCGATCTCCGCGACGCAGTTCTTCGCGCCGAGCACGCGATATCCGGTCAACCGCCGGAACCGGGTGCCCTGGAACAACACCGAACCGTAGAGATCGGTAACTGGGTCGATGGGAAGCAGCGAGCCTTCCCCGGCGGGCGCCGGTTCCCCGGCAGCGCTCTGTCCGAATCGGACGGTCGCACGGACGTGGTCGGCCACGAAGCCCGTCTCGGCCGCGCGGACGGCCACCCGGACCGCGTCCCCGGCCACGGCGAGCGCGGCGATCCGGATCGTCCTGGTCTCACCCGGCGGCACGACGACGGGTCGCAGGAGCTCCGCGTCTTCGAGGGCCCGCACGTCGGTCCGGCCGGCGACCGCGGACGCGACCTGGCAGACCGCCTCCATGCCCAGCACCGCGGGGAACACCGGGTTGCCGTCGAGCACGTGGTCGGCCAGGTACGGGTCGCCGCCCGCGGACAAGCCGGCCTCGGCCACCAGTTCCACGCCGGGGCAGTGGACCCGGGTGCGTTCGAGGAAGCGCAGCAGCGGCAGTTCGTCGCGCTGCTGCCGCACGGTCGGCAGTCCGCCGGACCGTCCCGCCACCACCACGACTCCGGGAGCATCCGGCTCGCCCAGCACCCGGCGGAGCATCGCCGCCCCCTCGGCGGCCGGGATCGGCTGGATTCCCTCCCGCACCAGGGCTTCGAGGACGCCGAGCCGCTCACCCATCCCGGTGCCCGACCACACCGACCACTCCAGTGCGACGCACCGGCACTCCGGCCGCTCCCGCCCGTACCGCTCCGTCAGCTCGGTCAGCCAGTCGTTGGCGACCGCGTAGTCGGCTTGGCCGCGCAGGCCCGCCCGCCCGATCACGCTCCCGAACGTCACGAGCAACCGCGGGGCGACCGCGGCCAGCACGGTGCGCAGCCCGCCCACCTTGGGCGCCAAGGTCCGGCGGAACGCGGATGCCTCGAGCTTCGCGAGCGCACGCGGTTCGTTGTGCCCGGCGCCGTGCAGCACGACGCTCACCGGGCCCAGCTCGCGGCCGATCCGCGCGACCGCCGCGGCCACCTCGCCGGGCGCGGTGACGTCCGCCCGGTAGTACCGCACGCGCATCCCGGACGCCTCGATCCGCTCGAGGTTGGCGGCGAGCGCGGCGTCCTCGCCCGGCGAGGAGCGCCCCAGCAGGGCCAGCGCCGCCCCGCTCTCCGCCGCCAGCGCCAGTGCGCACTCAGCCGTGATGCCCTTGCCTCCCCCGGTGACCAGCACGACGTCGTCCGAGGCGAGCACTGGTGCCACCGCCTCGCCCGGGAAGCAGGGCAGCACGCGCAGAACCGGCGTCCGCGCGGTCCCGGCGGCGTCGAACACCGTCTCGCCGAAGCCGCGGGTGCCGGCGACGGCCCGCAGGATCCGCTCGGCCGCGGCCTCGGCCTCTTCGCCGACGAGGTCCTCCGGGCCGGGCAGCGTCAGCACGCTCGTGGTGATCCACGGCGCCTCCAGGTGCAGCGTCTTCGCCAGCGCGCCCGCGCCGCGAGGACCGCCGACCGCGACGAAGCGTGCCGGCTTCGCCAGCGCCAGTGCGGCACGCGCCGCGGCGAGCATGGCCTCCGCCTCGTCCTCCCCGCAGTCGGCCCGCAGGCACAGCAGGACACCGTTCCCGAGTCCCGCGTCCTCGAGCAGCCCGGCCAGCACCTTCGCCAGCGGGTACGGCTCGGGCGCGACGAGCCGCCAGGTGCCGGCCACGCGCTCCGCGGGCGCGGGTCCGGGCACCGGCTCGTCGAGGTCGACGCGGAAGGCCCGCACCCAGGGAGCCACGCCCGGCACTTCGGCCGGTGCCGCTTCGTCCGGCCCCGTCGAAGTGCTCCGCAGCTCGTCGAGCATTTCGCCGAGGTCGGCGAGGCTGGCCGTGGCATAAGCCGTGGCGGACACCGGTGCACCGATACCGAGCTCGCGGACCGCGTCGCCGACGATCTGCCCGACGGTGATCGAACTGAGGTGCAGATCGTCCAGGAGGTGGGTGTCCGCCCCGACGGCCTCGAGCGGCAGTTCCGCACGTTCCGCCGCGAGCCGCCGGAGGACGTCCACGGGATTCCCCCGGCTGCCGGACAGCGGATCGGGCTCGCCGCGTTCGGGGACCGCCGGCTCGGCGCTCCCGTCGTCGACCGGCGCCGCCTCGCACGGGCTCGCGAGGAAGCTGAACTCCTTGTCAAGGGGGAACGGCCGGGTGAACCGCCCGTCGAACAGCACACGCACCGACACGGGCGCGCCGAGCGCGTAGGCCGCCGCCACGCCGCGCAGCAGCCCGCAGAGGGACGGGCTGTCGGTCTCCAGGGCCACCGCCGGGCGCTCCGGCGCGATCTGCGCGACCAGATCGGTCAGCGTCCGGCCTGGTCCCACTTCCAGCAGCAAATCGCAGTGCGCGGCGAGCGCGGTGACCGCGTCCGCGAACCGGACCGGCGCGTGGACCTGCCGCTCCAGGAGCGCGGGCAAGTCCGTGCCCGGGGCCAGGCACTCCCCCGTGACCGTCGAAAAGACCGTGCGGTGCAAGCGGTGGAAGCCGCCCTCTTCGTCCAGCCACGCGCGCAGCCGGGTACCCGCCGGGCCCATCTCGGCGGAGTGGAACGCGTGGGACACCGCGAGGGGGCCGACCGTGAACCCGCGGTCCTCCGCCAGCATGCTCACCGCCCAGACCGCGTCCTTCGGCCCGGACACGACGGTCTGCGACGGCCCGTTGTAGCCGGCGATCGTCACCGGCTCGCCGGCCAGCAGCGGCCGGACCTGGTCCGGGGACGCGCCGATCGCCGCCATCGTGCCGTCGCCGGTCGCGGCAGCGGCCATGATGCGGCCGCGGACCTCGGCGATCCGGAGCAGGACGTCCTCGGCCATGCCGCCGGCCCAGTGCAGTGCGGTCAGCTCGCCCAGGCTGTGCCCGGCACTCGCGGTCCCTTCGATCCCCAGCTCGCCGAGGACGCGCAGCCCGGCGGCCGACGACGCCACGATCCGGGGCTGGGCCAGTTCCGTGGCCGCGGGATCGCCGTCCACCGGCAGCCGGGCACACTCGTACAGCCGGTCGGCGGCGGCGAACCGGCGCCGCAGCGCGCCGCCGTCCCCGCGCCGGCCCGCACCCTGGCCGGGGAACAGGAACCCGATCCGGGGCCGGGCCGTCCCGCTCCCCAGGAAGATCCCCCGCCGGGGATCGACCAGTTCCCGGCTGCCGTCCGCGACGGCGTCCGCGAGCTGCCGCAGTGCGGCCGCGGCCGTGGCCGGCGAGCCCACCACGACCGCCGCGCGGACACCTCCTCCGGACAGCCCTCTGGCCAGTGCCGCCGCGAGGTCTCCCAGCTCGGCGAAGGACATCAGGTCCGCCATGCCCGCCAGCCGCCGGGCCTCGGCCGCCAGCTCCGGCGGGGTTCCGGCGTCGAGCAGGAGCAACTCGGCGTCCTGCCGCGATCGCACCAGCGTCCGCGCCGCCGCCGGCGAAGCCGCGGTACCGTCCGCGTGCTCCACCACGACATGCGCGTTGATGCCGCCGAAACCCATCGAAGACACCCCTGCCCGTGGCGGCCCGTCGCCCGGCCACGGCTCGGCGACGTCGGGCACGCGGAGCACCGGCCGGTCCCCGGTCAGCTCCGGATGGGCGGCGGAGTGGCCGCTGGCCGGTGGGATCACGCCATGGCGGACCGCCAGCACCGCCTTGATCAGCCCGGCGACTCCCGCGGCCGCCTTCGTGTGGCCGATGTTCGCCTTGACCGTGCCGATGGCCACCGGGGCCGTGCCGGGCCCGGCCTCGCTCAGCGCCTCCCCGAGTGCGCGCAGCTCGGCGGCGTCCCCCACCGCGGTGCCGGTCCCGTGCCCCTCCAGGTAGCCGACGTCCCCGATGCCGAACCCGGCCATCCGGTACGCCCGGCGCAGCGCGAGCCGGTGGCCGGCGACCTCGGGCCGGGTCATGCCGCCCGCACCGTCGGAGGAGTAGCCCCATCCCGCGATCGTCGCGTGCCGCCGAAGGCCGCGGGCGACGGCGTCCTCGTCCCGCATCAGCACCAGCATCCCGCAGCCTTCGCCGGGCCAGAACCCGTTCGAACCGCGGTCGTAGACTCGCATCTCGTCTCGCGCGAGCGCACCGGTTTTCGCGAACCCGACCAGCTCGAAGGGATCGATGCTCAGGTCGACCCCGCCCGCGATCGCCGCGTCGAGGTCACCGTCGGCGAGCGCTGTGCACGCCGTGGCCACCGAAAGCAGGGAGGACGAGCACGCGCCGTCCACGGTGTAGCCGCCCCCGCCGAAGTCGAAGTAGTTGCAGATCCGGCCCGCGATGGTGTTGGCGAGGCCCCCGGCGAGACTGTCCTCGTCGATCTCCGGGAACGGCGCCTTGTACCGGCGCTCGAGCTCGTCGAGGAACGGCCGGAGGCGATCCCCGGTCCACTCCAGTTCGCGGAGCGCCGCCGCGACGGTCCGGCGGACGTACGGCCACCGCAGGCGCAGTACGTTCGCCCGGCTGAACTCGCCGGTCAACGTGTTGCCGACGACGACACCCGTGCTTTCCAGGGGTATTCCCGCCCCGCCCGGCAGACGGGCGTCCTCGAGGGCCTTCGCCGCGGTGTCCAGGGCCAGCCAGTGCACCGGGTCGGTCGACCGGTGGGTGCTCCCCGCGATCCGGTAGCGCACGCGGTCGAACTCGAATCCCTCGAGGACGGCAGCCATCGCCGCGTAGAACCGGTCCGGCACGGCCGGGTCCGGTGCGTAGTAGTCGTCGAGCCGCGTCCGGACATCCGGCAGCCGCCGGAAGGCTCGCCGACCGGCGAGCACGTTTTCCCACAGCCGGTCCGGCGAGTCGGCGTCCGGGTAGCGGCAGGCCATGCCGACCACCGCGATCCTGGCCCGGTTCATGCCGCCGCACCGGCCACCGGGTCGCCCTCACCACGCCGCTCCCGCGCCTGGGCGATCCACCAGGCGGCCCCGCGCACCGCGCACACGATCGACACGGCGAAGAACAGCGTGTAGACCACGTTCAGCACCATGAGGACGCCGTAGACCACGGCGACGGCCGAGCCGAACACGAACTGCGCGCGCGGCTTCGACGGCGTGGTCCCCGGGTCGGTGATCATGTAGTTGGTGAAGAGCACGAACGCGACCCCGGACATCACCCCGAGCGCGGTGCTCAGGGAGACGTCCCAGATCCAGTGCCGGATCAGGGCCTGGACGGCGAACCCGCCCATCCAGCCCGCGATCAGCGGGATCCGGCGGGTGAGCGCGGCGTTGATCACCGCCCCGGCGGTCGCGATGACCAGCGGGATCATGATCCGGAAGAACGTGTTGGCGTTCTCGGTGAACTCGTACGGCGGCGCGATGCTGACCCACGAGCCGAAGCACAGCAGGGTGACCGTGATCCCGAAGTTCGACGGGTTCATGAAGTGCCGCAGCCTGCCGCCGATCGGGGCCTGGAACGCATGCTTGCCCGTGACGCCGACGACCACCGCGAAGATCACCGGCCAGATCTGGTCGTTCGCGTACAGCAGCATGTTCACCGCCAGGCTGGTGATGTGTGCGGGCAGCAGGAACTCGTACACCCCGCGTGCGCCGCGCCCGGTGAACCGCGCCGGACGGCGCCAAGCCCACGCGCTGATCAGCTCGAAGACGAGCTCGGTCAGATAGCCCACCGCGACCGCGATGACCGGCCACAGCCAAGGCTGCTCGAATCCCAGCACCGTGTAGCCCAGCACGTTGAACACGCTGATCGAGATGGCGAAGTTCCGCAGCGCCAGGTACCGCGCGTCCAGGGCAGGCAACGTCTTCGGCGCCGCCGGCGGGAAGAGTGTCTTCTCCGGCGCCTCGGGTGACCGGGTGGGGACTGTGGCTGTCATCGGCTCGGGACCTCCTGGACACCGTCGGTCAGCAGGAACGTGTGGGTGCCGGGCTCGAGCGGCCGCATCTGCCGGTGCCGGACCCCCGCCCCGTCTCGCCAATCGAGCTGCACCTGTACCGGACCCGAGGCCGTACCGAGTCCGAAGTGGACTCCGAAGTCCCGTTTCCCGCTGTGACCGCCACCACCGTCCAATTGGGACAGTTGCGTGCGACCGTCCGGAGTGGTGACCCGCACGGTGGCGCCGTAGGCCGGCGTGCCGGCCGCACGCATCCCGCCGGTGCCCGCGACCGGCCGGTACAGCCGCAGATCGAGGTACGCACCGCGGCCGGGTGACTGGTTGACGTAGAAGGCAGGCGCGTCCCACTGGCGGGCGACCGCGAAGTCGAGTGTTCCCGTCCCGGTGGTGTCCGCGATGGCGATGCCCCGCGTCGGAGTCGGCACGGCCAGGCCCAGCTGCTCGCTGATGTCGACGTACTTCCCGTCGTCGCCCCTGGCGTAGAAGGCGAGCGGCTGGTGCCCGGCGATGTCGTCACCGGGTTCGACGTGAGGCCACATCGCCGGGTTCACCAGCAGGTTGTCGTTCGACATCGCCAGTTCCTGCAGCCACGCCCACCGGTCGGTGCCGCCCTTGACGAAACCGACGGTCTGGACCACGTCCAGGTCTCCGGTGTTGCGGAAGTCGGCGGCCTTGACGTCCCAGCCCCAGCCGGACCACGCCAGCCCGTACTCCTGGGCCTCCTGCCGGAACGGCGCGAAACCGGCGTCCAGGTCCTTGGCCATCGCGGCGGCACTGTCGGCCTGGTTCACCCAGACGAAGTTGCTCTCCTCCAAGCCCCACGCCGTGGTGATGTTGCTGACCAGCATGTCGAACCGGCCGCGGCGGTTCAGGTCCGCGAAGTCAATCCCCATGCCCTTGAACGAGTCGTTGCCCAAGACGAACGACTTCGGTGTCACCGGAGTCCGTTCTCCGCGCACCACCGCGAAACGGATGCGGCCGGGTGGCGATACGTTGTGCAGCAGGAAATCGTGCCCGAAGTCATTCGCGACGTAAACGTCCTGGCGGCCGCTTCCGGTCAGGTCCGCCGAGGCGACCGCCAGTGTCCAGCCGTTCGACGCCTCGTACGGAACCGCGCCGGGTTCGGGCACATAGGTCGCCGTCGGCTGCTCACCCGCAGTCCCGGCGTACCAGCGGAACACGTGCGCGCCGCCCGCGTTGGCCGCACTGGACATCGACGTGTTCATCTCGACGTTGCCCTGGCCACGGGGATCGAGCACATCGGAGTCGGGGAAGTAATTGCCGATGAACAGCGCGGGGCGGCCGTCACCCGCGAAGTCGCCGACCCCGACGGCGTTGGTGTTCCACCGCGGACCGTGGTAGCCGCCGTCCGCGGATTCGTTGGCCACCAGTTCCCGGGGCTGGTAGGAAACCGCTGCGGGTGCCGACGCCTTCGCCTTGGCCAGGAACAGGATCGGCGTGCGACCCCAGTAGTAGACCAGCAGGTCCATCCCGCCGTCACCGTTGAAATCGCCGGGGACACAGCCCATCGGCGCCATCGCCGCGTCCATCGGCAACGGCGCCGGATCCAGCACGAACGGGGTGAACCGGTCCGCCTCGGGTGCGGTCGGGGTGTAGGTGACCACGACGGCGTCGGTTCTCGTGTCGACGAAACACATCCCGTCGGCGCGGCCGTGCCCGGTCAGGTCGTTGACCGCGATCGCGGCGCCCACCGAGGAAATCCACGACCTGATGCGCGTATAAGCGGGATTGACCTCCCGGACGGTGCGCTTCGGCAGGCGTTCGTATCCGGGCGGATACGCGATCGGCAGCTCCTGGAAACGGTAGCCGCCGGCCCGCGGAGCCGGGTCCTGAGCGGCGACTTGGCCGTCGACTACAAAGAACAGCGACAGCGCGAGCAAAACCGCCGCAATGGCCGGGACCGATCTGCGCAACCAGGACACCGCAACGATCTCCCCTCTATCCCTTCCCCACACGGGCAAAAGATCCGCCAGTTCCGACCAGCCTGCACCCGCCCGCGATCGCGGTGTTCTCCGACATTGCCCGGCCCGTACCCGAGAACGGGACCGTCGGCCATCAACCGCCCGGCGAGACGAACTTCTCCGCCACGCGCGTCCGCCACAACTCGTAAGCCGGAACGACGCCATCCGCCGACGGGCCGGGTTTCGCTTCCCTGGCCAGTTGCGCGGCGTCCTCCGCGGACATCCCGCACAACACGCGCGAAGCGCTTTCTGTCTCCGGTACGACGAGGCCGGCGCGTGCCCTGGCTTCGGCGGCGAACGCGCTTCCCTGGGCGAGCTGCGGACGGTACTCACGGGCACGCTCGGCAAGTTCAGCCAGCTCCTCGGGATCCGCGCCGCCCGCATACGTCGCCGCGAGGCCGGCTCCACTATAGAGATCCGCGTGCCGGTCTGCGTCGAATCCGCCGATGAGCTCCGCCACGCGGTTCGGGTCGGTTCCCCCGATGAACCACAGCGCGCGCCCGATGCCCTGGTCGATCGCACGATCGGAATACGCCGTGCCCGTGCCGCCCAAGCGGGGGACATAAGCATCGCGAAGACGGCGGTGAACGTACCGCGCGGTGTGGAAGTAGGCTTGGTGGAACCCGTATCCGTCGAGGACGAGCCACCGCAGCACCGGATCGCTCACTGCGGCGAGCACGCGGGCATGCCGGAACCGCGGCAGCCTGGCCAGCGCCCAGCCGATCCCGACGTAAGCCATGTACAGATGTGGTTCTCCTGGCCCTGCAACGAATCGCGGCGTGTTCCGGCCCCACACCGAGAGCCCGTCGCGGATCGCGAACGCCATCGCCGCGCCCTCGTAGCAGAATCCTCGCATCCTCACGGCGACCTGGTCGAGCGGATCGGGGACGTCCTCCGGTCCCCGCGCCTCGGCCGCGACGGCGAAACCGTGCAGGAACGACCGGCCGACGGCCTCCAGCAGCCGCGTGGCGGCATCGTCCTTGACGTGGAAGCCGCGGCGCGAAATCCGGGTTTCGGCGATGTCCGGGGTCAGCACCCGGCGCCGGAGGCTCCGCCAGGGCGCGGTCATCCGTGTCACCGGAGGTACTGGCGGGCGGGGTTCGCGCGCGGGTACCGGCGCAGATAGCCGAAGAACTCCGAGAGGGCCCGGTCCGCCGGCGTCAGCAGTCCCGGCGTGTAGTGGATCGTCGTCAGGACGGAGGCGTCCTCGGCCAGCAGGTCGAACATGAAGAGCTGCACCTTGGCCAGGAACGCATCCGCAGCGTCCGGCGGCTCACCGGGCACCCGCTGGGTGCTCCAGCTGAAGAACGACGCGGTCGTCCCCGCCCGCGGCGCCGACATCCCGGTGATCCACCGGAACCACCGGCCGTCGAGTGTGCCGTGCTGCCAGAAGATGTTGCTCCCGTGGATGGATGCCCAGACCTTGTACTCCTCGCCGCCCGGCATCAGCGCGTGGTAGCGGTACCCGACCGAGAAGTCCTTCCAGGACAATGAATCGTGCGGGTCCTCGACGAACTTTCCCTCGTGCGGCGGGGAGAGGTGCTGAAGGTCGAGGGTTTGCGCGGCGACCACCCACGGGTCGACGGCGAGGCGCCGGCCGAACGCGGCCGCGCGGTGCACCAAGGGCAACCCCGGCTCCGGCGGCGAAGTCCCGGGGATCGGGAACAACGGCTCGGTCCCGTTGAACGCCCAGACGATCCCGTACTTCTCCACGGTGGGGAAGCGGAACAGGCCGGCCTCCCGGCCCGGGCCCACCGAGCGGCACCGTCCGTCCATTCCGTACCGCCAGCCGTGGAACGCGCACCGGATCCCTTCGCCGTCGAGACTCCCCACGGCCAGGTCGGCGCCGAGGTGGACGCAGTACGCGCTGAGCACCGCAACCTCGCCCGCAGCCGAACGCACCGCGATCACCCGGCCGTCGAGGAGCTCGGCACCCACGATTCCGCCCGAGGGCGGGAGGTCGGCGCTGAGACAAACCGGGAACCAGGTCTGCGTGAACACCCCATCCTGTCCCTCGGCCGGGATAGGCACCGCGCGTGGGCGCGGTCGGACGGAATCGATGATCGGCATATGTGTGGACCGTCCTTCCCAGTGACGACGAACGGACGGGAGCCAGCCCCAGTGTCGACGGCTCGTCGTGGCCCGTCAAGGCCGCCGTTTCGACAATCTCGGAGAACCCGCGCTCGCGCCGCTGTGGTCAGATGACTGTGATTCGACGACCGCCATCGACGTGGATTCGGGGGGATTATCGTGACATCCCGACGCGAACCGGTCGGCCGCCAACAAGGCTGTCGCGCAGCGGCTGGTCGATGCCTGGAACGTTCGGGACGTAACGGCGATGATGCGTTACTGGGCCCCGGGAATGGTCAACCACGGCCGAGATGGCACCTCGCCGGTCGCCGAGGTCGGTGCCGAGATGCAGCGATTCATCACCGCCTTTCCCGACATCCACGTCGAAATCGAGGAAATCGTCGCCGGGCGCGATCTCGTCAGCACGCGGCTCACTGTTAAGGATTTCGCGGTGATCCAGGACGTCTCGGCCCCCGAGTTCGTCGACCACTTCGCCCCGCCGTGGGATCCCCGGGGCGGGACGGCGTCGCGCACCGGTTCGGCCAAGCGGCGAACGCGCTGACGGCGACCAAGGTCGAGGTGCTGGTTTCGGTCTGCGAAAGCGGTTTCTTGGCCCAGGCGATCGAACTGCGCTTTTCGCACACCGGCGATTGCATGGGCATCCCGCGACGGGCAAGAAGTTCGCCGTCGGCGGCTCCGACACCTTCAGCTTCGACGGGAACCGGATCGTCGAGCACTGGGGGTGGCCTACCACGACATCGGGAGCTTTGGTGAAGACTCGGGAGGCCACGGGCACGTCCGAGGACGCCCACCTGTGGGCGGTCGGGCAGGCACTACGGCGGATCAAGGCCGACCTCGGCGGTACGCATTCACTCGACGAGCTCGCGCGCGTCGCGTACCTCAGCCCGTTCCACTTCCACCGGGTTTTCCGCCAGATCACCTCCGCCACCCCGGCGCGGTTCCTCGCGGCCTTACGGATCGCCGAGGCCAAGCGGCTGCTGCTGGGAACGAAGGCGAACGTGACCACGATCTGCATGGACGTCGGGTACTCCAGCCTCGGCACCTTCACCACCCAGTTCACCCGGCTCGTCGGCACCTCGCCCCGGCACTTCCGGCGGCTCGCCCGCGATCTGGCGGCCCTGCCGCTCGAGGAGGTGCTGGCCGGGTCGGTCCCGGTCGAGCCGCAGCGAGCGGCGCCGCTGCGGATCCGGCTCAGCGGCCTCCCCAACGGGCACCTGGCCCTCGTCGGGCTCTTCGAGTCGGGGATCCCCCAAGGATGGCCCGCGGCCTGCACCCTCGTGCGCGGCTCGGCCGAGGGGGATCTCCGGATCGGCGTGGACGGCAGCTACATGGCGCTCGTGATGAGCCTGCCCGCCGACGCCGCCGCCGAAGCCGCGCTGACCGAGGTCCGGCCCGACCAGTGCCGGGTCGGCTCCTGGGGGCCGGTGCACGTCCGGCGCGGCCGTCCCGCCCAGACCGACGTCGAGATCGTCCTGCGGCCACGCCGGGCCAGCGACCCGCCGATCCTGTCGGTCTCCCCACTGCTCGCCGCCGGCCGCCGGCCGCACGGGACGTTCCCGAAGATGCGCGAACCCGGGCCGCAGCCGGCCGGGTCCGACCGATGGGGAGGCGCCCGATGACGAACTCCGCGCCGCGGCAACGCCCGCTGGGCAAGCACCTGCCACACGAAGGCGACGACGGGCTCTACACCCAGAGCCGGCACCCGATCTGCATGGCCGAGGATCGCCACAACGGCAATGGGGATTTTCATCTTGGTTTGTGCTGGTGGGGGTGGGTTGACGGGGTGTGGTAGTGGTCAGGCTGCGGCTGGCCGGGCCGTGTCGCGGGTGTCTTGTTCGTGCTGGGTGAGCACGAGCAGGGCGCGAACCAGGGTGGTGGCGTGGCGGGGGTGGAGGCGGAGTTTGTCGAGGATGCGCCAGGTTTTGAGGGCGGCGAAGCCGCCCTCAACCGCGCAGCGCAGCCC
>NZ_JBFACT010000054.1:0-62853 GCF_040640995.1 Amycolatopsis sp. NPDC021455 | reverse complement strand
GGGGTTTGGGTTGCTTGCCCCCCCCCCTGGGGGGGGGGGGGCCCCCCCCCCCCCCCCAACGCCACATTGGGGCGCATGCGACGCGCGACGTCAGCCGACGATGTCGATCTCGAACGGGTCCGCGGAGCTGTAGTTGATGTCCGCCCAGATCGCGCCCGGCAGGTCGTAGCGCCGGTGCGACGTGAGCCTGTTGTTGTACCCCGGCGTCTGCGTGGGGTTGTGGCCGACGCCCTGGCGGTCGTTGCCCCACGCGAAGATGTCGCCGATCCACATGGGCTTCGAAAAGCCGTCGTTGCCGAGGCGCGGGCGGATCACGACCGCCGCTCCGGGGCTGCCGGACAGGAACACCCGTACGGCGTGCTGGTCGGCGCTCGGCGGGGTGACGGTGATGCGCTCCATGATCTCCACTCCAGTCGAGGCGGGCTCCTGCCCGTCCACTCCGGGCCAGTAGTCGAGGACGGACGAGACGTCGTAGCCCGGGGCGACGTTCCCGAGGTACTGCTTGGCGATCGCGCCGTCGGGGATCGTCGGATCGCCGTCGTAGTGGGCGATCCAGTAGTGCGGCTCCGCGACGCCGGCGGAGGAGAACGCCGCGCGCACCGCGGGCCACGTCGAAAGGCTGCAGTAGACGGTCGGGACCGCGCCGGCCTGGCGGCGCATGCGGACCCAGCCCGGCGCCTCGCCGGGGGTCGCGTCGCCGGGCTCGACGTCGAGGACGTGGCCGTCGTTCGTGTCCGCCTTCTTGACGATGGTGACCTTGATCGCGCGGGGAAAGCGCGCCCAGTCCTCGGGTGACCACGGCCGCAGCTTGATCCGGTCGATGTACCCCGCGACCATGCGGGCGTCGCCGGGGATGTTCGCGGCCGTGACCGCGTCGTACATCGTGCGCACGGGTTGCGTCTCCGTTCGGTGCCTCATCGCCGTTTCCGGGGACGGCGAAATCGTCAGCGCGATCCGCCATCGTGCTATTACCCACGTGGGACGGACGTCAAGCGGCAAACGTTACGCAGTTCTTGGCAATCGCCAAAACGGCCGCACCGCGCAATTCCTTCACCTCGGTCTCACGAACCCGTGGTCACTTTCCGCTGTCGGTACTGGCTTCCCGCTCACCCGGCTGGCAAGCTGCCAGCACTTCTCGAGGAAGGACGTGCATGGCGGCACACCCGGCGCGGGCCCGGCGGATCGACGCGCGGGTCGTCGTCCTGAGCGCGCTGCTCGTGGTTGCCCTGCTCGCCTGGGCCGGGGTCGACTACCTGAAGGACCGGCTGGCCGGCGGCGGCTGCGACACGACGACGCCGGTGCGCGTCACGGCCGCGCCCGACGTCGCGCCCGTGCTCACCACGCTCGCCCGGTCCGTCCCGGAGCCCGACTGCTACTCCGTCGAGGTCACCGCGAGCCCGTCGGCGGCCACCGCGACGGCGCTGGAAGCCAACGGCGCGACCGGCCCGGACGTCTGGGTGCCCGAGTCCAGCACCTGGCTGCTCCAGGCTCGCGACGGCGGCGCGTGGAACCTGCCCGAGTCCGGCCAGTCGGTGGCGAGTTCGCCGGTGGTGCTGGCGCTGACCGACGACGTCGCGAAGCAGGCGGGCTGGCCCGGGAAGTCGCCGTCCTGGTCGGACGTCCTCGCGGGCAGCCCGGTCGGGCTGCCCGACCCCAGCCGCGACCCCGCCGGGATCGCCGCGCTGATCGGCCTGCAGCAGCTCACCAAGGACGCGCCGGACCCGGGAGCGGCGTTCACCGAGGAGATCCGCAAGCTCTCGGCGGTGAAGGAGCCGTTCACCGCGTCGCCCGCGTCCGAGCAGTCGGTGCTGGCCCGCAAGCTCGTCGCGGCCTACCCGGCGGCCGGGGTGCCGAGCTTCGACTACCCCTACGTCGTGCTGCCGCGCGCGTCGGAGGCCTCGCGGTCGGCGGCCGAGCGGTTCCTGCGGCTGCTGCTCGACCAGACCGCCACGAAGACGTTCGCCGACGCGGGCTTCCGGACGCCGTCCGGGCAGCTGCTCGGCGACCGGCCCCGGGACACCCGCACGAACGCGGCGCCGCGCCCGGCCGGCCCGCCCCCGCCCGAAGCGATGTACGGCGTGCTCCAGGCGTGGGCCGGGGCGAACCTCAGTGCGCGCGTCCAGGTGCTGCTCGACGTGTCCGGCTCGATGGCCGCCACCGTCCCCGGCACCGGCCGCAGCCGGATGGCGCTCACGCTCGAAGCCGCGACGCAGGGGCTCGGCCTGTTCAAGCCGACGACCGAGATCGGCCTCTGGCTGTTCTCGACCAAGCTGGACGGCGCCAAGGACTACAAGGAACTGCTGCCGATGCGGCCGATCTCGCAGCAGATCGCCGCGGGCGGGGTGCAGACGCTGCAGGCGGTCAAGCCCAAGCCCGGCGGCGCGACCGGGCTGTACGACTCGATCCTCGCCGCCTACCAGAACGCCCGGCAGAGCTGGCAGCTCGGCCGGATCAACGTCGTCGTCGTGCTCACCGACGGCCGCAACGAGGACAGCGACTCGATCGGCCTGCCCGGCCTGCTCGCCGAGCTCAACCGGCTGCAGGACCCGCGCAAACCGCTGCCGGTGATCGGCATCGGCATCGGCCCGGACATCGACGCGACGGAGCTGAAGCAGATCTCGGCCGCGACCGGCGGCGAGTCGTTCACCACGCCCGACCCCCGCAAGATCTCCGACGTCTTCTACCAGGCACTGAGCAGGCTCATGTGCCAGCCGCCCGCGTGCAAGAATTGAGGATCCCGTGTTGGTGCTGACCGAAAAGCCCGCCCCACGGGCGATCCGAAGACCGTCCACGCTGGTCATCGCCGCGTTCGTGGCCGGCGTGGTGCCGTTCGCCCTGCACGCGTGGGCGGCCCTGCACGGCAGCTTCGCGCAAGACGACTTCGTCGTCACCCACCAGGCGGCCGCGGCCGGCCCGTTCGACCTCGGGTACCTGTTCCAGGACTACCACGGGCACCTGATGCCGGGCGGGTTCTTCCTCGCCGCCGTGCTGACGTGGTGGGCACCGCTGAACTTCCCCGTGCTGGTGCTGCCGCTGCTGCTGATGCGGGCGGTGGCGACGGTGCTGTTCTGGTGCCTGCTGGTGCGCTGCTTCGGCCGCCGCTGGGCGATCCTCGTGCCGTTCACCGTGTTCACGGCGTCGACGTTGCTGCTGGTCCCGACGCTCTGGTGGTCCTACGGAGTCCAGCTCGTGCCGGTGGTGCTGGCCGCCGCCGGCGCGCTGCACGCGCATGTCCGGTTCCTCGCCGACGGCGGGCGCTGGTGGCTCGGCGTCTTCGCCTGGACGCTCTTCGGCCTGGCGTTCTACGAGAAGGCCGCGGTGATCCCGGTGCTGCTGGCCGGGGTGACGGTCCTGCTCGGCCGGTCGTTCCGCGAGCACGTCCGCTACTGGGCGGCCCAGGCCGTGCTGCTGGCCGGGTTCGTCGCCGTCTTCTTCGCGGTGACGTCGAGCCAGGTCGGGCAGGGTGAGCAGCCGATGTCGGCGGGCACGGTCGCCGACCTGACCGGCCGGATGCTCGGCGACACCCTGCTGCCGGGCCTGGCCGGCGGCCCGTGGTCCGGCCCCGGACCGGGCGCGACCTGGGCGCCGTCGCCGTTCGTGGTCGTCGTCGTGCTGCTCGTGGTCGCGCTGGGCGTGGTGCTCACCGGGGTGCGGGCCGGCGGGCGGCGGGCGTGGGGTGCCTGGGCGTTGTTCGCGGCGCTCTTCGCGGTCGACGTCGGCCTGCTCGCGCTGACCCGGCTGCGCGAGGTCGGCCCGTCCGCCGGGGACGATCCCCGGTACGTCGCCGATCTGGCGCTGGTGGCCGCCTTGTGCGGGGCGTTCGCATTCCTGCCGCCCGGATCTTCGCCCGGAAAGCGCGAAAGGCCGGTCGCGCTGATCTTGAGCGTGCTGCTGCTCGTCAGTTCCACGGTGGGTTTCACGCGCCTTTCCCCCGCATTGCGTTTCGAACATTCCGGGCAGTACATCGGGAATGTCCGGGCCGCCGTCGCCGAAGATCCCGATCTGGTCTTCTACGACACCTTCGTGCCTTCCGACGTGGTGCACGAGTGGTTCGGGGCGGACTCGCGCGCGTCCCGGGTGGTCGGCCTGCTGCCCGGTACCCACTTCGACCAGCCGACGAGCCGGATGCACGTGCTCGACGCGACGGGCACGCCGCACCGCGTCACCGGCGTGGACCCGGTTTCCCGCGGGCTGCCCGGCCCGACGCCGAACTGCGGCAACGCGATCGGCGAGACGCTGGTGCGCATCCCGCTCGACACGCCCGTCCTCGGCCGGTACCTGCTCAAGCTCGATTACTACACTTCGGACGGTGGCGAAGGCCTCGTCGAGCGGACGCCGGTGTGGTTCCAGGCCGGGCTGCACACGCTTTACCTGCCGGTCGACGGCCTGTTCGACCACATCGGCATCCAGCTGTCGAGCCCGGGCGCGCCGGTGTGCGTCGCGAAGGTCGAGGTCGGGAAGCCGGTGACTCAGTAGGGGTCGTACGGGCTGTCGTGGCCGAACAGCCGGGCCAGGGGCCGCAGCCGCAGGCGCAGCAGCACCTTGATCCCGACGTTGCGCAGGAACCACGGCAGCTGCGCCAGCACACGCACGCGGTCCGCCGTGGACGGTGGTGCCAGCCGGAACCGGGCGAGCGACGTCGCCCGGTCCAGATAGGTGTACCGGCGTCCGAAGAGGACCTTCGCGATCGTGCCGAGCGTGACGCCGATCGAGGAAAAGCAGTCGTGGACCAGGATTTCCGCGCCCGGCGGCAGGTGCGCCGACCAGCGCAGGTCGTCGGTGTAGGTCCAGTAGTCGTGCTTGCCGTCGATGTAAAGCAGCTGTATGGGCCGGTCCCAGTCAGGACGCAGTTCCGTGCTGTAACCGGCGACGAGCTCGACGATGTCGTCCAGCCCGGCCCGCCGGATGTTGCGCTCGAACAGCTGCCGCGTCGAAGATCCGCCGAACAGCCGGCCGTCGACGAAGGGGTCGACCGCGATCACCGTGGCGCCGGCCGTGCGTGCGGCCGCACCCAGGACGATCGTGGATCGGCCCTGGTGGCTGCCGATTTCCAGGATGACGTCGCCCTTCTCCAAGCGGCACGCGGCGTTCCACAGCGCTTCGCCCTGCGCGCGCGTCATCCAGCCCTTGACCGGCTCGGCCAAAGCCCAGGCGTCTTCGAACGAGATGGCGCACCTGCCTGAAGTCGGGAAAGAAAATCGTCGGCACATGGTAGCCAGGTTTCGGCTTAGTATCTACCGGATGGTAACCACCACCCGCGATCGAACCCGGGACGACGCCCCGCCCGCGGAGCGCGACCGGAAGTTCTCGCCCGGTGCGTTCATCCGCCGGCCGAGCACGTGGATCGTGCTCGCGCTGACCACGTTGTCATTCCTGCAGATGCCGGGGAAGACGACGTTCGACACGAAACTCGACCTCGCCGTCGACCCGCTCGCCTTCCTCGGCCGCGCGCTGCACCTGTGGAACCCCGAAGCCACCGCGGGGGAGCTGCAGAACCAGGCGTACGGCTACCTCTTCCCGATGGGCCCGTTCTTCGCGCTGTGCCAGGCCGTCGGCGTGCCGGCGTGGATCGCGCAACGGCTGTGGGGCGCCATCCTCCTCTCGGCCGCGTTCGGCGGTGCCCTGCTGCTGGCGCGGGCGATGAAGATCGGCACCGAACGCACGCGGCTGATCGGCGCGCTCGGGTACGCGCTGGCGCCGCGCATGCTGACCGAAATCGGCGGTCTGTCGGCGGAAATGCTGCCCGCGGTGCTGCTGCCGTGGGTGCTGGTGCCGCTGGTGCGGGCCGGTTCGATCGCGTCCCCGCGCCGCGCCGCCGGGTTGTCCGCTTTGGCTGTGTTGTGCATGGGCGGCGTCAACGGCGCGATGGTCGTGATGGCGCTGGTCCTGCCCGGATTGTGGTTGCTCACGCGCAAGTGGACGCGACAGCACGTCGAGCTGGTCCTGTGGTGGTTCGTCTTCGTCGTCGGCGCGACGCTGTGGTGGATCCTGCCGCTGCTGCTGCTCGGCGAGTACAGCCTGCCGTTCCTGGACTACATCGAGTCCGCGACGAACACCACCGCGCCGATGTCGCTGTTCGAGGTGCTGCGCGGGACCAACCAGTGGGTCGCCTACGTCGTGCAGGGCACGCCGTGGTGGCCCGGCGGCTGGTCGCTGATCGACAACCCGGTGCTGATGCTCGCCACCGGGCTCGTCGCCGGTGTCGGGCTGTTCGGGCTGACCCGGCGCGGCCTGCCGGAACGGCGGTTCCTGGTCATCGGCGTGGTGACCGGCCTGACCCTGCTGACCATCGGTTACGTCGGCACGCTCGACAGCCCCCTGGCCGAGCAGGTCCGGCACCTGCTCGACGGGCCGCTGGCCCCGCTGCGCAACGTCCACAAGTTCGAGCCCGTGCTGCGGCTGCCGCTGATGCTGGCGTTCGTGCACGGCATTTCGAGCCCGGCTCCGCGCCGCTTCCTGCGGCCCGCGCTGGGCCTGCTGCTGGTGCTGGTGATGGCCGCGCCGGCGTGGCTGCTCAACCTGCGGTCCGGCCCGGGCTGGGACGAGGTGCCCGGCTACTGGTACGACGCGATGGGCTACGTCGCCAAGGCCGATCCGAACGCACGGACGTTGCTGCTGCCGGCGACCGGGTTCGGCGAGTACGACTGGGGCCGCACGGTCGACGAGCCCGCGCAGGCGATCGCGCGGAGCCCGTGGGCCGTCCGCAACCAGGTGCCGCTCGGTTCCGAAGGGAACACGCGGCTGATGGACTCGGTGGACGCGGCGCTGGCCGACGGCCGCGGCGATCCCGGGCTGGCCGCGCTGCTCGCGCGGTCCGGGTACCGGTTCCTGCTGCTGCGCAACGACATCGAACGCGAGCGGACGAACGCCCCGCCGGTGGCCACCCTGCGTGCCGGGCTGGCCGGGTCGCCGGGCATCGCCAAGGCGGCCGAGTTCGGGCCCCTGGAAGTCTACGAGGTGAAGCCGCCGGTGCCGCTGGCCACGGCGACGTCCACAAAGGACGTTCCGACGGTGAGTGGTGGCCCGGAAAACCTGCTGCCGCTGATCGACTCGGGCCAGCTCGACCCGGCGACGCCGACCGTGCTGACGGGCGACGGCGGCTCCGCCGGCGGGCCGCGGCTGGTCACCGACGGCCTGCGCCGGGCCGAGCGGAACGTCGGCGGCGTGCGCGACAACCTCAGCCAGACGCTGACCGCCGGCGAGGCCTACCGCCAGCAACGGGCCGCGGGCGACCTGCTGCCGTTCCCCGGGCAGGAGCACCAGACCGTGGCCGCCTACCGGGGCATCCGCGCGGTGACGGCGTCGACGGCGGCGTCCTTCGCCGACGCTTTCGGCGGCTCCGACCCCAGCTACCAGCCGTTCGCCGCGATCGACGGCGACCCGCGCACGGCGTGGCACTCGTCGTCGTTCACCGGGCCGATCGGCCAGTGGCTCGAGGTGGAGCTGGACACGCCGCGGCTGGTGAACTCGGTGCAGCTGCAGATGGTCGACGACATCCGGGTCGGCTGGCCGCCCACCCGGATCCGGATCACCACCGACAACGGCTCGGTCGACCAGCAGGTGATCCGCGGCGCCGGCCCGCACGAGTACTCCGTCGCCGCCGGGGTCACGCGCAAGGTGCGGATCACGTTGCTGTCGCTGGTGGTCGGGCGGCAGGACGGGAACGTCGGCATCGCGGAGCTGAAGATCCCCGGCACCGAGCCGCAGCGGGCCCTGGAAGTGCCCGCGGACCTGCCCGCCGGCCCGGCACCCGGGTTCGCGTTCACCCGCGGCGCGCAACCGCGTTACGCGTGCCAGCCGACCGGCGACGCCGTGCGTTGTGACGCCGCGGCCGCCCGCGACGGCGAGGAACCCGACGGGATCCGGCGGCTGTTCAGCACGCCCGCCGACGAGACGTTCCTGGTCGGCGGCACGGTGCTGCCGGCGAACGGCGGCCGCAACCCGGTCTCGCTGCCGGGGGTCACGGTGGCGTCGACGTCGCAGCTCGGCGGCGACCCGGCGGCGGGCGGGTTCGCGGCCGTGGACGGCGACCCGGGCACGACGTGGCGTCCCGACGTCACCGACCTGCGGCCGGCGCTGACGCTGAAGTGGGCGAGCCCGCAGCGGATCGCGGGGCTGCACATCGGGGTGGCGCCGGCCAGTGGGGCGCGCGTGCCGCGGCAGGTGCAGCTGATCGGCGGGCCGGCGATGCGGACGGTGCAGCTCGACGCGAGCGGGTCCGCGTCCTTCGAGCCCCTGGACACCGACCAGCTGCAGATCGTGCTGCCGGGCGACGACGACGATCCCGCGGCCCGCGCGGTGGTGGGCATCGGCAACCTTTCGCTGTCCGGCAGCCCGGACCTGCTGCCGGGACCGGACCCGGCGTTCACGGTGCCGTGCGGGTCGGGGCCGAACGTCCACCTCGACGGCCTCGACTACCGGACGTCGGTGCAGGGCACGCTGTCCGACATCACCCACCACCGGACGCTGGCGCTGCGGATGTGCCGTGACTCCGAAGGCGGCATCGCGCTCCCGTCGGGCGGGCACGAGCTGCGGACGGACCGGTCGGAGTCGTTCGTGGTCCAGGATCTCTGGCTGCGCCCGGTCGGTCCTTCTTCGCCGCCGGTGCGCCGCGCGGTGAAGGTGGGCGAGTGGGACGCGGCGTCACGGTCGGTGACGGTGGCGGCCGGTCCGGAGGCGGTGCTGGCGGTCCCGGAGAACGCGAACGCGGGCTGGGTGGCCACTTTGGACGGTCAGCAGCTGACGCGCACCCGGGTGGACGGCTGGCAGCAGGCGTGGATCGTCCCGGCCGGCGCGGGCGGGGTGGTGTCGCTGGAGTTCGAGCCGGACGCGCACTACCGCCTGAGCCTCCTGATCGGCGCGGCGGCGGTGCTGGCGCTGCTGATCGGGGTGGCGTGGCCGGCACGCCGGCGCCGTTTCACGGTTTCGGCGGGCGGTGCCTGGGTCCCGGTGGTGCTGATCGGCCTGCTGGTGGCGCTGGGCGGGATGCTGCCGGTGGTGCTGCTGATCGCGTGCCTGCTGGCCCGCCAGTTCTCGGAGCGCGCCCCCCGGTACCTGGCGTTCGGCGGCATGGTGCTGGCGGCGGGGGTATCGGTGACGGGCCGCGTCCTGGGCCACGGCCAGGAGTGGGCCTACGGCCCGGTGACCCAGGCGGCCCTCCTGCTGGCCGCGGCGGCGATGGTGGCAACGTGCGTGGAGTGGTTCACCCGCAAGGAGAACCCCACCGAACCGTCCCCCTAGTGTCGCGCGCCCGCGCCCGGCCCAAACGCCCCAATGTGGCGTTGGGTGCGTTGGACGCACCGAACGCCACATTGGGTGCGTTGGACGCAACCAACGCCACATTGGGGCGCATTGGACGGGGGCTGCTCAGGCCGGTTTGCGGGGCCGGAGCTCCAGGATCGCGCCGGCCAGGGCCAACGCTCCCGCGGTGCAGGCGGCCGCGGTGACCACCTGGGTCGCCGAGCCGTGCAGCCACGTCGTGATCAGCAGGGTCTCGACGCCGACCGCCGTCCACATCAGGACCGTCACGCGGCGGTCGCCGTCCGCCAGGCGGGCGTACAGGAGGATCTGGACCAGCGCCAGCATCGAGCCCGCCAGCGCGAACGGCCACACCGGCATCGTGCTCCCGGCATAACGCGCGCCGCCGATCAGGGCCAGCAGCGACGGCCCCAGCGCCAGCGAGACCAGCAGTACGAAGGCGTCCAGGAACGCGCACACCGCCAAGGCGAGCGGCAGCACCCGGCGGCGGCCGGCGGAAGCGGCGAACCGGGGGAGGACCAGCACCCCGACCGCCTGCGGCAGCCAGTACGCGATCTTCGTGACGATCGCCCCCAGCGCGTACTCGCCCGCGGACCCGGCGGGCAGCGTGTGGCGCGCCAGCACCAGGTCCAGGTTCACCAGCAGCACCAGCGCCAACATCGCTTGGGCCGTATGGAGTACTTCGCCGCCGTGGCGGTCGGCCCAGCGGGGACGCGGGCGGCCGCAGATCCGCCAGCCCGCCACGACCACCGCCAGCGAACCGATCGCCGTCCCGGCCAGCGCCCCGGCCGTGGAGTGCGAGACGACCAGGCCCACCAGGGAACCGCCGACCTTGCCCGCGCCCTCCAGGGCGATCAGGCCGGCCAGCGTCGCGAACCGGTGGCTGCCCTGCAGCAGCCCGTGGAACAGCCCCAGCAGCGTCAACGGCCCGAGCGCGGCCGTCACCAGCAGGGCCGGCGTCAGCGAGCCCAGGTGCAGCAGGAGGACCAGCAACGGGCTGAGCGTCAACGCCGCCGTCGCGACGATCCCGCTCGTCATCAGGCCGAGCGCGAACAGCGAACCCCGCGAAAGCGACGGCGACCGCGCCACCCGCAGCGCCACGACCGTCTGCAGGCCCATCGCCGGGACGACGCCGATGACCAGCACCGCGAGCAGCGAGCTGAGCTCCCCGAACGCGCCGGGCGCGAGGATCCGCGCGGCCACCAGGCTCAGCACGTAACTGGCCGCGTTGTTGCCCGCGAGCGCGAGGGAGACGAGGATCGCCGCGACCCGGTTGCCTGTCCGGGCCGGGGCTTCGGTGTCTACGCTCAACGGGGAACTCCCATTACCGGCGAGTAATGACCAGCGACCTTAACCGCGCGGGCAACGGAAAGGAAGGGCCGTGGACGCACCGGGCAGGCGGTTCGCGCTCCCCGTGCTGTCCGCCGTACTGGCTTTCGCCGTCTGCGCGCCGTTGCTGGGCCGCGGGTTCGTCCTGAGCTACGACATGGTTTTCGCGCCGCGCCAGTACTTCGTGCCGGACGCCTTCGGGCTCGGCAGCGCCCTGCCGCGGTCCGTCCCCGCCGACGCCGCCGTCGCGCTCGCCACCACCGTGCTGCCCGGCGACATCGTCCAGAAAATCGTCCTGCTCCTGGCCGTCTTCTTCGCCGCACTGGGCGCCGGGCGGCTCGTCCCCACCGAGCACACCGGCACCCGGCTCGTCGCCGCGACGGCCTACGCCTGGACGCCGTACGTCGCGGAGCGGCTGTTCATCGGCCACTGGCCGTTGCTGCTGACGTACGCGTGCCTCCCGTGGATCGCCGGGGCCGGGCTCGCGGTGCGCCGGCACGAACCGAACGCCCTGCCGAAGCTGGTGATCGCGTGCGCCCCGGCGGTGCTGACCCCGCCGAGCGGGGTGCTGGCCGCCGCCGTCATGGTCGTCGCCGCCGGGTCGCGGCGGCTCTGGCAGACGCTCGCCATCGCCGTCGCCCTGAACCTGCCGTGGCTGCTGCCGACGCTGCTGGACGCCGGCGGCACGTACTCCGACCCGGCCGGCGTCGCGGCGTTCAGCGCGCGCACCGAAAGCTGGGGACCGGCGCTGCTGAGCGTGCTCGGGCTGGGTGGCATCTGGAACGCCGAAACGGTACCCGGCAGCCGGGCCATGCCGCTGATCCCGGTGCTGACGCTCGTCGTCGCCGCCATGGCGATCGCCGGGCTTTTCCCGCTCGCGAAGCGGTGGGGAAAGGCCCCCGCGTGGTCCCTGTCCGCCCTCGGCCTCGCCGGCGTCCTCCTGGCGTCGCTGGCGACCCTGCCGGGCGGGGACGCGCTGCTGACCGCGGCGACGCGGCACGTGCCCGGCGCCGGCCTGCTGCGGGACGCCCAGAAGTGGGTGGCCTGGTGGGCGTTGCCGCTCGCGCTGGGGTTCGCGCTCGCCGTCGAAGCCGCGGCGGCGAAACTGCGGACCTCCGGCGGCCGCGTCGCCCTGGTGGCCGCGGCGGCCGCGTTCCCGTTGCTCACCATGCCGGACCTGGCGTGGGCCGGCTGGGGACGGCTCGGCACCGCGCAGTACCCGGACGACTGGCGGGCGGTGTCCGAAGTGCTCGGTGCCGACGACCGGCCCGGTGACGTGCTGACGTTGCCGCTCTCGGCGTTCCGCGGGTTCGCCTGGAACGCCGACCGCACGCAGCTCGACCCGGCACCGCGCGCCCTGCCGAAACCCGTGCTGATGGACGACACCCTGATCGTCGGCACCGAGCGCGTCGCCGGGGAAGACCCGCGGATCGGGGACGTCCGCGCCGCGACGTCGGCGCGGGAGCTCACCGCCGAAGGGATCGGCTGGATCCTCGTCGAACACCGGACACCCGGCGACGTCGACTCCCGCTTGCTCGCCGACGCGACGCCGGTGTGGTCCGGTCCCTGGCTGACGCTCTACCGGACGCCCGGTGTGCCCGTGGTGAAAGGGATTTCGTGGGCGCCCGCCCTGGTGGCGAACGGAGTAGCGCTGACGTTGCTGTGCGTCGCACTGTTGTGCCGCATGTTACCGATGCGTACATTGGGCCGCGGCAGGAACTCCCCGCCGCGGAAGGAGTGACAGTGGGCACGGTCATCGGCGTCATCGCCGCCATCGTCATCGGGGGCGGCGCGGCGACCGGAGCGGGGTTCGCGCTCATCAAGAGCGCCGACCCGGACAGCTCCGCGCAGGTGCAGCAGCAGCTGAACGCGCAGGTCAAGTACAACCCCGCCGATCACCCGAACAAGTTCTACGGGAACCGCTGACGCGTGCCCCGGCTCGCCTCCGACCACGCCCACCGCGTCGTCGGGCTCTACGGCGACCCCACCGTTTCCTGGAGCATCCTCCTCGAAGCGGAACTCGCCGCGGCCCCGCCCGAACCGGAAAAGCTCCGCGCCCGGCTGGCCGCCGCGATCCAGCAGTACCCGCATCTCGGCGTGCTGCCCGAAATCGAGGTGACGGCCGACCTGCCCGCGGTCCGCGACCGCTTCGCTTCGCTGCCCTACGAACGCACCGCGCCGCTCGTCCGCGTGGCCGTCGGCGAATCCACTTTGCTCGTCGCCGCCCACCACGGCGCGCTTGACGGCCTCGGTCTCCTGTCCCTGCTGGGCATCCTCCTCGACGTCCCGGTTTCCTCGGCGGCGCGCGGGATCGGCGAACGCCCCGGTGGCAGGTCCTTTGCGGTTTCGGCCCTCCAGCGGCTCGCCGAGGCGCTTTTCCTGCCCCCGGGCCGGATCACCCCCGAACGTGGTGAAGCGGCCGCTGGAGACGTCTTCGCCGTCCGCCGCGAGCCGCGGCTGCGCTTGGGCGCGGCGGGGTTCGTGACGGCCGCCGTCCGCGCCACCGAACGCTGGAACCGCGCGCACGGCGCCCGGACCGCCCGCGTCGTGGCGGCGGTCGGTGCGTCGCGCAGGTCGGGTGCGGCACCGGAACCGGTGCACGACAGCGCTTTCTTCCGGCTGCGGCTGCACCGCGGCGCGGACGCCGCCGCGGTCCTGGCCGCGCAGGCGCCCGAGCCGGACTTCCCCGCCCGCAGCAGCAAGCTCGCCCGGCTGGGCACCCGGCTGCTGGCGAGCAGGCTGGGGTCGACGTTCCTCGTGTCGAACCTCGGCGTGGTGTCCACCGGGGACACCGTGCGGTCGCTGGCGTTCTACCCGGCGGCCAGCGGCCGGTCAGGCGTGGCGTTCGGCGCGGCGACCACCGGCGAGACCACGACCGTGACCGTTCGCGCCCGCCGCAAGGACTTCGACGCGCCCGCCGCCGCGCGGTTGCTCGGCGAGTTCCGGGACGCGGTGCGGGGTCAGGACCCGGGCCCGGGGCGCGGGCCGTCCGGAGACGTCGCGGACCAGTGACTCGAACTGCCCGGCACTCGAGTCCCAGCTGTACCGGCCGGCCCGCTCGGCACCGGCCACGCCCATCTGCGCGCGCCGTGGCCCGTCGGCGAGCAGGCCGTCGATCCGGGCGGTGAAATCCTCGAAATCGTCCGCCAGCAAGCCGGTGCGACCCTCCACGATGGACTCGGCGACACCGCCGGCCGCGCGGTAGGCGACCGACGGCACGCCGTGCGCGGCGGCCTCCATGATGACGATGCCCCAGCCCTCCTTGACCGACGGGCACAGGTGCACCCACGACCGCGCGAGGATCTCGTGCTTGGCCTGTTCGTCGACCCAGCCGTGCAGGACGACCCGGTCCGCGACACCGCGCTCGGCGGCGTGCGCGCGCAGGACTTCGTCCCACGGGCCCTGGCCGACGACCTCCAGCCGCAGCGACGGCCAGCGCCCCGCCAGCCGCGCGACGACGTCGATGGCGTGCTCGATCCGCTTGTGCGGCACCAGCCTGCTCACCGCGACCAGCGTCGGCTCGGGGTCTCTTGTGGACGTGCACGGCGGCGGCGTGTCGAGGCCGTTCGGCACCACGGTGACGCGCTCGCGGCCGATGCCGAGCCCGGCCAGCTCGGCCTTGGTGACCTCGGAAACCGTGACGTAGCGGCACTTGCGGAACAGCCGCGGCGCCAGCCACGACTCGATCCACCAGCCGACCCGGCCCAGCGTCTCGCCGAGCGCGCTGATCCACTGTTCCTTGTGGACGTGGTGCACGAGCACCAGCACCGGGCAGCCGGCGACCAGCCGGGCGAAGAACGGCATGCCGTTCTGCACGTCCACGACGAGGTCCGCGCGGGCCCGGCGGATCGCGCGCAGCGCGTGCGCGTAGACGCCGAACTTGTTGCCCCGCCGCCGGTAGCGGACGCCGTCACGCCATTCGCCCGCGGTCGCGCCGGGGTAGGCGGCGCACTGGATCTCGACCCGGTACCCCGCTCTCGCGAGCCCTTCGGCCATCCGCTCGACGTACCGCTCCGACCCGCCGCCTTCGGGGTGGCCGGTGTCGCGCCAGTTGACGAGGAGCACACGAGGACGTTCCATCGGGTTATCCAAACTCCTGCGACGATGCTAGGTTACTGGTGCGTACACCCTAGATGAACGTATTCGGGAAAGCGACGGTTCAATGGTAGGTAATCCTGTTCTCGTCGCGACGGCGCAGCCGCATCGAGCCACGCTCCGCCGTTCCGTGACGCTGTTCCGGACGTTCCTCACCGAACAGACGGATCCGGACGGCTTCTATTCCGCGCTGGCCGCCGACTCCGTCCGGCAATTGGCGTCGCACGCTCCGTTGCCGGGGCGTACAGTGCTCGACGTCGGCGGCGGTCCCGGCTATTTCTCGGACGCCTTCCGCGCGGCCGGCGCGGTCTATCTCGGCCTCGACCCGGACGTCGGCGAGCTGTCCGCGCGGGGCGAGCCCGGCGAGAACATGATCCGCGCCAGCGGCACGGAACTGCCGGTGCGCAGCGGTTCCGTGGACATCTGCTACTCGTCGAACGTGCTCGAACACGTGTCGGAGCCGTGGGTCATGCTCGACGAGATGTGCCGGGTGACCAAACCCGGCGGCACGATCTTCGCCTCCTTCACGCCGTGGTATTCGCCGTGGGGCGGCCACGAGACGGCGCCGTGGCACTTCCTCGGCGGCGACTACGCCCGGCAGCGCTATCTCCGCAAGCTCGGAAAGCAGCCGAAGAACAAATTCGGGGAAAGCCTGTTCCCGGTTTCGGTCGGCGCCGCGCTTCGCTGGGCGAAGGCGACGCCGCTCGCCGATCTGGTGGCCGGTTATCCGCGGTACCACCCGAGCTGGGCGATGTGGATCGTGCGGATTCCCGGCCTCCGGGAAATAGCGTCCTGGAATCTGGTCCTGGTTCTGCGGAAGCGCTGATTCAGGTGCGGGCGAAAACCACCTGACGGCGCTGCCGCGGTGCCGGCGGCGGGGTGGGACGGCGGCGGACGAGCAGGTAGACCGCCACCAGGATCAGCACGCCGCCGCCGATGCCGAGCCACAGCGGGCCGGTGCTCGACAGGAACTCCAGCTTGCCCTTGTTCTCGTCGACCTGGTCGACCATCTGCGAGATCGTCTTGCCGTTGTAGGCGAGCGTCCCGTCGAACACGACGGTCGTGCTCGTGCCCGCCCGCAGTTCCTGGTGCTGCTGTTGCTGCTGCTTCACCTCGATCCCGGTGACCGGCTCCACCCACATCGTGTTGACGCCGCGGTAGTAGAGGTCGGCCGTGACGGACGCCTCGGCCGAACCGATGAGCGAGCCGGGGACCTTCTTCGAGTCGAGCTTCGTGTCGGGGATGTTCTGGACGAACTTGTAGGTCTCGATCCCGTTGACCGTCTCGGTGCCGGTGTACTTGGCGGTGACGGCCGCGCCGGTGTTGTCGTCGTAGACCTTGTAGTCCTTCTGCTCGGTGCCGAACGGGAACTTGAAGTTCAAGCCGGGCTGGGCCTTGTCGGTGTTCGTCCCGTCCGGTTCGGTGACGTAGCTGCTCTTGGCGTCGCACTTCGGGTCCGTCGCGCCGTTCGGCTCGTAGCCCTCGGCGGTCCGCCGGTCGAAGCAGACCTGCCGCTTGCTCGCGGTGACCAGAGCGCCGTCGGCGTCGTCCTTGACCTGCACGGCGAGCAGCCAGACCGCGTAGTCGGTGTCCTTCTGCATCTCCGGCGCGGCGAAGTTCGCCTGCACGTGGCCGGTGGCGGTCAGTTTCGCGTTCTCGCGGATCTTCGCGACCGGGCCGGACCCGTCGTCGGTCACGACGAGGACCTTGCTCGCGGTGCCTTCGAGCACCGAGGTCGAATCCTGGTCGAGCGGCACCTTGGCGAGCTTCGGGTAGACGTAGGTCGGCAGCACCACCGCCCCGGCCACCGCGAAAACCCCCAGCGCCAGCAAGATCAGGCCGAAAGCTCGTCGCAACGGTCCTCCTGGGTCGTACTCCGGACACACGCAAATTACCCGGCGGTAATCAGTGCGCAGATAGTGGCCTGCGCCACGTCGCGCGTCAAAGTGTGACCCGCGGTCACAGACACCCGGTGCGACCGGAAGGCCGCATGGGCACGGCCGTTCGGACCAAGTGACCAAACATGTTTGTTCCCGGGCACAACGGGCACGGGCCCACCATCGGACGATCCGCACCCGCCGCGCCGGAGGAGAAAAGGAGAAACTCCCTGTTGTCGCAGGACCCTTCCCTGGTCGCCATCGCGGCGACCGCGCGCTGGCGGGCCCGGATCGTGGCGGCCGCCGCGAGCGCGGGCATCACCCTGGCCGACCCCCTCGCGGGCGTCCCGGGCATCCGGGTGCTCACCTGCGCCCGGGGTGACCTCGCAGCGATCGTCCCGCGGCTCGCCCGCGACGGCGAGCCGTCCCGCCCGGCGATCGGTGCCCACTCCGACTCCATCGCCGACCGCGAGCTGCGCGACGCCGTCGCGGACGTGGCGGCGCTGCTTTCCTTGCACGGCAACGTGGTGCTCGACCTCGACGCGGGCGGCCGCCGTCGCCCGCCGGCGCGGCCGGACGTCGTCGTCTCGGCCGGACCGAGCCGTCCTCAGTGGACGGAACCGGCGGTGACGCTCCCGGTGGGCACGGACCGGCGCGGGGGTCCGCTCACGGTGGCGCTCACCGCCGGCCCCGGCTTCGAAGGCGCCCTGCTGGAACTGGCCCGGCTCGTCGAAGCGGACGCCGCCTAGCTCGGACGCCGGCGACCTCCCGCCGGACCCGCGTTTCTGGCAAGGTCCGCCTCATGACCCGCCCCGAAACCGCCGCCGAGGTCTTCGACGCGCTCGGCACCGACTACGAACACGCTTTCCGGACCGCGACCGCGCAGCGGGCGGCGATCACCGACCTGCTGGCGGCGCTGCCCCCGGCGGCGAAGGTGCTCGACCTCGGCTCGGGCACCGGGCGGCCCACCGCGGAGCTCCTGGCCGCGGCCGGCCACGACGTCACCGGCTACGACGTCGCGCCCCGGATGGTCGAGATCGCGCGGGACCGGGTGCCCGCCGCCCGGTTCGTGCTCGGCGACATGCGCGAACTGTCCTTCGAGGACGGCAGCTGGGACGCCGTCACGACGTTCTTCTCCATGCTGCAGCTCCCGCGGGCCGAGCAGGAAACCATGATCGGCCGCCTGGCCGCCTGGCTCAAACCCGGCGGCCTGCTGCTGTTCGCCACGGTGCCCGCGGACGTCGACGGCGTCGACATCGTCTTCATGGGACACCCGGTCCGCGCCAGCAGCTTCCCCGCTGAGACACTCGTCGAACGGCTGCGGAAGGCCGGCCTGGACGTCATCCGCCAGGACCGGGCCGACTTCGTCCCCGATCACCCGGGTGCCGGGCCCGAGCCCCACGTCTACCTGACCGCCCGCAAACCGGCCTGACCGCCGCCGGATGTGAATTTTGCTCAAGTTCGTGCGTGTTCCCGGCCGGGGACCCGAGTTATTGTGAGGAATGGGCATCGAAGCTCTGGCCACGCCGGTACCTCGCGAGCACCGCGAGCTGGTGCGCGAGATGCTGGCCAGGCTGCCGGAGTTCGCCGACCGCCTCGCCCGGCTGCTCGGCGAGCAGGACGAGTTCTACCGCCAGGTGGAGCACGTCGCGCCCGGTGAGCTGCGTCAGGTCTGCCGGGCCAACCTCGAACGCGCGCTGACCGCGGTCGCCGAAGGCCACGGCCTCGCCATCGACGCCGCCCGCAAGACCGGGCTGGTCCAGGCACGCCAGGGCATCCCGCTGCCCGCCGTGCTGCGCGCGTTCCGCATCGGCGGCACCTTCGTCTACGAAGCCCTCCTCGAGCTCGCCGGCCCGGAGTTCCTCAACCCGACCCGGACGATCGAGATCAACTCCTACGTCTGGAAGGCGATCGACCTCTATTCGGACGCGCTGACCACCGCGTACGAGGAGGTCGCGGCCGAGCCGTCGCACGCGAACGCGCGGCTGCTGGACGACCTGCTGCGCGGCCGGCTCGCCGGCCAGGCGGACATGGAGACCGCCGCGCGCGAGCTGGGCCTGCCGACGGCGGGCATGTTCGTCGCCGTGGTCACCGAGCGTGTCGAGCCGGACGAGCACGACTCCGTCGAGGCGCTGCTGCGGGCGCGCCGCTGGCGGTCGGCGTGGCGGCCCGGCGGCGAGGCGGGGCTGGTCGCGATCGACCGGGTCGAGGACGTCCGGCGGTTGCGCGAAGTGCTCGGTTCCCTGCCGGTCGCGGCCGGGATGAGCAGGCCGTTCACCGGCTTCCCCGACGTCCCGGACGCCCTGCACCGCGCCCGGATCGCCCGCCGCTCGCTGCCGTCGGGGACGGCCGGTGTCGTGGTGTTCGGCGACTCGCCGGTGACGACGCTGGTCGCCGCGGCGCCGGGGATGGCCCGCGACGTCGTGCGCTCCGCGCTGGCCGGCGTGCTCGCGCTGCCGGGCGCCGAACGCAAGGTCCTGCTGGACACGCTGCTCGCGTGGTTCGCCGGCCACGGTTCGGCGAAGGAGGCGGCGGACCGCCTGTTCGTGCACCCCAACACCGTCCGCTACCGGCTGCGCCGCGTGCAGGAGCTGACCAAACGGGACCTCACCGACCCGGTCGACATCGGCGAGCTGTACGTGGCGCTCGAATCGGTTCGACTCGACCCGGAGCCATCGTAGATCGACAACTACCTATTGACTTTCGATAGATCGGCGACGATAGTCGACGCATGGTTACCGAGAAGTGGGCCGTTGCCGCGCTCAGAATCTTCCTCGTCGTGCTCTTCGGCGTTCTCCTCGTCTTCCAGACGCTGTCCCTGCCGGGCGGGATCGCCTACCACACGCAGCAGAACCCGCACGACGCGCCGCTGCGCTGGCCGTTGACCTTCATCGCGGTGTTCCTCGTGCTGTGCGTGCAGGTGGTCCTCGTCGCGACCTGGAAGCTGCTGACGCTGGTCAAGAAGGACCGGATCTTCACCCCCGCGTCCCTGAAGTGGGTCGACGCGATCGTCTGGGCGGTGGCCGCCGCGTGGCTGGTCTTCGTCGGAATGCTGATCTTCGTCGGCTTCAACGCGGACGACCCCGGGATGCCGATGGTGCTGTTCCTGGTGACCGTCGGGATTACCGTGATCGGCCTGCTGATGGTGGTCATGCGCGCCCTGCTGCGGCAGGCCACCGCGCTGCGCACCGACATGGAAACGGTCATCTGATGCCGATCGTCGTGCGCATCGACGTCGAACTGGCCAAGCGCAAGATGAGCGTCGGGGAGTTCGCCGAGAAGGTCGGGCTCACGCCCGCCAACGTCGCCGTGCTGAAGAACGGGCGCGCCAAGGCCGTGCGCTTCAGCACCCTGGAAGCCATGTGCCGGGTGCTCGGCTGCCAGCCCGGTGACCTGCTCGAATGGGTCGAGATGGAAGAAGACGAAGGTTAGGCCAGGTCGGCGGGCCGCACGCGCAGCTTGGCGGCGATGCGGGCCAGGGCCTGCTGGTCGGCCGCGGTGAGCGGGTCGAGCACGGCCAGGACGCTGCGCACGTGCGTGGGCGCGGCCTCGACGACCTTCTCGAAACCGGCGTCGGTGAGGGCGACCAGGGTGTATCGGCCGTCTTCGGGGTCGGGCGAGCGCTCCACCCAGCCGCGCTGCTCGAACCGCTTGACCACATTGGACAGCCGGGACAGGGACCCGTTGGCCAGGTAGGCCAGCTCGCTCATGCGCAGGCGGCGCTCCGGCGCTTCCGAGACGTGACTGAGGGTGAGGTACTCGAAGAGCGTCAGCCCGGCTTCGCGGTGCAGCGGCGTCTCGAGCCGGCCCGGGAGCAGCAGGATGAGCGAGACCAGGCCGGTCCAGGCGTCCTTCTCGGCCGGGCTGAGCCAGCGCGGCTCGTCCGAGGGTTCCGGGGTGGTGGCCATGGACGAACTTTACCCACGGGCAGATCACTTCACGCTTGAAGTGAAACCGTGCTACGTTGACTTCAAGCGTGAAGTCAATCGAAGGGATTCCCCATGAGCGCGCCGCAGTTCTCGGTCACCCCCGGCTACGGCCCCCGGCACCTCGCCGCCCTGCACTACACCCAGGCGGTCCGGATCGGTGACCGCGTCGAAATCTCGGGCCAGGGCGGCTGGGACGACGACACCGTCTTCCCCGAGTCGCTCGAGGACGAAATCGTCCAGGCCTTCGACAACGTCGAGCGCACGCTCGCCACCGCCGGCGCCACGTGGGCCGACGTCGTCGCGATGGACTCGTTCCACGTCCCCACCGCGGCCGACACCATCGGCGACGACCACACCCGGGTCATGGTCGAGCAGCTCCGCAAGCGGATGGGCGACCGCGCGCCCATCTGGACCCAGCTCGGCGTCGCCGCGCTGGGCGCGCCGGGGATGCGGGTCGAGATCCGCGTCACCGCCGTCACCGGGCAGGACTAAAGGGCGCGACCGGAGGCCCGGCCGCCCGCCTCAAGCGCCCCAATGTGGCGTTGGGTGCGCTGGACGCACCGAACGCCACATTGGGTGCGCTGGACGCACCCAACGCCACATTGGGGGCATCGGGTGGGGCAACCGGCTGCCGGCGAGGTTAGGGTTCCGGCGTGGCTGGTTTGCGGGGTGTCTTCGCCGGGTTCGGCAAGAGCAGGGCGTTCGCCGTGCTGGGGCGGGCGCTGGTGCCCGCCGACCGGGTGCTGCTGCGGGTCAGCGGCGGCCGGGTCGGCGTCGGCGCCGCCGTCGGGTTGCGGACGCTGCTGCTCACCACCATCGGACGGCGCAGCGGCGAACCCCGGCAGGTGCCGCTGCTGTACGTCGAACGCGGTGGCGGGTACGTCGTGATCGGCTCCAACTGGGGCGGGGAGGCGCACCCGGCCTGGTCGGCGAACCTCCTGGCCCACCCGGCGGCGACCGTCGCGATCGGCGGCCGGACCGTCGAGGTCACCGGGCGGCTGCTGACCGGGGACGAGCGGCAGGAGATGTGGGACGCCGTCGCCGCCTACTGGCCCGCTTACGACCGCTACGCCGTGCGGGCCGAGCACCGCGAAATCCGCGTCTTCCTGCTGGAGCCCGTCAGTCGATGAGGTCGGTGTGCCGGATCCGGTACACCTGCAGCCGCAGGTTGTAGTACTTGTCCGTCTCGCCGACCCAGCGCATGCCGAGCCGCTTGGCCACGGCGATCGCGCGCGTGTTGTTCGGCCGCGCCACCGCGAACAGCTCCTCGGTGTCCTGCGTGAACGCCCACTCGATCAGCGCCGTCGCCGCTTCCGACGCGTAGCCCTTGCCCCAGACGCCGGGCGCGAGCTGCCAGCTCAGCTCGAGGTCCTCCTCGAACGGCGGCAGCAGCCGGATGCCGAGGCCGCCGATCACGGCGCCGTCCTCCTTGCGCTGCACGGCCCACCGGCCGCGCGGCGGCGGCAGGTTCGGCTGCGCTTCCTGCCAGGCGTGCAGCACCGCGCGCATCGCGCCGACGTCGCCGACGCGGTCCATCGCCGGGGTCAGCCAGTGCGTGACGTCCTCCGCGCCGTAGATCGCGAACGCGGCTTCGGCGTCGGCAGGCGTCCAGTCCCGGATCACGAGCCGGTCGGTGCCCAACGGAGTCTCCATATCAGACGCTACGTCCGGGAGTCCTTGATTGTTCCCGGGACGCACCTAGAGTCGGTCCGTGGACGAGATGCGCGCGCTGCTGGCCCGCGCCGCCGAGCTGGCGGCGGATCACCGCGAGAGCCTGGCGGACCGGCCGGTCGCCCGTGCCGTCGACCCGGACGCCCTGCGCGCCGGCTTCGGCGGCCCGCTCCCGGAAACGCCGAGCCCACCGTCCGAAGTGCTCGAAGAGCTCGCCCGCGCCGCCGAGCCGGGACTGGTCGCCACGGCCGGGCCGCGGTTCTTCGGTTTCGTCGTCGGCGGCGCGTTGCCGGCGGCCACCGCGGCCGACGTGCTCGCCGCGGGCTGGGACCAGAACGGGTTCAACGCCGTCCTCTCACCCGCCGCGGCCGCCGCCGAAGACGTCGCCGGTGGCTGGCTGAAGGAGCTGCTGGGCCTGCCCGCCACGGCGTCCGCCGGGTTCGTCACCGGCGGCCAGGCGGCGAACACCACCGGGCTCGCCGCGGCCCGGCACCACGTGCTGGCCGAAGCCGGCTGGGACGTCGAACGCGACGGGCTCGTCGGCGCCCCGCGCGTCCGCGTCATCGCGAGCGAAGAACGGCACGCCACCATCGACCGCGCGTTGCGCCTGCTGGGCTTCGGCACCCGGGCCGTCGAGCCGGTCGCCGCCGGGCCGCAGGGCGCGATCGACGTCGCCGACCTCGAACGCGTGCTCGCCGCCGGAAACGGACCGGCGATCGTCTGCCTGCAGGCGGGGAACGTGAACACCGGAGCGTGCGACGACCTGCGTGCCGCCCGCGAAGCCGCGGGCGACGCCTGGATCCACGTCGACGGCGCCTTCGGGTTGTGGGCCGCGGCCAACCCGGCCACCGCGGCGCTGCTCGACGGCGCCGAGCTGGCCGACTCCTGGGCCTGCGACGGGCACAAGTGGCTGAACGTCCCGTACGACTCGGGGTTCGTCTTCTGCGCCCGCCCGGACGTCCACGCCGCGGCGATCTCCTACCGCGCGGCCTACCTGACCGGGGCCGGCGAGGTCTCCGGCATGGGTGACCTGACGCTGGAGTCGTCGCGCCGCGCCCGCGGTTTCGCGGTCTGGGCGGCGTTGCGCGAGCTGGGCCGCGACGGAGTCGCCGAGCTCGTCGACCGCTGCTGCCGGCTGGCGCGGCGCTTCGCGAAGGCCCTCGCCGACGGCGGCGCCGAGATCGGCAACGACGTCGTCCTCAACCAGGTCCTCGTCTCCTTCGGCGACGCCACCGACGCGATCATCCGGAAGGTCCAGGACGACGGCACGTGCTGGCTCGGCGGCACCACCTGGCGCGGCCGCCGCTACCTGCGGATCTCGGTGTCCGGCTGGACGACGACGGAGGCCGACGTCGACCGCTCGGCCGCGGCGATCCTCCGCCTGGCCGGTCAGTGACCTTCGCGCACCGAGAGGGAATCCGTCCGCCAGGCGATTTCCTTCTCGCCGCCGGTCGGCCAGCTCGACGACAGCCGCCGCCGGACGCTGCCCAGCGCGCCCAGCTCGGCGAGGTCGACGCGGGAACCCTGCGCGGCCAGCGACGAAACCTCGGCGGTGGTGAGCGGGACGAAGTCGAAGTACTGCGCGTCTTCGCCGCCGTTCCAGTCGACGAATTCGGTGAAGATCGCGGCGAACGACTGGCCGCATTCGGGGCACCGGCGCAGCGACACGCTGAAATGCGAACGCTCGACCAGGCGATGCGTCTTGTTCAGCCGGGTCGTGCAGAAGGCCAGTGCGGTCAGGGCGTCTTCGCCGGAGCAGCGGGCGCAGCCGAACTCGGTCATCGGCCGATCATCGCACGTCCGTGAATCCGCGTCCGGCTGGGGGCGCATCGGGAAATCCGTTGACCGTACCGATTTGACCCTGGTTCGAAATGGTCTGGACCTGTTAGTCTCGGCTGGTCCGTCCGGCTGGTGAGGAGAATCCCGTGCTCCGCATGAGAAAACGCGTCGCCGTCATCGCACTCGCGCTCGCCGGTGCCTCCGTCGCGGCGCCACCCGCGGATGCCGGGAAGGCCCAGGGCAAGGTGATGGCCTACTTCGCCGATTGGGACGTCTACGCCCGCAATTACCACGTAAAGGACATCGAGACGTCCGGTTCGGCCGCGAAACTGACGCACGTCAACTACGCGTTCGGCAACGTCACGGGCGGCGGCTGCGTGGTCGGCGACCCGTGGGCCGACCACGACATGCCCTACGACGCCGCCACGAGCGTCAGCGGTCAGGCCGACAGCGCCGAACCCGGCGCCCTGCACGGCAGTTTCAGCCAGCTGCTTGAACTGAAGAAGCTGCATCCGAAGCTGAAGGTGCTGTGGTCCTTCGGCGGCTGGACCTGGTCGGCGGGGTTCACCGAGGCGGCGAAGAACCCGGCCGCCTTCGCCGAATCCTGCTACAACCTCGTCAACGACCCGCGCTGGGCGGGCGTGTTCGACGGCATCGACATCGACTGGGAATACCCGAACGCCTGCGGCAACACCTGTGACACCAGCGGGCCGAAGGCGTTCACGGGACTGGTCAAGGCGCTGCGCGCGAAGTTCGGGCACCAGCTCGTCACCGCCGCGATCACCGCGGACGGCTCGAACGGCGGCAAGATCGACGCCGCCGACTACGCCGGGGCGAGCCGGTACCTCGACTGGTACAACGTGATGACCTATGACTACTTCATCCCCGGGGCGAGCCCGGCCGGGCCCACCGCGCCGCACTCGCCGCTGCGGGCCTACCCGGGCCTCCCGACGGCCGGCTACTACGCCGACGCGGCGATCCAGAAGCTGCGCCGCCAGGGCGTGCCGTCGGCGAAGATGTTGCTGGGCCTCGGGTTCTACGGCCGCGGCTGGGACGGCGTGACGCAGAAGCAGCCCGGCGGCACGGCGACCGGCCCGGCGCCCGGCACGTACGAAGCGGGCGTCGAGGACTACAAGGTCCTCAAGACCAAGTGCCCCGCCAACGGCCGGGTCGCGGGCACGGCGTACGCGAAGTGCGGCTCGCAGTGGTGGAGCTACGACACGCCCGAGACGGCGTCGGCCAAGGCCGGGTACGCGAAGTCGCAGGGGCTCGGCGGGGTGTTCGCCTGGGAGCTGTCCGGCGACACCGCGAACGCGGAACTGCTGAAGGCCGTCGCGGGCCGCTGCTGAAACCGAGCTGGAGGGCCCGGACGCGAGCGCGTCCGGGCCCTTCGTCCACTTAGGAGCGAGCGGGGAAGCCGGGCCGCCGCGCGCCGGGCACCGGCAGGAGGAGCACCAGCAGCGTCCGCGGGAAGGACGCCGGCCCGGCGGCGTGGACCAGCGCCGGGCTGCCCGCGAACGCCGCCGGCGGCAAACGCTTGCGGCGCCAGGTCGCGGTGGGCGGGATCGCTCATCCCGGGCAGCACGCCGGCGGGCAGGGCGAGTACCTCGACGCGGTCCGCGAGTACAACGGCGTGCGGCCGGCGGCTCGCCGAACGTCCTGAACGAGTCGTTCAGGACCTCCGGTGTCTTGAACGAGTCGTTCAAGACACCGGCAGCGTCACCTCACCAGCGCCGTGACGGGTCGATCACGTGGACCGCCGCTTCCTCCGCCGAAGCCGCGCCGCCGTCGATGCCCGAGTCGGACGCGTACAGCTCTTCGTCGGTGTCCTCGCCGTAGCCCTCGTTCGAAGCGACCAGACGGCCCGCGCGGACGTCGCCGACCTCGTCGTCGATCAGCTCGCCGTCGGAGTCTTCGCTGTCGCCGAGGCCGTCGCCGTCCTCGGCAGCCACGTCCGGGACCTCGCGGGCGAGCCGGCGCTCCCAGCTTTCGCCCTCCGCCGTCTCGCGCGCGGTGGTGCCCCAGCCCTCGGTCGCCTGGGCGCGTTCCGGCGGTGAATAACCCTCCGCCAGCTCGTCGCGGTCGTCCAAAGTGTCCTCGGGGTCGAGGATGCCGTCGTCGGCGCTGTCTTCGATGTCGTTGCCCACGACCTCCATCTTCGCGCAACTCCTTGGCCGCGCCGAGTCCGGGTGATATCACCGTGTCAGTGCCGGGTGGACCGGAGCTGGGTGGAAAGGTGATCCCTCATGCCGATGAGACGCAAGGTGCTGGCCGCGGGGCTGGCCGGGGTGTTCGGCGCCGCGCTGTCCGGGCGGACGGCCCAGGCCGCGACGGCGACCCCGCCGGTGCGGCTGGACCAGCTGAACCTGGTCAACCTCTCGCACGTCAACGACCCCGCCACGACGAACGTCTTCCCCGGGGACCCGGCCTTCGAGCTGGAAACCATCGCGACCATCCCCCAGGACGGCTACTACCTGCAGTTCGTCCGCGAAGGGGAGCACACCGGGACGCACTGGGGCGCGCCCGGGCACTTCAACACCGGCGAGCCGCTCGCCGACGACATGGACCCCGGGGACCTGTTCCGGCCCGCCGTGAAGATCGACGTGCGGGCGAAGGCCGCGGCGAACCCGGACTACGCCGTCACGGTCGACGACCTCAAGGCGTGGGAGAAGTGCTACGGCCGGATCCCGAACGAGTCCGTCGTCGTGCTGTGGACCGGCTGGGACGCCAAGTGGGGCACGCCCGCGTACCCGAACACCGACGCCGACGGCGTGCTGCACCAGCCCGGCTTCTCCATCCCCGCCGTGCAGTGGCTGATCGACACCGGACGGCTGGGGCGCCGCGGCGGCACCGGCACCGACACGTTCAGCCCCGACGTCGGCACCGACGAGACCTACACCGTGTCGAAGCTGGTCTACCGGCGGCACCGGATCAGCCTGGAGATCCTGGCGAACCTCAAGGCACTGCCGACGACCGGCGCGTGGGTGCTCGCGGGCGGCCCGATCAACCGCAGGGGCGCCGGCTCGACCGCGACGATCTTCGGCGTGCTGCCGCCGGGCGTGAACGCCGGTTAACCGCGGCGTGAACGCTCGTTAACCGGCGGAAAGCGTCGACAGGCGCAGCTGGGACAGCGGGGCCGGGTAGCCGAACCGGTAGCCCTGGGCGGTCGTGCAGCCCGCCCGGACGACCAGTTCGGCCTGCTCGGCCGTCTCGATGCCTTCGGCGACCACGGCCACGTCGAGGTCGGCGCACAGCCCGACCAGCGACCGGCACAGCGCCGCGTCGCGGTCCGGCTGGACGCCGGTGGTCAGCGCCCGGTCCAGCTTGATCAGGTCGACCGGCAGCGCGTGCAGGACGGTCAGCGAGCTGTACCCGGCGCCGAAGTCGTCGAGCGCCACCCGGACGCCGAGGGCCTGCAGGCGGCGGATCGCGGCGGCACCCGCGGCCAGGTCCGGCACCGGCACGGTCTCGGTGATCTCGACGATCAGCCGGTCCGCGGGCAGCCGGTACCGGTCGAGGCTCGCGCCGACGCTCTCCTCGAGCGACGCGGCGCCGAGCCGGCTCGCGCAGACGTTGACGTGCACGGTGAGGTCCAGCCCGGCCGCGGTGATCTCGCGGCAGGCGAGGTCCAGCACCAGCGCGTCCAGTTCGGCACCGAGGCCGGCGCCTTCGGCGGCGCGGACGAACGTCTCGGGCGACACCGCGGTGCCGTCCCGCGTGGTCCACCGGGCCAGTGCCTCCACGGCCACCGGCGTCTCGTCGGCCAGCCGGACGATCGGCTGGAACACCAGGGCGAAGCCTTCGGGGAGGCCGCCGTCCGCGCGGCGCAGCGCCGACGGGAAGTCGGGCGGCCCGTCCGGCGACGGGTGGTACACGACCGTGGTGTCCTTGCCCAGCCGCTTGCCCGCGTACATCGACGAGTCCGCACGGCCCAGCAGCACGTCCGAGGTCACCGACGGCTCGGCCGGGTCCGGCACCACCAGGCCCATGCTCGCGCGGACCGGGACCAGCGTGCCCTGCACCGCGAACGGCCGCCGCAGCGCGCTCTGGATCCGGTCGGCGACGGCCTGCGGCGCGTCGAGCTCGCCCTCGAGGAGGATCGCGAACTCGTCGCCGCCCAGCCGCGCGACGGTGTCGCCCGCGCGCACGCAGCTCAGCAGCCGCTGGGCGACCGCGTGCAGCAGGGCGTCGCCGCCCGCGTGCCCGAACCGGTCGTTGACCTCCTTGAAGTCGTCGAGGTCGACGAAGATCAGCACGAGCGGCCGGTGCCCGCCGTCCGCGGCCTGCTCGACGGCGCGATCCAGCCGGTCGGCGAACAGCGCCCGGTTGGCCAGCCCGGTCAGCGGGTCGTGGTAGGCCTGGTGGGTCAGCTGCAGCTGACCCTCGTACACCCGGCGCAGCAGCAACCTGTTGTCCAGCAAGGAAAGCAGCTGCCGCGCGAGCACCAGGAACACGATGAGCACGCCGATGGACACCTCGACGCCGTCCGGCCCGGCCCCGGCCAGCAGCTGCACGGTGATCAGCAGCGCGACCGCGGTGACCGGCACGTACGGCAGCGCGACCTGCCACCAGTCGACGCCGACCGGCTGGCCCGCTTCGTCGTGCCGCCGGGCGCGGGGCGTGAAGAGCAAGGCGAAGGCGATGAACAGCGGGCCGAGCACGAACCCCGTGTCCGCCCACGGCTTCATGCTCTCCGCGCCGATGCTGACCAGGTAGGCGAACACGCTGTCCGAGCAGGCCAGCGCGACGATCCCGACGGCGGCCAGCAGCAGGTTCGCGCGGTAGGGGCGGTCCACCCGGTCGAACACGACCAGCAGCACCGCGACGACCACGACCACCAGGTCCGACAGCGGGTAGGCGATGGCGACGGCCCAGGTCAGCGCGTCCGGGCCGGTGGCGCGGACGACCTGACCGAGCGCCGCGGTCCAGGTGAGGATGAACAGCGAGCCGGTGACCACCAGCCCGTCGAGCACCACTGCGACGCCGAACCACTGGGCCGGCTGCCAGCGTTCGCGTTCCGGCCGGGCCCGCGCGTGCGCGAGGACGAACAGGGCGGCGAGCGCGAACACCGGGAAGCTCAGGTACCCGACGTCGGCCAGCGACGGCGACGGCAGCCCCCGGCCGTCGATCAGCTGGTACCAGGACCAGACGCACTGGCCGAGCGACCAGCCCGTCATGCCGGTCGCGACCAGGATCCGCCACCAGCGCTGGTGCCCCCGGACGCGGCGGGCCACGAGGACTCCGCACACGACCCCGGTGAGCCCGGCGCTCAGCTGCATGGCGTCGTCGATCCACAGCGCGACGGTGTCGCCCCAGAACGCGAATCCGTTGACGAAGATCATCGCCGCCGTGACGAGGACGAGCACGATCGCCACTGGGTACCGCCGCAGTGTCATGGCACCTCACGCGGTCACGCATGCCGGTCGGACCGGCAAACAGTACACCGCGCGTGATCGACTACGCGCTCACCGCACCGATACCGCCTCTCGCCGGACGCGGCCCCACGGCTTGAACACCGAGAGGACGTTCGAAAGCAGCAGCAGGCTGGGGGCGACGACCACGGGAGGGAGCAGGCCGCCGGGGTCGCCCTCCGGTGTCCCGCCGGCGGCGAGCTGCCTGCCGAACTCGGCGACGTCGTCGATCCCCGGCCGCAGCGAGAAGAAGATCAGCAGCACCATCAGCACGTTGGCGGCCAGCTTCACCGCCACCCACCAGTAGCGGACCAGGCCGTACCTGCTGCCGAGACCGAGCACGACGCCGGTGGCGAGGGTGAGGACGGCGGTGGTCAGCATCGGCCAGACCACGAACAACCCGACCGCGCGCAGGCTCGTGGCGACCACGGCGGGGTCGCCGGAAAGCAGCGCGGTGCAGATCAGGATGCCGAACGCCGCGTCGATCCCGAACCACAGGCCGGCCGACACGATGTGTGCCAGCAGGTACGCCTTGCGGGCCCGGGTGCTCAGCCTGGTCATGGTGGCCGCCCTCCTCGTCGATGCCCCCATCGTCCGAGGCGGGGGTGCCGCGGTCGTCCGTCCGCGGACGGCACTTGCGGCTACGCCCCGGTGCGTACCGCGCCGGCTGGCCCGGGTTCTCGTGACAGAGCCGGGGGACGCACCCAATGAGGTTTTCTCAGTAGCGGCCGTGGTGTTCGTGGTGGGTGAGGACGAGGGCGGCTTGGACGATGGTGCCGATGCGGTGGGGGCAGAGGGTGACTCGTCGTAGGGCTGACCAGCGGGTTTTGAGGATGGCCATGGCGCGTTCGCCGAGGGCTCGGGCTCGGGATTGGAGCAGGTTGTAGACCCGTTGGCGGGCCGGAAGTGTGGGCTGAGCTGCGGTTTTCTTGAATGGGGTGTGGATGCCGATGCCGGCGGCGTGGTAGGCCTTGTCGGCCAGGGTTTTCAGGCCTTTGGCTGCGGCGGCGGTCAGGGCGCCGACGATCTCGTGGTCGCGGGCGGCGGAGAGGTCGTTGCGGGAGCCGGGCAGCACCTCGGAGGTCCACAACGGGAACCCGTCGGGGGGCAGGAACTGGATGTTGCCGCCGAAGGTGCGGTGTTTGCCGGAGTACCACAGGTGCACGGTCTGGCCGCGGTTTTTGCCTTTGGTTTTGGTCGTGGTCGCCGCGACCCGGTCACAGGGGATGAGGGTGCCGTCCAGGATCACGTGGGTGTCGCCCTGGGCGCGCCGGTCGGTCAGTACCTCGTGCAGGTCCGGCGCTTGGGCGGCGAGGGCGGTGAGGGCCTCGTGCAGGTAGCGGTAGGCAGTAGCCACACTGATCCGGTGGTCGGCGGCCAGCCGGTGGACGGGGGTGGCGTCGCGGAACCAGCGCAGCACCAGCACTGCCTGCCAGTAGACAGTCAGGGCGCGCCGGCTGCGGCGGGTGCCGCGCCGGCGCCGTTCCGCGCGGAGAACACGGGCGACGAACCAGACCAGCTCGTGCGCGACGTCGAGGGTGGCAGCATAATTGATCACGTGGGGCCTCTGGACTCTCGGACTTGATCTTCGCAAATCCAGTCCTACCAGGGGCCCCACGCCCACCTGAGCACAACACGCCCACCAGCCACCGCTACTGAGAAAACCTCAATGTGGCGTTCGGTGCGTCCAACGCACCCAATGTGGCGTTCGGTGCGTCAGACGCACCCAACGCCACATTGGGGCGCATCCGGGCCGGCTGTCACGGATTGCCGCTCGGGCTCGTCAGAGCGGTGTGAACGATCTTCTGTGCGAGCGGCCGCGGCTGATCGGCCTCGCCTATCGGCTCCTGGGGTCCCTGAGCGACGCCGAAGACGCCGTCCAAGAGGCCTACGGCCGGTGGTACGCCCTGTCGGGGCCGCAGCGGGCCGCGATCGAGCGGCCGGGCGCGTGGCTGACGACGGTCGCGAGCCGGATCTGCCTGGACGTCCTCGGCTCGGCGCGGGTCCGTCGCGAACGCTACGTCGGCGAGTGGATTCCCGAGCCGCTGCCGGAAGAGGCGGGGTGGCCCGGCGACCCGGCCGACCGCGTCACGCTCGACGAGTCGGTCACCATGGCGTTCCTCGTCGTGCTCGAGGCCATGACGCCGGCCGAACGCGTGGCGTTCGTCCTGCACGACGTGTTCGGCTACCCGTTCGCGGAGGTGGCCGCGGTCCTCGGCCGCTCGGCGGCGGCGTGCCGCCAGCTCGCCACCTCCGCGCGCCGCCGGGTCCGGGCGGCACGGGGACCGGCGCCGCGGGGGAGCGCGGACGTCGTCCGGGCCTTCAAGCTGGCCTGGGAGGCGAAGGACATCGAAGGCCTGATCGGCCTCCTCGACCCCGAGGCCCAGGCCACCGCCGACGGCGGCGGCCTGGTCAGCACGGTTCTCCACCCGATCACCGGAAGCGAGCGGATCGCGCGCTACGCCGTGGACATCACCGGCCGGATCCCGGCGTTGACGCTGGTGGAGACCGTCGTCAACGGACGGCCGGGCCTGCTCGCCCGGCGCGGCGACGCCGTCGTGATGGTCATGGCGTTCGACGTGGCCGGGGAGTCGATCAGGCGGATCTGGGCGGTGCGGAACCCGGAGAAGCTCCGGCCGTGGCAGGCGGCGTGAGCAGCCGGGCCTTGACCTCGCCCTTCAGCACCTTGCCCACTTTGGAGCGGGGCAGGTCCGTCCAGACCAGGACCTCCTTGGGGGCCTTGACGCTCCCGAGCAGGCCCTTCGCGAACTCCCGCAGCTCCGCGGCCGGTACCCCGCGCCCGGAGTGGAACTGCACCACGGCCGTCACCTGCTCGCCCCACTTCTCGTGCGGCAGCCCGACGACCGCGCAGTCCCGCACCGCGGGATGGCTCAGCAGCGCCTGTTCGACTTCGGCGGAGTACACGTTGAACCCGCCGCTGATGATCATGTCCTTGAGACGGTCCACAATGTACAGATAGTTGTCTTCGTCGAGGTAGCCGACGTCGCCGGTGTGGTGCCACCCGTTCCGGGAGACGGCGGCCGTGGCGGCCGGGTCACCGTAATACCCGGCCATCACCAGCGGGCCGCGCACCACGATCTCCCCGCGGGCTCCCCGGTCCAGGAGCGCGCCATCGGCGTCCATGATGGCCACCTGCGTCAGCGGCGTCGGCTTGCCCGCCGAGGCGAACCGCTCGACGGCGAGCGTGCCGTCGGCGTGGAAGTGGTCCGCCGGGGCGAGCGTGGAGATCATCATCGGCGCCTCCGACTGCCCGAACAGCTGGCCCAGCACCGGCCCGATCCGTTCGATCGCCTCCCGCAGCCGCGCGGTGGACATCGGCGCCGCGCCGTACCAGAGGCACTGCAGCGACGACAGATCCGCGGCGTCCAGCGTGATGTCGTCCAGCAGCAGGTAGATCAGCGTCGGCGGCAGGAACGCGTGCGTGATCCGGTTCCGCTCGACCAGGGCGATGAACTCCGTCAGGTCCGGTGAGGGCATCACGACGATCTCGCCGCCGAGCGCCATGACGGGGAAGCACAACACCCCCGCCGCGTGCGTGAGCGGCGCCAGCGCCAGGTACCGCGGGCGCCCCTCGAAGGGGTAGCTCATCAGCGTCAGCGCGGTCATCGTCTCGATGTTGTGCCCGGTCAGCACCACGCCCTTGGGCCGGCCGGTCGTCCCGCCGGTGCCGGCGAGCAGCACCACGTCGTCCACCGGCGGGGCTTCCCAGGGCACGGCGTCGCCGAGCCACGGCTCGAACGAGCCGTCGTCGAGGCAGACGACCGTTTTCAGCTTCGGCAGGTCCGGCCGGATCCGCTCGACCAGCGGCGCGAACGACGACTGGAAGATCAGGCACGTGCAGTCGAAGAGGTCGAGCTGGTCGCGGTTTTCGGCGGCGGCGTTGCGCGGGTTGACCGGGCACCACACCGCGCCCGCCCGCGAAATGCCGAAGACGCAGGAAAACGCGAGCGGGTCGTTGCCGGAAAGGATCGCGACCTTCTCGCCCGGGCGGATGCCGGAGCGGTCCAGCGCCTGGGCGATCCGCCAGGACAGCTCCTGCACGGACGCGTAGCTCAGCGAGACGCCCGCCGTGGTCAGGCAGGGCGCCGAGTGGCCGAGCGAGGCTCCCTTGTCGAGGTAGTCGGCCAGGCGCATGGCGGTCAGACCTGCACGGTCAGGACCGGCGCCTGCACCAGGCCGAAGTTCCGCAGCACGCCCAGCAGCTCGCGGTGCCCGAACGCCTGGCACGCCGACGCGAACCCGGCCCGCCGCGGCGGTTGCTGCAGCAGCGAATACGCCGCATAGGCCTGCAACAGGCCGGTCTGCTTGTAGTTGCAGGTGCCGTGGATGACGCAGTGCGCGCGTCCGGCCGGGCCGGAGGCGTGCACCGAATCCAGCGACGTGTTGATCCGCTGGTTCTCCCGCGGCGGCATCTCGTCGCGCACGGCGGCGGCCTGCTCGTGCAGCACCTTGAGCTTCTCCGCCTCCGGCAGGCCGTCGACCTGCTCCAGGACCGCCTTCACGATCAGCGGCACACCCTGCATCAGGGCCCGGTCGAAGACGCCGCCGAGGGCCTTGACGTTCGCCACGCGCGGGTCGCGCTTGAACCACACCGGGTGCGACGTCCCGCCCCACGGCAGGGCCAGGCCGATCTCGTGCTGCCCGGGCACGGCGACGTCGTGCAGGCCGCCGTCGGCCGGCCATTCGACGTAGGTGTCCTGTTCGAGGTGGTAGGCCTTCGACAGCGCGGCGTTGACCAGGATCGTCTGCGTCGAGGCGACGGTGGGGTAGCCCTTCCAGAACACCAGGATGTCGAGGGTGTCCAGGCCGGGCGTTTCGAGGCAGAGGTTCGCGGCGATCTCGCCGGTGGTGTACATCTGCGCGATGCCGGGCGAGAGCAGCAGGCCCTGCTCGGCCATCCGCGCGCCGTACGTTTCGTCGCAGGTGATCAGCCAGTCCTGTTCCCCGGTCGTGTCGAGGTAGTGCGTGCCGCTGCGGATGCAGGCCTCGACGACTTCGTGGCCGTATTCGGCGAACGGCCCGACGGTGTTGCAGACGACGGACGCGCCGTCGAACAGCTCGGCCAGCGACTCTGCCTCGTGGCCGACTTCGACGACTTCGTGGTCGACCGTGTCGAGGCCGGGCACGTGGTCGAGGGCGGCCTGGATGCGGGCCTTGTCGCGGCCGGCCGCGGTGAACGGGATGTGGTATTCGCGCAGGTATTCGCAGATCAGGCGGCCGGTGTAGCCGGAGGCGCCGTAGACGACGACGGGCTTGGTCATGGCTCGTGCCTTTCGGGAAGAGGGGGTCACATGCCCATGCCGCCGTCGACCGGCAGGCCGGCGCCGGTGACGAAACGGGCGGCGTCGGAAGCCAGGAACACGACGGCGTCGGCCATGTCGGCGACTTCGCCGAGGCGGCCGGCCGGGGTCTGCCCGACGACGGCGCCGATGGCGTCCTCGACGCTGGGGAAGAGGCCCAGCCGGACGACGTCGGTGGCGAGCTGGTTGCCCATTTCGGTGGGGACCAGGCCGGGGTAGACGCAGTTGACGCGCACGCCGTAGCCGAGCTTCCCGGCCTCCATGGCGGCGACGCGGGTCAGCCGGTCGACGGCCGACTTCGTCGCGGAGTAGCCGGCGATGCCGGGGAAGGCGATGGTCGCGGCGACCGACGCGATGTTGACGACGGCGCCGCCGTTCCCGGCCGGGCCGCCGGGGCGCATCGCGCGGAAGGCGTGCTTGATGCCGAGCGCGGTGCCCACGACGTTGACCTCGAGCATCCGCCGGAGGTCGCTCGCGTCGAGGTCGGCGACCAGGCCGGAGATCTCGATCCCGGCGTTGTTGACCACGATGTCCAGGCCGCCGAGCTCGGCGATCGTGGCCGTGACCGCCTGCTCCCACGAGTCGTCGTCGGTGACGTCGAGCGGGACGAACGCGGCGGTGGCGCCGGTCTGCTTGAGCGCGTCGGCGGTGGCGCGGCCGAGGTCCTCGCGGATGTCGGCGATCACCACCGACGCGCCCGCTTCGGCCAGCGCCTGGGCCATTCCGGCGCCGAGGCCGCGGGCTCCTCCGGTGACGAGCGCGGCGCGCCCGGACAGGTCGTGACCAGCCATGACATCTCCTCCTTGAGACGGCTGGGGCACAGCATCGGCCGAAGACTGGACAGTCGTCAAGAGTTTCTTGGACACTCGTCAAGAAAAAGTTGGCCAAGTGCCCGATAGACTGGGGCCCGTCCCCGGTGAAGTGACGGATGGTGCAGGTGACAGAGGCGAAGGAGCGGACCCGCGAGCGGATCTCGCGCCGCCAGGTCGACAAGTTCGAGCAGCGGCGCGCCCAGCTGGCCGAGTCCGCGCTGCAGACGCTGGCCGAGCTCGGGTACGCCCGCACCAGCCTGCGGGAGATCGCCCAGAACTCGGAGTTCTCGCACGGCGTGCTGCACTACTACTTCGCCGACAAGGTCGACCTGCTGACCCACTGCGTCCGGCGGTTCGAGGAAGTCTGCGTCACCCGGTACGACGAAATCGTCGCCCGTGCGCAGACGGCGTTCGAGCTGCAACGCGACTTCGCGACGGCGATGGCCGCGACGCTGCGCGCGGACGCGAAGATGCACCGGCTCTGGTACGACCTGCGCAACCAGAGCCTGTTCGAGGAGTCGTTCCGCGCCGACGTGCTGGAGATCGACCGGCGCCGCGAAGAGATGATCCGGCAGGTGGTGACGCGCTACGCGGATCTGGTGTCCGCGCCGCTGGACGTGCCGGCGCCGCTCGCCTACGCGCTGCTCGACGGCCTGTTCCAGCAGGCGCTGCTCCGGCACCTGGCCGGAGCGGAGGAGGCCGCGGCGCAGCTCGAACGGGACGTGCCGTCCGTGCTGGCCCGCCTCGTGGCCGGCTAGGGGTCGCCGGGTTCGCGGCGGCCCCGCGGCGCGGGCACGACGAACGCGATGACCGTCGCCGCCAGGCCGGCGAGCACGGACAGGTGCACGGCGGCCGGTACGGCGCTGAGCAGGAACAGCCGCAGCGACCCCGAGATCAGCAGGCGCCACATCTTCGGGCTCATGATCAACAAGTACCCGCGGCGGCACGCCCTCAACCGGGCGGTGAGGCCACAGCCGGGTCACGATCACCCGGCCGGGGCGCGCGTGATCGCCATTCCGGCTCCCGTACGCCGAGGAGTCGCACGGCCGGGGTCGATCCGGAGATTTCCGCCCGGAATCGGTGTGCCACGCCAAGAATGCGACCTCCGGGAACCGGACATCGAGGGCTTTCCCCTTTCCCTGGGTACCAGGAACGGAAACCGCGGGATAACGATCCGTTTGCCGCACCTTGATCGACTGGACATCGGCGATGGCGCTGACGAACATTGATGCCCGCGGGAGGGAAGGGGCACAACAGTGGACGTCAGTGCGGCGGACGTGGTCGGCGAGCTCAAGGCCCTGCGCAAAGGGAGGGCAATTTTCACGACACCGCTCGCGGACCGGGTCGGCCCGGCATTGCGCACCACTTGTGGCATTGCCGAAGAGGACGGCACGGTGGAGATGCGGCGCAAGCTCTTCGACCGATTGCGGCCGCTGGTCGAATCGTTGCCGGAGGATCTGAAGATCGCTTTGATCGCCGCGTTCGCGCTGGACGAGCGGGCGCGGAAGCCGTTCTACCAGGAACGGGTGCACTGGGCGGCGATCACGCTCGACCGCGACGACCGGACGGTGCGGCGGCGGATCGACGAGGGAATCCAGCAGATCGCCGCGCTGGCCGTCGCGGACGCGGCGGACGCGGGATCGCGCTATCCGAGCGGCAGCTGGCACACCGAAGAACTGCGCGTCACGCTGGCGCTCGACCGGCCGGTGGCGGAGGCGTTCGAATTCCGCCGGGTGATCGCCGACGCCGACGAAATCGCCGTGCTGGACCTGGCGCTCACGCTGCCCGCGCCCGGGGAATCCGCGGAATCGGTGCGCGAATCCGATCTCGAGGTCGACGTGTTCCACGGCGGGGTGCTCGACCGCCTGGTGCGGGAATCGGGGGACCGGTTCGGGCTTCGGCTGCGGCTCCCGGAGCCGTTACGGCGCGGTGCGCGGCGCGAGATCGGCTTGCGATTCCGGGCGAACCTGCGGGAACCGCGGTATCTCTGCGTGCCGCGGCACCCGTGCGATCTTTTCGATCTGCACGTCCGGTTCGGTGAAACCGTGCCGGAGCGGATCGTGCGGCTCGACGGCGTCGATCGCGGCGAAACGAAGCACCTGACCACACGCGGCCCCGAGCTGGAACCCGACGAAGCCGGCGAGGTGCACGTGCGGTTCCGGCGCCTCGCGCCCGGGTTGGGCTACGGGATTCGCTGGTGGTGAATTGTCCAGGATCTGTCCGGTAATGCGCGGGTGCCCGCCGCCCGGCCCGGGCGGGCGGTGAACGGTTAACGGACAATAGCTGGACAACCACCGCGATATTGCAACGTTGCTGGTCAGCGCCTCGATAACCGATATGTCGGGCCGGGAACCGTCGAAGCACCCATGTGCTCCATTGTGGACGGACGGACGGGAATCCCGGTGGCGGACGCGAGGAGGGACCCGTGGAAACCATGATCTGCCAGGCGGCGCAGGAGGCGCCGGTCGACGGCTACACCGTGCTGAAGAACTCGCCGCGGCCCGAGGGCGCGCTGGCGAAGGAGCGGCTCGACCCGGTGGTGGCGGCCGCGCGCGACGGCGACCCGCACGCGGTGCAGGCGCTGCTGCGGCTGATCAAGCCGGCGATCGTGCGTTACTGCCGGGCGCGGATCGGCGGCCGCGACCTCTCGTACCTCTCGGCCGACGACGTCGCGCAGGAGGTGTGCCTGGCCGTGCTGAAGGTGCTGCCGACCTACCAGGACCGCGGCGGTTCGTTCCTGTACCTCGTGCGGGCCATCGCGGCGAACAAGGTCGCCGACGCCTTCCGCTCGGTGGCGCGCGACCGGGCGAAGCCGGTCCCGGAGCTGCCCGACCGGCCGCTGGGCGGGAACGAGCCGGAGAACCACGTGCTCGAGCTGGACCTGGGCGCCCGGCTGGGCCGGCTGGTGGCGTCGCTGCCGCGGCTGCAGCAGGAGATCCTCGCGCTGCGGATCGTGGTCGGCCTGTCGGCGACGGAGACGGCGGAGGCGCTGGGCATCTCCGCCGGCAACGTCCGCATCACGCAGTACCGCGCCCTGGGCAAGCTGCGCGGCATGATCGGCGACGGCTGGCTGTGAGCGTCACTCCAGCCATTCGGTGATGAAGTGGTCGCTTTCGTGGATGTGCACGGCTTCGTAGACGCCGGGGCCGAGCACCGCGAACTTGTGCGGCGTGCCGGCCGGGACGACGAGCACGTCCCCGGCGCCGCCGTCACGCTGCTCGTCGCCGACGGTGAACCGGGCCCGCCCGCGGATGATGACGAACGTCTCGGTGTAGGGGTGCCGGTGCAGCCGCGGCCCCGAGCCGACGACGTCGGTGCTTTCGCGGATGACCGAGATCCCGGACCCGACATCGCGTCCTTCGAAGTTCTCGCTGTCGCTCATCAGCCGAGGGTAGCCAGTTTCACAGCCGGGTTCCGTGCTCCGCCGTCATGACCTTGCGCAGCTGGCCGAGTGCCCGGTGCTGGGCGACGCGGACGGCGCCCGGCGTCGAGCCGACCGCCGCCGCGGTCTCCTCCGCCGACAGGCCGACCACCACCCTCAGCACCACGATCTCCCGCTGCTTCTCCGGCAGCACCCGCAGCAGCTTCGCCATGCGTTCGCCGAGCTCGCGCCGGAGGGCGTGGTGCTCGGGGTCCATCGAGGAGTCGACCTCGTCCGGCAGCTCCGCGACCGGTTCGTCCTGCTGCCGGGCCGCCGCCTTGCGGGCGGCCGCGACCTTGTGCCGGGCGATGCCGCACACGAAACTCGGGAACGGCCGCTCCGGTGGCCACCCCGGCAGCGCCTTGAGCACCGCGAGGCAGACGTCCTGCGCGACGTCGTCCGCCGAGCGCCAGGTGTCCTGTCCCGCCCCGAGGCGGGCGCGGCAGTAGCGCACCACCAGCGGCCGCGCCGCGGCCAGCAGGCGGTCCTGGGCTGGGCTGGTCGTCATGACTTTCCTCCCCGAGCTCCCGCGGCGGACGCCGATCGGCAGGGGGGACTACCCGTTTTGCCCGGGAACCGACCCGTACCGCGGGGATTCCCGGCTATTTCCGGAAAACCCGCCGCCGGGTCGGCGATTCCTAGATCGAAGACGGGGATGATCTCGAAAACCGCGTCACTGCTGCTGCCGGAACGCGTCCAGCACGCGACGCTCCCGTTTGGTCGGCCGGCCCGCACCGCGGTCGCGGCGGGCGACCGGGATGGCCGCGTCCGGGGGCGGCTTCGGCGTCCGGTCCACGAAGCACGTCGCCGCGTCCGCCGCGCCCACGCGTTTCTGGATCACCCGGACGACGTCGAGGACCTTGGTCGTCCCGCCGACGCGCAGGCGCACCTCGTCGCCCGGCACGACGGTCGTCGCCGGCTTCGCGGGCTTGTCGTTGACGCGCACGTGCCCGCCGCGGCACGCCGCCGCGGCGTCCGGGCGGGTCTTCGTCAGCCGGACCGCCCAGAGCCAGCGGTCCACTCGGGTGGACTCCACAGCTGTCCATCATGGCCCATTCAGCGGCACAGCCTCGCCGGGCCGCCAGGTTACTCGTGGGTATATGTCGACTTGTCAGGAGGTTAGGAGTTATAACTTGTTCTAAATACCTCAACGGTGAGGAACACACATGAGTGACGAACCCGTGTGGAGAACAACTTCTGGCTCAGTTTCCCGTCGCCTCTTCATCACTGGAACTGGTTCTATCTTGGCCGGTGCTGCCTTAGCCGGCCGGGCCGCCGCCGCCCCCCTCCGGCCCGCCGCGGCTTCCTCGCAAAGCGTGGCCGACGGCGCCCGCGTGCCCGCGCTGGTGATCGGCTCCGGCTACGGCGGCTCGGTCGCCGCCCTGCGCCTGGCGCAGGCCGGTGTCGACGTGCAGATGATCGAAATGGGGATGGCCTGGGACACCCCCGGCCCGGACGGCAAGATCTTCTGCACCACGCCCAATCCGGACCAGCGGTCGTTCTGGTTGCGCACGAGGACGAAGCAGCCGTTCTCCAACTTCCTCGGGTTCCCGATCGACAAGGACATCCCGCGCTACACCGGCGTCCTCGACGCCGAGGAGTTCGGCGGGATCATCGTGTACCAGGGCCGCGGCGTCGGCGGCGGCTCGCTCGTCAACGGCGGCATGGCCGTCACGCCGAAGCGGGAGAACTTCGGCGCGATCCTCCCGACGGTCGACGCCGACGAGATGTACAACGTCTACTACCCGCGCGCCAACGCCGGGCTGGGGGTCGCCAGCATCCGCCCGGCCTGGTTCGAGAGCACCGACTGGTACCAGTTCGCCCGTGTCGGCCGGAAACAGGCCCAGCGGTCCGGGTTCCCGTTCGTGTTCGTGCCGGACGTGTACGACTGGGACTACATGGAACAGGAGGCGGCGGGCACCGTCACGAAGTCGGCGCTGGCCGGGGAAATCCTGTTCGGCAACAACTACGGCAAGAAGTCGCTGCAGAAGACTTACCTGCCGAAGATCGCCGCGACCGGCCGGGTCACCATCTCGCCGCTGCACCGCGTGACGCAGGTGGTGCCGGCCTCCGGCGGCGGCTACACCGTGACCATCGAGCAGCTCACCACCGCGGGCGCGGTGTCCACGATCAAGACCGTGACGGCGGACAAGGTGTTCTTCGCCGCGGGCAGCGTCGGCACGAGCAAGCTGCTGGTGAAGCTGAAGGCGACCGGCGCGCTGCCGAACCTCAACGGCGAAGTCGGGAAGGGCTGGGGCGACAACGGGAACGTGATGGTCGGGCGGGCCAACCAGATCTGGGACCCGACCGGGGCCTCCCAGTCGACCATCCCGTGCGGCGGCATCGACAACTGGGCCGCGGGCGGCGCGTTCGCCGAAGTGGCGCCGCTGCCGACCGGGATCGAGACGTGGGCGTCGTTCTACCTCTCGATCACGAAGAACCCGAACCGCGCGCAGTTCACCTGGAACCCCACGACCCGCGCGGTGGAGCTGAACTGGCAGACGGCGTGGAAACAGCCGGGCATCGACATGGCGAAGACCATCTTCGACAAGATCAACTCGACCGAGGGCACGATCTACCGGACCGACCTCTTCGGCACCTACAAGATCTGGGGCGACCATCTCACCTACCACCCGCTCGGCGGCGCGGTGCTGGGGAAAGCGACCGACAACTACGGCAGGCTCGCCGGCTACCAGGGCCTGTACGCGATCGACGGTTCGCTGATCCCGGGCAACACCAGCGTCAACCCGTTCGTCACCATCACGGCGCTGGCGGAACGCAACATCGAGAAGATCATCGCGCAGGACTTCTGACCCCGCAGCTCGTGAGGGGCGCCGCCCCCGCCCCTCACGACCGGTGGGACGGGAGGACGCAGACAGTGTCGAGGCCCAGGACGTGGTTCAGCCGCCCGAAGGCGAGCCACGCGCCGAGGCTCATGCTCAGCTCGACGATCTCCTGCTGCGTGTAGTGCGCGGACATCCGCTTCCAGAACTCGTCGTCCAGGTTGTGGTGATCCAGGGAGTACCGCTCGGCGTACTCCGCGGCGAGCCGCGTGCGGTCGTCGAAGCGGTCGGTGGTGCGCCAGTCGAGCACCGCGTCCGCGAACTCCTCCTCGACCTTCTGCCCGTCGCGCTCGGTGCGCCAGTCGAGGCAGAAGACGCAGCCGTTGATCTGCGCGATCCGCAGCCGCGCGGCTTCGAACTCCCGCAGGCCCAGCGTGGTGTGCTCGTACACCGCCAGTGAGAACTTCGACGCGGCGACCCCGATGCCGGGCACCATTTCGCCCCAGACGTACCCGATCGGGTCCTTGCCCGCGGGAATGTCGATGTTCACGGACGGCTCCTTCCGAGCTTGCCCGCCGCCGGGCGCAGCGGGACGTCGAGTGCGTCGTAGAGGCCGGGTTCGGCCGCGGCCAGCCAGTCGATGGCGCCCACCAGCCGTCCGACGGCGGTCGCGTTGCCGCCCGCCGACCGGTTTTCGCCTTCGTCGGTCGCCTCGACCGTGACCTCGATGCGCGGCCGGCCTTCGATGATCACGCGGTGCGCGCCGTCGCCGCTGGGCGGGGTCGGCCAGTCGGGCGCGCACGACGGGTGGATGCGCGTCACGTGCTCGATGACGATCCTGGGCTCGCCGCCGACGATGCCCTGCACCTCGAACCGCACCGCGCCCTGCGTGCCCTTTTCGAACTCGCCCATGGTCCGCGTGGTGACGGTTTCGTCCAGGGGCCGCCGGTCGAGGGTTTCGCGGATCTCGTCGAGCTCCGCGCCGAGGGCCCGTGCGATCAGCCGGACCTGGCCGCCCCACACCATCGTCGGCACGCCGGTCATCAGCATCGGCGGGTCGTAGTCCATCGGCTGGCCCATCCCGACCAGGTACCGGACGGAGTCGGGCTGCTCGTAGGTCGAGTAGTCGAAGATCTCCTGGCAGCGGATGACGTCGACGTCCGTGCCGAGGCCACTGATCAGCATCGGCAGCACGTCGTTGCCCCAGCCGGGGTCGACGCCGGAGACGAACAGCGAGCCGCCGCCGTCCGCGATCGAGGCCAGCACCGGCTCGCGCAGCTCCGGCGGCGCGTTCCGCTGGTCGTAGAGGGGGTAGAGCGCCGGCGTCACGACGACCGCGCCCGCCCGGATCGCGCGCACGATGTCGGCGAGCGCGTCGTCGAACCGGACGTCGCCCGAGGCGGCGTACACGATCGCGCGCGGGCTCGTGGCCAGGACGGCGTCGATGTCGTCCGTCGCGGCGACCCCCAGCGCGCCGGTGCCGGCCAGCTCGCCCGCGTCCCTGCCGACCTTCGCCGGGTCGTGGACGAGCACCGCGGTGAGCTTCAGCGCCGGGTGGGCGTCGACGGCCCGGATTGCCGCCCGGCCGACGTTGCCCGTGCCCCACACCACTGTGGCGATCATGGCCCGAGTTTTCGCCGGTCCGCGCCGGAGCGGGTAGGAATTCGTTCCGGCCAGCGGACCGCGTCGTCGTTGGTAGCATGCTTCAGCGTCCGAACGCCGCACCGGAGGTCCGTCATGACGATCGACCCGAAGCCCCGCAGCCGCACGGTGACCGACGGGATCGAGGCCGCGCCCGCCAGAGGCATGCTGCGCGCGGTCGGGATGGGCGACGGCGACTGGACGAAACCGATCATCGGCGTCGCCAGCTCGTGGAACGAGATCACGCCGTGCAACCTGTCGCTGGACCGGCTGGCCCAGGCGGCCAAGGAGGGCGTGCACGCCGGCGGTGGCTACCCGCTGCAGTTCGGCACGATCTCGGTGTCCGACGGCATCTCCATGGGCCACGACGGCATGCACTTCTCGCTGGTGTCCCGCGAGGTCATCGCCGACTCGGTCGAGACGGTCATGCAGGCCGAGCGGCTCGACGGCTCGATCCTGCTGGCCGGCTGTGACAAGTCACTGCCGGGCATGCTGATGGCCGCCGCGCGGCTGGACCTCGCGTCGGTGTTCCTCTACGCGGGCACGATCGCCCCCGGCTGGGTGAAGCTCACCGACGGCACCGAGAAGGACGTCAGCATCATCGACGCCTTCGAGGCGGTCGGCGCGTGCCGGGCGGGACGGCTCAAGCGCGACGACCTCGACCGCATCGAGCGCGCGATCTGCCCCGGCGAAGGCGCCTGCGGCGGGATGTACACGGCGAACACGATGGCGTCGGCCGCGGAAGCCATGGGGATGAGCATGCCGGGATCGGCGGCGCCGCCGTCCGCGGACCGCCGTCGCGACCACTACGCGCACCTGTCGGGTGAAGCCGTGATCGGGCTGCTCGAACGCGGTATCACTGCGCGCGACATTCTCACCAGGGAGGCGTTCGAGAACGCCATCACCGTCGTCATGGCCCTCGGCGGTTCGACCAATGCCGTGCTGCACCTGCTGGCCATCGCGCACGAGGCGAAGGTCCCGCTGACGCTGGACGACTTCAACCGGATCGGCGACCGCGTCCCGCACCTGGGCGACCTCAAGCCGTTCGGCAAGTACGTCATGCAGGACATCGACCGCCACGGCGGCATCCCGGTGCTGATGAAGGCCCTGCTGGACGAGGGGCTGATCCACGGCGACGCCTTGACGGTCACCGGCCGGACGGTGGCGGAGAACCTCGCCGAGCTGGACCCCGACCCCATCGACGGCGAAGTCCTGCGCCCGCTGGACAATCCGCTGCACCCGACCGGCGGCATCACGATCCTGCGCGGCTCGCTCGCGCCCGAAGGCGCGGTCGTGAAGTCCGCGGGCTTCGACACGGCCAGCTTCGAGGGCCCGGCCCGCGTGTTCGAACGCGAGCAGGAGGCGATGGCGGCGCTGAACGAGGGCCGGATCGAGCCCGGCGACGTCGTCGTCATCCGCTACGAAGGCCCGAAGGGCGGCCCGGGCATGCGGGAGATGCTGGCGATCACCGCCGCGATCAAGGGTGCCGGGCTGGGCCGCGATGTCCTGCTGCTGACCGACGGCCGGTTCTCCGGCGGCACCACCGGCCTGTGCATCGGCCACGTCGCCCCCGAGGCGGTGGACGGCGGGCCGATCGCGTTCGTCCGCACCGGCGACCGGATCGCCGTCGACATCAAGGCCCGCAGCATCGACCTGCTGGTCGACGCGGCCGAGCTGGCGCGACGCCGCGAAGGCTGGGAGCCGCTGCCGAACAAGTTCCCGGAAGGCGTGCTCGGCAAGTACGTGAAGCTGGTCCGGTCGTCGTCCTACGGCGCCGTCACGAGCTGAGCGAGGGCCCGCTTGTCCACTTTGCCCACTTCGGTGAGCGGGAGGGCGTCGACGAAGTCCACGGCCGCCGGGACGTAGTGCTCCTGGCCGAAGGCTTCCCGGGCGTGGGCCTTCAGGTCGTCCGCCGTGACTTCGCTCGTCGCGACGACGACAGCGTGCAGCAGCCGGCCGTCTCCGGTGTCCCGGCCGAAGACGGCCGCGCTCCGCACAGCCGGGTGCGTCGCGAGGGCGTGTTCGACGACGGTGGTCGGGACCTTGGTGCCGTGCTCGCCGACCACGACGACGTCGTCCGCGCGGTCGAGCAGGTAGAGGTAGCCCTCGTCGTCGAACCGGCCGAGGTCGCCGGTGCGCAGCCAGCCGGCGCCGATCTCCGGGCCGCCGAGGTAACCGTCCATCATGGACAGTCCGCGGACCTCGACTTCGCCGTCGGTGATGCGGGCTTCCATGCCGGGCACGATCCGGCCGACCGACCCCAGCCGTTCCGGCCGGTCGATCAGCTCGGCGGCGGAGATGCTCGCGATCATCGGGGCTTCGGTGAGGCCGTAGCCCTGGCCGACGACCGGACCGAAGACGTCGAGGGCCTGGGCGAGCCGGTGCGGCGGCAGGGGCGCGGCGCCGAGGGAAAGCGAGCGGACGCTGCTGAGGTCGGTTTTCTTCAGCGCCGGGTGGTCGAGGAGCGCGGCCAGCCGGGGCGGGGTCAGCGAGAGGGTGTCGATCCGGTGCTCCTGGATCGCTTCGAGCACCGCTCCCGCGTCGAAGCCGTCGTGCAGGACCACGGTGTCGTGCCGCAGCAGCGCACCGAGCACGGTGGCGTTGCCGGTCATGTGCGTCATCGGCGCGACGAGCAGCGTCCGTCCCGGGCCGTCCGGCGACGGCGTGAAGAGGTACGCCATGCCGTCGTAGATGCCGCTGTGGCGGATGAGCTTCGGGGTGCCGGTGGTGCCGCCGGTGGGGAAGAGCAGGCGGACCGTGTCCGGTGGGTCCAGTGGCTGGGGTTCGCCGTCGAGGTCGTCGAGGGTGCGGACGTCACCCGCGGGCCAGTCGTGCGGGCGATCGGTGACCACGGCGCCTTCGGCCACGGCGAGGCGATCCTGGCGCGGTGCCGAGGCCGGGACCAGGAGGACGGTCGCGCCGCGCAGGAGGGCCGCGAGCTGGACAAGGATCGTCTCGGGCCGGTTGCGCAGGTCGACGGCGAGCGTGGCGACGTCGCCCAGGCCGCCGTGGAGGCGGCGCAGCCGGTCGCGGGCCTGGTGGTAGGTGGTGACGCCGCCGTGGTGGTGGAACAGGACGCGGTCACCGCCGTCGTCGAGCGCGGCGAGGACCTTCGTCAGGAAGAAGCTCACCCGCGGGACGGTACTCAGTCCTGGTAGGAAAGCTTCTGCATTTCCTCGTCGAAGTCGAACCAGTCGGTCTCGCTGCCGGCCGGGACGACGTCGTAGGTGCGGTCGAGGAAGGCCGCGATCTCCTTCGCCGGGGCTTCGAGCACGGCGGCGCCCTCGGGCGAGCTCAGCTCCACGACGACCAGCGCGGGGTCGGCGGCGGGACCGATCCGCACGTCGCCGTCGCCGCAGCGGGTGAGCAGGCCGTCGGCGAGCAGGTCGCGGCCGAAGAGCCACCGGACCGCGCTCGAACCGGCGTGCAGCACCACGGCGACCGCGTACGGGTCGCGGGTGTCGTACTCCAGCTCCGCCGGCACCGGCCGCGGCCCGGCGCCGAAGGTGCGCAGGGCGAAGTCGAGGCTGGCACTGGTCACGGTGTGCGGGTCGGCCATGGTGGCCCCTTTGCTACTCGTCGGTCGGGTCGATCTTGTTCCAGGGATAACCCATGGTGAGTGCAACGCCCAGCGATCCGAAAAACTTTCACACGCAGGGGTGATCAAGAAGTGTCCGAGGTCACCTTCGGCATGGCCGAAAGGGCAACTTCCTCACCGTCGGTGAGCGGCGGTGACTGAGGTTCGGAGCCGCGCCGCCGCCGGATGGGTCCCGGCGCCGGAGTTGCGCCGTCCGGGTGGGAAGGGCAGTCCGGCCCGCCGTCCGGCTGCGAACCCCGGGCATGGGTGAGCGTGGGCGGCTGCGGCTGAGATCGGACGAGGACTCGGCGCTCGCACCGAGCGCGGAGGAGTTGCTGCGACGGGTGGCGGCCGGCGACGAAGCGGCGTTCGAGGGGCTGTACGACCTCGTCGCCGGTCCGGTGCTCGGCCTGGCGACGCGCGTGCTGCGCGACCGCGCCCAGGCCGAGGAGGTGGCCCAGGAGGTGCTCGTGGAGGTGTGGCGCAAGGCGGCGCGGTACGTCCCGGAGCGCGGGAGCGCGCTGTCGTGGGTGCTGACGGTCGCCCACCGCCGGGCCGTGGACCGCGTCCGCGCGCACCAGGCCGGCCTCGAGCGCGAGGAGCGAGCGGGCCGGATGGACGTGCGGCGCCCGTTCGACGAGGTGACCGAGTCCACTTTGGCCGGTCTGGACCGCCGGCGGGTCCGGCAGTGCCTGGCGGAGCTGACGGATCTCCAGCGCGAGTCGATCGTGCTGGCCTACTACAACGGTTACACCTACCCGGAGGTCGCGGAGGTGCTGAAGGTGGCGCCGGGCACGGTGAAGACCCGCATCCGCGACGGCCTGATCCGCCTGCGCGACTGCCTGGGGGTGGACCGATGACCGCCGAGCGGCACACGCTGACGGGGGCGTACGCACTGGACGCGGTGTCCGAAGTGGACCGTGCGGAGTTCGAGCGGCACCTCGGGGAGTGCGCCGCGTGCCGTCAGGAGGTGGCGGAGCTGCGGGCCACGGGCGGCCTGCTCGGCGCGGCTGCCGCGGTGGAGCCACCGCCGGGGCTGAAGCTCGTCGTGCTCGCCGATGTGGCGCGGACCCGCCAGCTGCCGCCCAAGCTGCCGGGCTCGCACGGGCTCGCCGGGCGATGGCCGGGTGGCCGAGCCGCAGCTGGGCCGCATGCCGTCCCGGAACCCAGCCGCGCCAAGGCTTTGCACCTGCGCGCCGCCCTGCTCGGCGCCGCCGCGGCCGCCGTCGTCGCCGTTGTCGTCGGCGTCGTCACCGCTCCGGCTCCCGTCGACTCGGTGCTGGCCGCGCCGGATGCCTCCGCGATCCAGGGCGTCGGCCAGGGGCACGCCACCCTCGTCGTCTCGCGCAGCCGGCACCAGGCCGTCCTGCTCGCTTCCGGCCTGCCCGCACTCGATGCCGGCCACGTCTACCAGGTGTGGCTCATCGGCTCCGGGGGCGCGCGGTCGGCCGGGCTGATGGCGCCCGAGGCGCCGCAGCGGATGCTGGTCGCCGATCTTCCGCCCGATGTCGACCGGATCGGAATCACCGTCGAACCCTCCGGCGGTTCTCCCGGCCCGACGACCCCGGCCGTCACGCGGATTTCTCTCTCCTAGCAATCCGTTTCCGCCGCAGTTCCGAATCAAGAACAAGAAGCAGTTCTCAGCCGCAAATGGGAGTGATTTTCGTGACCAAGCTCCGTGTCGCCGGAATCGGCGCCGCCGCCGTCGCCGCGCTTTCGCTGACCGCGTGCAGCAGCAGCGACACCGGCTCCAGCACCTCGATGACCCCCTCGTCGCCGATGGCCGCGCCGGCCGCCGACGGCGTGACCACCAACGCCGACGTCTTCGGTCCCGCCTGTTCCCGGCTGCCGCAGGGCTCCGCGCCCGGTTCGCTGGACTCGATGGGCCCGCAGCCGGTCGCGTCGGCCGCGTCGACCAACCCGTTGCTGACCAAGCTGGTCGCGGCCGTCAAGGCCACCAACCTGGTCGACACGCTGAACAGCCAGGAGGCCGTCACGGTGTTCGCGCCGGCCGACCCGGCGTTCGCCGCGCTGGGTGACGCCAAGTTCGCCGAGCTCGCGAGCAAGCCCGCCGAACTGGCGCCGATCCTGCAGTACCACGTCGTCGGGAAGCGTTACGACGCCGCCGGTCTCGCCGCCGCGGGCTCGGTCGACACGCTCAACTCCGCCGGCGGCCCGGTGAAGATCGAAGGTTCCGGCGAAAACCTGACGGTCAACGGAGCGAAGGTCCTGTGCGGCAACATTCCCACGAAGAACGCCACCGTTTTCGTGATCGACAAGGTGCTGACGCCGGGCACGAACAAATAGTCAGCGTCCCAGCAGGGGGCCAAGGCGTTCCGCGATGTCGGTGAGGATCTGTACGTAATCTTCGTGTTCGAAGGTGAACGGCAGGGCGAAAGCCACCTCGTCGACTTCGCGGAACGCCGCGTGCTCGTGCAATTTTTCGGCGATTTCCGCGGACGTGCCGACGAAATCGGGCGAGAACAGCATGCGCGCGGGGCCCTGCGGTTCCGCGGTGCGCGGCAGCCGTTTCTCGGCGAAGGCTTCGTACTTCGCCCGCTGCTCCGGCGTCGCGCTGTCGGTGGGGATCACGACCAAGCCCTGCGAGATGCGCCCGGTGGGGTGGTGCTCGCGGAACGTCCGGATGTGCGAGAGCTGGATCTCGGCGAAGTCCGTGCTCTCGCCTTCGGCCTTGACCACGCTGCTGGTCAGGAAGTTCATCGCGTGCTTGCCCGCCCACTCGGCCGACCGCAGGCTCGCGCCGCCGTACCAGAGCCGCTCGCCGAGCCCGGGGGACTGCGGCTGGACGCGGTCGGAGAACACCTCGAACCCCTCCGTGCCGCTGAACCCGGTGGCCGGTTCGCCGCGCACGAAGTCCAGCAGCCGCTGCACGCGGTCGTAGGAGAAGTTCTCGGCGTCGGCGGTGTCCGGGTAGAGGGCGTGCTTGACCTCGTCCCAGCGCATCGGCGGCCCGACGCTCAGGCCCGGGTTGAGCCGTCCGCCCGAAAGCAGGTCGACGGTGGCGAGGTCTTCGGCCAGCCGCAACGGGTTCTCCCAGCCGAGCGGGATCACGGCCGTGCCGAGCTCGATCCGGCTGGTCCGCTGCGACGCCGCGGCCAGCACCGCGACCGGCGACGAGATGCCGTACTGCAGGTGCCGGTGCCGCACCCAGGCGCTGTCGAAGCCGAGCCGCTCGCCGAGTTCGATGATCTCCAGCGTCGACTCGTGACCCCGGCGGGGGTCGTCCGCGTCGAACAGGCCGATGGTCAGGAAGCCGAGCTTCCGCAGAGGTCGTGACACAGTGCCGATTCTGCCCTCGTGAGCAGGGGTGTCCCAGCGGGTGGACTCACCGCTCCCGCAGCCGGTCCAGCCCGTCGAGGATGACGTCGAGGCCGAACTCGAACTCGGCCTGGTCGTCGCACCAGCCCAGGGTCGAGTCCGGGTCGTCGTGGGCGATCTCGCCGAGCATGCCCACCAGGTTCGGCAGCTCGGCGGCCAGCTCCGGAGGGACGTCGGCCCGCTGGTTCGCGCTGGGGTCGAACAGTTCCTGCGTGAAGCCGAGCGCGCGGCTGCCGAGCGCGTGCAGCGCGTGGTGGACGAGGTCGTAGGAGAACCCGCCGTCCCGCATCAGCCCGACCAGGGTGTCGTAGTGGCGCAGGACCGCGAGGCTCGTCGACGACCTGGTCTCGAACAGCTCCGGCGCCCAGCGGTGCCGGAGGAACACCTCGCGCGCGGCGAGGATCCGCCGTCGCACGGCCTGCTTCCAGTCCGCGTCGGGGGCCAGGCGGGCGACGGCGTCGTTGATCTCCTGGGCGACGACGTCGACGATGCCGTCGAGCACGTCTTCCTTCTTGGCCACGTGGTAGTAGAGCGACATCGCTTCGGCGCCGAGCTCCTCGGCGAGACGGCGCATCGTGAGGGCGCGCAGCCCGTGCTCGTCGGCGAGGCCGACCGCCGCGCGCAGCACGCGCTCGCGGCTCAGCGGAATCCGCGCTTCCGTGGTCACGTCCGGATCGTACAACGTAAGACGTCCTTGACCGGCTCGCGGTCCGGAGCTACCTTACGACGTAAGACTTACGTTGTAAGAATCGAGGATTCGCTATGAAAGCCCTGGTCCAGCGCGTGTACGGCCCGCCGGAGAGCCTCAGCTTCGAGGACCTGCCCGACCCCGTGCCCGCCGACGGCGAGGTGCTCGTCCGGGTGCGGGCCACCTCCGTCAACCCGTACGACTGGCACTTCATGAGAGGCGAGCCGTACGTCGCGCGGCTGATGCCCGGCGGCTTCGGCCTCCGCGTGAAGCCCGGCATCCTCGGCTGCGACCTGGCCGGCCGCGTCGAGACGGCCGGGACGCGTTTCCGGCCCGGCGACGACGTCTACGCGTTGCTGCCGAACGGCGCCTACGCGGAATACGTCTGCGTGCGCGAGGACCTCCTGGCGCCCATGCCGGCGAACCTCACCCACGAGCAGGCGGCGGCGATGCCGATGGCGGCCGTCACCGCGCTGCTCGCCTTGCGCGGGGTGGAAGCGGGGCAGCGGGTCCTGGTCAACGGCGCTTCCGGCGGCGTCGGCACCTTCGCCGTCCAGCTGGCCGCGGCGCTCGGGGCACGGGTCGGCGCCGTCTGCGGCGCGGCCGGTGACCTCGCCCGCTCGCTCGGCGCGGAGGACGTCGTCGACTACCGCTCGGCGGATTTCACGCGTGGCGACCGGCGCTACGACTTCGTCCTGGACATCGCGGGCAGCCGGACGCTCCCGGCCTGCCGCCGGGTGCTGGCCCGGACGGGCACGTTCGTCGTGGTCGGCGGCCCGGCCGGACGCTGGGTGCAGCCGGCCGGGCACGCGTTCGCCGCGCTGGCGGTCGCGCCGTTCGCGCGGCGGCGGGCCGTGCTCGCGGACGCGGTGGGCTGCCGCGACAAGAAGGCGGTGCTCGGCGAGCTGACCGCGTTCGCCGAGCGTGGCGCGCTCACGCCGGTCATCGACCGGAGCTACCCGTTCGACGACCTGCGTGCCGCGATCGCGTACCAGGAAGCCGGGCACGCCAAGGGAAAAGTCGTCGTGACGCTGTGATCCCGCAGGTTGCCGCCGGTTACCTTGAAGTGCGTACCGCCCCTTCGGTTAGCTTGGTTCGGTGCGTATCGATATCTGGTCCGATCTGGTCTGTCCGTGGTGCTATCTCGGCAAACGCCGCTTCGAGCGGGCGGTGGCGGAGGTGGGCGTCGAGGTGGAGGTCGTGCACCACTCGTTCCAGCTCGACCCGTCGTTCCCGCGCGGGACGTCGCAGCCGACGCGTGAAATGCTGGCCGAGAAGTACGGCCGGACGCTGGAAGAAGCCGACGCGATGCAGGCGCAGATGGAGGAGCGCGCCGCCGCCGACGGTCTCGAGTACCACCTCGACCGCGCCCACGTGGGCAACACCGTCGACGGCCACCGCCTCGTCCACCTCGCCGCCGGCCGCGGGCTCGCCGACGCCGTCGTCGAGCGGTTCTACCGCGCCTACTTCACCGAACGGCGGTCGCTGTTCGACCGCGACTCGCTCGTGGAGCTGGCCGCCGAGGCGGGACTCGACGCGGCGGAGGCCCGGGCGGTGCTGGAGTCGGACAAGTACGAAGCCGAAGTCGCGGCCGACGGCGAGCAGGCTCGCGCGCTCGGCGCGACCGGCGTGCCGTTCTTCGTGATCGACCAGCGGTTCGGCGTGGCGGGTGCCCAGTCGTCCGAAGTGTTCACGCAGGTGCTGCGACGCGCGCTGGAGCCCGCGGCGAGCTGAGCGGTCAGCGCCGGCGCCGCCGGGTGAACCGCGACCGGTCGGTGGCGACACCGGCCAGGTGCAGGGCGACGCACAGCAGCCCGGCGGTGGTCAGCGTCCCGGTCGTGACGACCGGGCCGAGCCCGAACCCGGCCAGCTCCATCAGCAGAGCGAGCCCGAAGAGCACGGCGGCGAGAATGGCGAGCATGACGGCCTCGTTTCCGTGGCAGGGGCCGAACGGTCCCTGCCACTGCGACGTTCGCGGTACCGGACGTCCCGGCTTGGTGGCCGGTAATTCCCCCGCTTCCGCGCGGTGAAACGAAAAGCCCCGTGAACGAAGGGTCATCACCCGTGATTGAAGGGCCGGCAAGCGTGATTGGAGGGTCGACACGCGGCGAGGGGCACCACGACACGTGTCGACCCTCCAATCACGTGAGTCGACTCCTCGATCACGCGTGATGACCCTTCAATCACGGGTCGGGGGTGGGGCCGTGCTCGAACGGATCACCAGTTCCGTCGGGAGGATCACCGGCTCGCCCGCTTCGGCTCCGGTTTCGATCTCCGCCAGGAGGGCCTCCACCGCGTGGCGGCCCACCGCTTCGAACGACTGGCGGATCGTCGTGAGCGGGGGCCAGAAGTGGGCCGACTCCTCCATGTCGTCGAAGCCGACCACGCTCACCTCCGCCGGGACGCGGCGGCCCGTCTCGTGCAACGCGCGCAGCAGGCCCAGTGCCATCTGGTCGTTCGCCGCGAACACCGCCGTCACCGAGGGGTCCGCCGCCAGCCGGAGACCGGCCTCGTAGCCGGACTCCGGTGACCAGTCCCCGGCCAGCACCGGCGGTACTGGGCGGCCCGCACCCTCCAAAGTGGCCTGCCACGACTTCCGGCGCCGCTCGGCCGAATACGACTGCGGCGGGCCCGCGATGTGCCACACCGTCGAGTGCCCGAGGTCGAGCAGGTGCCGGGTCGCCCGGGCCGCGCCGTCGGCCTGGTCGTTGTCCACCACCGGGTACGAGTACCGGGCGCTGGAGTCGATCACCACCACCGGGAGCCCGTGTGGCAGTTCGATCTCGCTTTGGTCAAGCTGGTGTTGCTCGATGAGGATGATGACGCCGTCGACGGCCTGCTCGTTCAACGTGCTGAACGCGCCCGTCACCTCGCCCTGGGTCGGCCGCGTCACCGGCATCAGGATGATCGAAAACCCTTCGGTGACGACCGCGGCCGCGATGGCGTCGAGGGTGCGGCTGTTCCCGAACGTCGGCAGCGCCGAAATGATCACGCCGATGCTGCGGAACTGGCCGTTACGCAGGGCGCGGGCGGCGCTGTTGGGCCGGTAACCGACCCGGCGCATCGCTTCCAGGACCCGTTCGCGGGTGGCGTCGTCGACGTTCGTCTTGCCGTTCGCCACGCGCGAGACAGTCTGGCCCGACACCCCCGCCTCGCGGGCCACGTCCGCCATCGACGGCCCGCGTCTCCGGGAGGCGCGGCCGGATGCGGACGACGTCGCTGTCTGGCGCGGCACGGTCACTCCTTGGTGTCCTGGACATGTTTACGTCAACAAGTTACTCTGCGGCCGTCCATGTTGACGTAAACATCTCGCCGGGTCCAGTACCCGGCTCACGCGACCACTCGGAGAGACGATGACGTCCACAGCGGCTCCGCCCGCCCCGGTGCCTTCGCGCCGGGCGCCCGCGGCCCGCCGGCCCCGGCGGAAATGGCGGGGCTGGCTCTTCGTCGCCCCGTTCATGGTGGTGTTCGCGCTGGCCTTCATCGCGCCAGTCGTGTACGCGTTCGTGCTCAGCCTCTACCGCGACCAGGCCTTCTTCGGCGGCACCGTCTTCGTCGGCGCCGACAACTACGTGCAGGTCTTCGGCGACCCGAAGTTCTGGGACGCCTTCCGCCGGGTGCTGGTGTTCCTCGCCGTGCAGGTGCCGATCATGCTGGTGCTCGCGCTGATCGCGGCCCTGGCCATCGACAGCGCCCGGCTGCACGCCGCCGGCTTCTTCCGGATCGTGATCTTCCTGCCGTACGCGGTCCCCGCCGTCGTCGCCGCGCTGATGTGGGGCTTCATCTACGGTGACCACTTCGGACTCGCGGCCGACCTGAACCACCTGTTCGGCACCGACGCGATCAAGCCGTTGTCGCAGAACTGGCTGCTGACGTCGATCGGGAACGTCGTCACGTGGGAGTTCGTGGGCTACAACATGCTCATCTTCTACTCCGCGCTGAAGGTGATCCCGAAGGAACTGTTCGAGGCGGCCGCGATCGACGGCGCCGGCGCGTTCCGCACGGTCGTTTCCGTCAAGCTCCCCGCGATCCGGGGCGCCATCGTGGTCGCGACGATCTTCTCGATCATCGGCAGCTTCCAGCTGTTCAACGAGCCGAACATCATGCGCAACCTCGTGCCGAACATGATCGTCACGAACTACACGCCGAACATGTACGCCTACAACCTTTCCTTCAACGGGCAGCAATACAACTACTCCGCCGCCGTCGCGATCGTGATGGGCGTGATCACCGCGGTCATCGCCTACGTCGTGCAGCTGCGCGGCTCCCGGAAGGAGATGTGACGTGGCTGTGCTGTCAAAGACACAGTTCTCGGTGACCAAGCCCCGCAAGTCGCGTGTCCTCACCGGCTTCATGGCGCTGTACCTGCTCTACACGCTGGTTCCCCTGGTCTGGCTGATCATCAACGCCACCAAGACCCAGCCCGAGCTGTTCTCGACGTCGGGGCTGTCCTTCGGCGACTCGTTCGCGCTGTTCGACAACATCGGCAAGACGTTCACCTACAACGACGGCATCTTCTTCCGCTGGCTCGGGAACACGCTGCTGTACGTCGTGGTCGGCGCCGGTGGCGCGACGATCCTCGCCACCGCCGCGGGCTACGGGCTGGCCAAGTACCGCTTCCCGGGCCGCCGCGCGGTGTTCGCCGTCGTCCTCGGGGCCGTGGCCGTGCCGCCGACCGCGCTGGCCGTGCCGACGTTCCTGATGTTCAGCAAGCTCGGGCTGACCAACACGCCGCTGGCGGTCATCATCCCGTCGCTGATCAGCCCGTTCGGCCTGTACCTGATCTGGGTCTACGCCGCCGACGCCATCCCCGACGAGCTGCTGGAAGCGGCGCGGATCGACGGCGCCGGCGAGATCCGGATCTTCCTCACCGTGACGCTGCGCCAGCTGGTCCCCGGGATCATCACGGTCACGCTGTTCACGATGGTCCAGACCTGGAACAACTACTTCCTGCCTCTGATCATGCTCAGCGAGCCCAAGTGGTACCCGCTGACCGTCGGGCTCAACCAGTGGAGCGCCCAGGCCAACGGCGCCGGCGCCCAGCCGATCTTCAACCTGGTCCTCACCGGGTCGCTGCTCACCATCATTCCCCTAGTCGTCGCTTTCCTGCTCATGCAACGGTTCTGGCAATCGGGCCTGAGCGCGGGCAGCGTCAAGCAGTAACACCGCCGTCACACCGCCGTGAAGGGACACTCGATGTCAAGAATCCGCACCCGCGCGAAGGCGGCCGCCGCCATCGCGCTGGCCGCCGCCCTGGCGGTCGGCTGCTCGTCCGGGGGCTCGTCCTCCGCCCCGGCCGCCGCCACCGGCAGCCAGGACTCCGTCGACGCCGCGCTGAAGGCCGGCGGCGAGATCACCTACTGGAGCTGGACGCCGTCGGCCAAGGACCAGGTGGCCGCGTTCCAGAAGGAATACCCGAACGTCAAGGTCAACTACGTCAACGCGGGCACCAACAAGGACGAGTACACCAAGCTGCAGAACGCGATCAAGGCCGGCTCGGGTGCCCCCGACGTCGCCCAGATCGAGTACTACGCCCTCCCGCAGTTCGCGCTGACCGATTCGCTCACCGACCTGAACCAGTACGGTTTCGGTGCGTTCGAAAAGGACTACAGCGCTTCGACGTGGGCGCAGGTGAAGAACGGCAACGGGCTCTACGGCCTCCCGCAGGACTCCGGTCCCATGGCGCTGTTCTACAACAAGGAAGTCTTCACCAAGTACAACATCGCCGTGCCGAAGACCTGGGCCGAGTACGTCGACGCGGCGAAGAAGCTGCACGCCGCCGACCCGACCAAGTACATCACCGCCGACACCGGTGACGCCGGCTTCACGCTCAGCATGATCTGGCAGGCAGGCGGGCACCCGTTCTCCGTCGACGGCCGGAACGTGAAGATCAACCTGGGCGACGCCGGCACCAAGAAGTGGACGTCGGTCTGGAACCAGCTGGTCGAGGGCAAGCTGCTCTCGCCGATCGCGGGCTGGTCCGACGACTGGTTCCGCGCCCTCGGCGACGGCACCATCGCCACCCTGCCCACCGGCGCCTGGATGCCCGGCAACTTCATCTCGTCGGTGGCCGCGGGCAGCGGCAAGTGGGCCGTGGCGCCGATGCCGACCTACGACGGCCAGAAGGCGGTCACCGCGGAGAACGGCGGCAGCACCCAGTCCGTCGTCAAGCAGAGCAAGAACCCGGCGCTCGCCGCGGCCTTCGTGCGCTGGCTCAACCACGGCGGCGGCGTCCAGCCGTTCATCAAGAGCGGCGGCTTCCCGTCCACCACGGCCGACCTGACCTCGCCCGCGTTCGTCGACGAGGCCATGCCGTACTTCGGTGGCCAGAAGGTCAACCAGGTGCTGACCCAGGCGTCGAAGGACGTCGCGCCGGGCTGGACGTACCTGCCGTTCCAGACCTACGCCAACAGCATCTACAGCGACACCGTCGGCAAGGCCTACCTCGCCAACACCGGGCTCGACGCGGGGCTGGCGGCCTGGCAGCAGGCGCTGATCGACTACGGCAACCAGCAGGGCTTCACGGTCAGCGCCGGATGACCGTCCACATCGAGGGCGACGCGGGCCAGGTCATCGGCCCGGTCCCGCGTCGCCTCTTCGGCTCCTTCGTGGAGCACATGGGCCGGTCCGTCTACACCGGACTGTACGAGCCCGGTCACTCCACTTCGGACGATCGCGGCTTCCGCGGCGACGTCCTGGAGCTGGTGCGGGAGCTCGGGCCGACCGTGGTCCGCTATCCCGGCGGGAACTTCGTCTCCGGCTACCGCTGGGAAGACGGAGTCGGGCCCGACCGGCCCGTCCGGCTCGATCCGGCGTGGCACAGCGTCGAGTCCAACCGCTTCGGCCTGCACGAGTTCGTCGCGTGGGCCGAAGCCGCGGGTGCCGAGGTGATGTACGCCGTCAACCTCGGCACCCGCGGCATCCAGGAAGCCGCCGACGTCCTGGAGTACTGCAACCACGCCGGCGGGACGGAACTGAGCGAGCGGCGGCGCGCGAACGGCGCCGACCGCCCGTTCGGCTTCAAGCTGTGGTGCCTGGGCAACGAGATGGACGGCCTGTGGCAGATCGGCCACAAGACGGCCGGGGAGTACGGCCGCCTGGCCGCGGAGACCGCGCGGCTCATGCGGATGATCGACCCGGACCTCGAGCTGGTCGTGGCGGGCAGTTCGCACGCGGACATGCCGACGTTCGGCTCGTGGGAACGCACGGTGCTGCGCCACACCGCCGAGCTGGTCGACCACATCTCGCTGCACGCCTACTACCAGGAGCTGCACGGCGACACCGACAGCTACCTCGCGAGCGGCGCGGCGCTGGACCGCTACATCCGCACGACGGCCGGGGTCATCGACGAAACCCTGGCGGAGCTGGGGCTCGACAAGAAGATCGGGATCAGCGTCGACGAGTGGAACGTCTGGGACCTGCGCCGCTGGAACGAGGTCGACCAGGCGAAGCTCGCCGAGGGCGGCTGGAAGCAGCACCCGCGGATCATCGAGGACACCTACACCGTCACCGACGCGGTCGTCGTCGGATCGCTGCTGAGTTCCTTGCTGCGCAACGTCGACCGCGTCACCATGGCGAACCAGGCCCAGCTGGTGAACGTCATCGCGCCGATCAAGACCGAGCCCGGGGGCCCGGCGTGGCGGCAGACGACGTTCCACCCGTTCCAGCGGGTCGCCGCGCTGGCCGCCGGATCGAGCCTGGACCTGGACGTCGAAGGAAAACAGCTTCGCACCGCCCAGCACGGCGAAGTCGACCTCGTCGACGTCGCCGCGACGGTCGGGGAGTCCGGGCGCGGCGCGGTGTTCCTGACCAACCGCGCCACGGCGTCGCCGACCGAAGTCCGGATCCGCCTGCGTGGCGCCCGCTTCGGCCTCTACGCCGCCGAAACCCTGACCACACCGGACGGCGAGACCCGCCACACCGTGAACACCGCCGACTCACAACCGGTCCGGATGGTGCCGCTACCCGGCGCCGCCGCGACGTCCGATCCCGGGGGGACCACCATCACCGCGACACTGCCACCCTTGTCCTGGACCGTGCTCCAGCTGACGCCGCAGGCGGGCCAGGATGCCTGAGTTCGCCATCGGGGAGACCGACTTCCTGCTCGACGGCCGCCCGTTCCGCATCCTTTCCGGTGCCCTGCACTACTTCCGGGTGCACCCGGACCTGTGGGCCGATCGGATCGACAAGGCCCGGCGGATGGGGCTCAACACGATCGAGACGTACGTGGCGTGGAACGCGCACGCTCCCGAGCCCGGCACGTTCGACCTGTCCGGCGGCCTCGACCTCGACCGCTTCCTGCGGCTCGTGGCCGACGCCGGGATGTACGCGATCGTGCGGCCCGGCCCGTACATCTGCGCCGAATGGGACAACGGCGGGCTGCCGGCGTGGCTGTTCCGCGACCCGTCGGTCGGGGTGCGCCGGTACGAGCCGAAGTACCTGGACGCCGTCCGCGAATACCTCACGAAGGTGTACGAGGTCGTCGTCCCGCACCAGATCGACCGCGGGGGACCAGTGCTGCTGGTCCAGGTCGAGAACGAGTACGGCGCGTTCGGCGACGACAAGCGCTACCTGAAAGCGCTTGCCGAGCACACGCGCGAATCGGGCATCACCGTGCCACTGACCACAGTGGACCAGCCGACGCCGGAAATGCTGGAAGCGGGCAGCCTCGACGGGCTGCATCGCACCGCGTCGTTCGGCTCCGGCGCCGAGGCGCGGCTGGCGATCCTGCGGGAGCACCAGCCGACCGGGCCGCTGATGTGCAGCGAGTTCTGGAACGGCTGGTTCGACCACTGGGGCGCCCACCACCACACCACCGCGGCCGCGGACTCGGCGGCGGAGCTCGACGTGCTGCTCGCCGCGGGCGCGTCGGTCAACCTGTACATGTTCCACGGGGGCACCAACTTCGGGCTCACCAACGGCGCCAACGACAAGGGCGTCTACCAGCCGCTGGTCACGTCCTACGACTACGACGCGCCGCTGGACGAAGCCGGCGACCCGACGCCGAAGTACCACGCGTTCCGGGACGTGATCGCCCGCTACCACAAGGTGCCGGACAGCGTCCCGCCGCCGGCTCGGCCGGCGCCTACGCCGAGCGGGGTGCTGCGCGACCCCGTCCGGCTGCTCGACGCCCCGGATCGTTGGGGCACCTGGGAGTTCCACGAGGAACTGCCCGCGTTCGACGACCTCACGCCGATGCCGCAGCTCGCTTTGCTGCGTACTTCGGTGGACGGCGACCGGCCCGGCGTGCTGACCTTCGGCGAGGTCCGCGACCTCGCGACGGTGTTCTTCGACGGCGCCCTGGTGGGCACGCTCACCCGGGAGCACCACGACCGCGCGATCCCGCTGCCGCGCGCCCGCGGTGAGCTGCTGGTGCTGGTCGAGGACCAGGGCCGTGTCGACTACGGCCCGCGCATCGGCGAGGCGAAGGGCATCATCGGCGGGGCGTCGCTGCACGGCGAGCCGCTGACCGGCTGGGACGTGCTGCCGTTCGAGCTCGCCGCGCTGCCTTCGCTGCGGCCCGCCGAGCCGGAATCCGTGACGGGGCCGGTGCCCGGGCCGGTGCTGCTGCGCGCCGAGATCGACGTCGACGAGCCCGCCGACCTCTTCCTCGACACGGGGGAGTGGGGCAAGGGCGTGGCGTGGCTCAACGGGTTCGCGCTCGGCCGCTACTGGCGGCGCGGTCCGCAACGGACGCTGTACGTGCCGCGCCCGGTGGTCCGGGCCGGCGCCAACGAACTCGTCGTGCTCGAACTCGGCACGATGCTCGACCCCGCGGCCCGGTTCGTGCCGCGGCCGCTGCTGGGCCACACCGAGGCCTGAGAAAGTCCCCACCGCACCGAAGGGCAGTTCGACGATGAACTTGCGGCGTTTGCTCACCGTCCTTTGTGTACCTCTGATAGGCGGCGCGGTCGTCGCCGCGCCCGCCGAGGCAGCCACTGCCGTGACGGTGAAGCCGGACCCGACCTACCGGCAGCAGCCGTTCGACGGCTGGGGCGCCAGCCTGGCGTGGATGGCCGAGGCGACCGGCGGCTACCCCGACGCGATCCGGAACAAGCTGGCGGACATGGTCTTCGGCCCCGACGGGCTGAACCTGAACATCGCCCGGTTCAACATCGGCGGCGGCAACGCCCCCGACGTCCCGGCGTACCTGCGTCCGGGCGCCGCGGTCCCGGGCTGGTGGAAGGCACCGGCCGGCACCACCCGCGCCGACAAGGACTGGTGGACTCCCGGCAACGCGGCCGAGTTCGACCCCAAGGCCGACCCGAACCAGCGCTGGTGGCTGGACAAGATCAAGAACCGCGTCACGAAGTGGGAGGCGTTCAGCAACTCGCCGCCGTACTTCCAGACCGTGTCCGGGTACGTCTCGGGCGGCTTCAACGCCACCGACGAACAGCTGCGCGCGGACAAGATCGGCGACTTCACCGCGTACCTGACGCAGGCCGTGCGGACCCTCGAACGCGCGCACGGCATCAAGTTCTCGTCGGTGAACCCGATGAACGAGCCGAACACGAACTACTGGAAGACGACCCTCGGCGCCGACGGCAACCCGACCGGCGGGCGGCAGGAAGGCGCGCACATCGGGCCGTCGGTCCAGGCGCAGCTGATCCCGGCGATGGCCGACGCGCTGAAGGCGGCCGGCTCGCGGGCGATCGTTTCGGCGCCCGACGAGACCAACCCGGACATCTTCGCCGCGGACTGGAGCGGCTGGTCGGCCGACGCGCGCGCGGCGGCGGGCCGGCTCAACGTGCACACCTACGGCACCGGCAACCGGCCGGTCCCGCGGGACCTGGCCAAGGGCGCGGCCAAGCCGTTGTGGATGAGCGAGGTCGGCGGCAGCTGGCTGGACCGCCAGGACTTCACGGACATGGACCCGGGCCTCGGGATGGCCAAGCAGATCACCGACGACCTGCGGCTGCTCGAGCCGAGCGCGTGGGTGAGCTGGCAGCCGATCGAGGACTACAACAACATGAAGCCGGGCGGGGAGTCCGCGGCCGGGATGAACTGGGGCGAGATCCAGGTCCCGTTCGACTGCCCGAAGAACGCCACGCTGCAGACGTGCCAGATCAAGACGAACACCAAGTTCAACACGATGCGCAACTTCACCCACTACATCAAGCCGGGTGACCGGCTGGTCGGGGTGAACGACACCGCGTCGACGGCCGCGATGCGCGGCGAAGACCTGGCGACGGTCGTGCACACCAACTCGGGCACCGACGCCCAGGACGTCACGCTGGACCTGTCGGGCTTCCGGAACGTCCGGCCGGGCGCCTCGGTGACCCCGGTCGTCACCGACGTCAACGGCGCGCTGCAGCGCGGCAAGCCGGTGAAGGTGACGTCTTCGCACGCCACCCTGCGGGTGCCGGCGCGTTCGGTGACGAGCTTCCTCGTCGACGGCGTCTCCGCGACGGCGACCGGCACGGGCATCGGCTCGGGCAAGCCGTTCGTCTTCACCGGCGTGCAGAGCGGCAAGTCGCTGTCGGCGGAGAACGGCTCGCTGGTGCAGCGCACGACGGACGCTTCGGCGCCCGCGCAGCGCTGGACGCTCACCGACCGCACGGGCCGTTACGGCAACCGCGACCGGTTCACCATCACCAACGTCGGCACGGGCCAGGTTCTGAGCACCGCTGGCGGCGCGGTGACACTGGCCGCGGCGGGCGCGTGCGACCCGGCGGCGGAGTGGACGCTGTCCACGACCGGTGACGGCACCTGGACGTTCGTGAACACGGCGAGCGGCCAGCTGCTCGACGTCACCAGCGAGTCCCGCGAGGACGGCGCGCGGATCGGCCTGTACAAGCCGACCAACGGGCCCAACCAGCGCTGGCAGGCCGTCGCCGGCTGACGTTCGTCCGTGAAGGCCTCCTTCCCGGCTCTTATGGCCGGGAAGGAGGCCTTCACGGCTTTCAGGCCGGCTTCAGCGGG
>NZ_JBFACT010000053.1:0-64553 GCF_040640995.1 Amycolatopsis sp. NPDC021455 | reverse complement strand
CTTTTTCGTGGGGGTGTGTTTGTTTTCATTGGTTTGGCTGTGGGGGGGGGGGGGGGGGGCCGCCCCCCCCCCCCAACGCCACATTGGGGCGCTGGCGACCGGCCAACAGTCCGGGCCGGAATTCAGCCGACCGGCTGACGCAGGACCGTCCTCAGTCGCGCGGGGTCGGTCCGCCGCGGGTCGCCGAGGTAGATCTCGTGGTGCAGACCGGTCGGCTCGAGCCCTTGCGCGGCAAGGAACTCATCGTGCAGGCGAGCCAGCAGCGGGCCTTCGTCGTCGTACGGGCCGATGTGGAGCGCCTGCGCGCAGCGGCCTTCGTGCAGCTTCTCCAGCCGGACCGGCGCGTCGAGCTTCTTCTTGCGCCGCACCGCTTCCCGGGCTTCCTCGACGGCGTCCTCGCCGATCCACGGCGGTTGCGCGATGAGCATCGTCCACTGCCAGGACTCCTTCGCCCGCACGGTGAAAGCCGCGTAGTCGTCCGCCCACCACAGGCCTTCCAGCGGCCCCACGACGAAGTCCTCACCGCGGTGCTTCGCCGCCATCTTGATCGTGTAGGCGAAGGTGTAGAGCGCTTCGACGGCCTTCTTGTAGCTCTCCGCCGTGTTCGGGTCGCCGCGGCCGTCGATCGCGAGGAACCGCTGCTCGGGGATGTCGAGCAGCGCCCACTCCCGGTTCTTCGGGGCGTAGAGCCGCTTCAGCTCCTTCTTGAGGTCGTACGGCATCAGGGCATCCCTTCCAGCCACCCGGCTTCCGCCTCGAGCTGCGCGATGGAGTAGGCGAAGATCGCCCGGACGAACGGCGGGACGTCCGGCTGGGCCGCGGCGGCGCGGCGGACCTCGGCCAGGCGTTCCTGGACCGCTTCGGCGCGCTGGGCCAGCGCCGCGGCCAGCCGTCCGGGCGGGAGGGCCGGGCTGTTGGCCAGCCCCACCAGCACCGGCGGGTGCACCGGGCGCAGCTGGGCGATGGCCGCCTCCGCGGCGGCCGCGCACGCCTTCCGGCCCGCTTCGGTGGCCGTGAACGTCTTCTTGGCCTTCGGGTGCGCGCGTCCCCCCTGGACCTCGGCGACCAGGCCGCGGTCGCGGAGTTTGCCCAGCACGTAGTAGATCGAGCTGAAGCCGAGCGCGGTCCACTCGCGCATGCCGCGGTCCGAGACGACTTCGTCCAGCTCGTAGCCGTGCCTCGGCCGCTCGACCACCAGGCCCAGCACGGTCAGTTCGGCGTCGGTCAGCACGGCACTATTCTAGCACTGGAATACTCGGGCACCGGAAATCGGCAGTGACATCTGGGGCTTTGCCCCAGGTCGGGGGCTCCGCCACCCGAACCCCCCAAAAAATGTCGGTGGGTGCTGGCATGCTTCACCTCGTACCGGAAACGAGGGAGAACAGTGGGGGGACAGGTGGTGACGGCAGTGCCGTGGACCGCGGAACGCGTGGCCGGGCTCGCGCCGGATCCCGCTTCGGAGAAGGCGGGCCGGGCGCTCGCCACGCCCGCGAAGTGGTCGGGCGCGGGCGCGTCCGAAGACGCCGTGTGGGGCTTCTGCCAGGGCAGCGGCAAGAAGCCGTACCAGACGTGCGTCGAGCTCGCCGAGCCCGCGTTCCGGTGTTCCTGCCCCAGCCGGAAGTTCCCGTGCAAGCACGCGCTCGGGTTGCTGCTGCTCTGGGCGGCCGGCCGGCTCGACACGGCGGAGGCGCCGGAGTGGGTGCACACGTGGCTGGCCGAACGCGCCGACCGGGCGCGGCGGGCGGAGAAACGCGCGGAAGCGGCCGGGCCGAAGGACGAGGAGGCGGCCGCCCGCCGCGCCGGCGAACGTGCCGCGCGCGTCGAAGGCGGTGTCGCGGAACTCAAGATCTGGCTCACCGACCGGATCGGCGCCGGGTTCGCGGGCTTCGACCGCAACGGCGGCGAAGAGCTGCGCACGGTCGCCGCGCGGATGGTCGACGCCCAGGCGTCGGGCCTCGCGGGCGGGCTGCGGAAGGCGGCCGGGATCGTCGGCCGCCGTGACTGGCCGGAGGCGCTGCTCGCCGAACTGTCCCTGTCGTACCTGCTGGCGGACGCGGCGAGCCGGCTGTCTTCCCTGCCACCCGAGCTGGCCGAGACCGTCCGCACACGACTCGGGTTCTCGGTGGAGACGGCCCGGGTCTTGGAGAGCGGCGAGCGCCTCGCGGACGAGTGGCTGATCACCGGCGCGGCCGACGAGGAGAACGACCGGCTGCTCACCCGGCGCACGTGGCTGCGCGGCCGCCGCACGGGGCGGGACGCGCTGGTGCTGTCGTTCGCGCCGCCGGGCCGTCCGCTGGACGCGTCCCTGCCGCCCGGCCACCTGCTGACGGCGGAGCTGGCGTTCTACCCGGGCGCGGCACCGCTGCGGGCCCTGGTGGCGGAACGCGGCATCCCGTCCCCGGCACCGGCGGCCGACGGCGGCTCGATCGAGGACGCGCTGGCGGCGTACGCGCGGGCGCTGGCGGCGGACCCGTGGCTGGAACGCTGGCCGGTCCTGCTGTCTGGCGTCACCCCGGCCGAACACGCCGGCGGCTGGTGTCTGTCCGAAAAGGACGGAACGGCGCTCCCGCTGGTGCCGTACGCCTTCCCGTGGTCGTTGCTGGCCATGTCGGCGGGCGAACCCCTGACGGTGGCCGGCGAGTGGAGCCCGGCGGGCCTGCGGCCGCTGACCTGCTGGCACGAGGACCGGGCGGTGCGGCTGTGAACGTTTTCGCCCGCCCGAACCACGAACCGGGGGTGCACCCGTGAAAGCCTGGGAAGACCTCGTCGGCACCGCCCTGCTCGGCACCCGCCGGCGCACGCTCGACCTGGCGGCACAACCGGCAGCCGTCCGAGAGCTCACCGCGGACCGCGCCGAGCCGGCCGAACAGCTCCTCGTCGCCGCCGCCGTGCTGACCACCTACCGGCGGGCCGGGCGGCAGCCGCTGCGCGATGTCCGGCCGCTGCCGGTCGCCGCGCCCGACGAACGGCCGTTCGTGCCACCGCTCGCGCGGGAACGGCTGGCGCGGCTGCTGGCCGCCAGTCACCCGGACCTGCTGCTGGAGTGGCTCGGCATCGTCGCCGGCACCGGCTACCGCGTCCCGCCGGAAACGCTGCCGCTGCTGGCCGAGGCCGCCCGGACCAAGGCCGCGCTGCGCGGCCCGCTGGTCGCCGTCGCCGGACCGGTCGGGGCGTGGCTCGGGCAGCGGAACCCCGACTGGGCCTTCCTCGCGGCCCCGCCCGAAGAGTCCGGCGACCTCTGGCAGTACGGCAGCCTCGCCCAGCGGCGCCGCTGGCTCGCCACGAAGCTGGCCGAAGACCCGGACGCCGCCCGGGAAGCCCTCACCGCGTCGTGGAAGAGCGAACCCGCCGACGTCCGGGCGGACTTCCTCGGCGTGCTCGCCGGGCACGTCCGGGCCGGGGACGAAGACTTCCTCGAAGCCGCGCTGACCGACCGCGCGGCCGCGGTCCGCGAACAGGCCGCCGACCTGCTCGGCCGGCTGCCGGGAACGCGGTACGGGCAGGGCATGGCCGAACGGCTGCGGCCGCTGGTCCGCCGCCGGGGCCGGGTTCTCGAAGTCACCGTCCCGCAAGGCGAACGCGGCGACGGCACCGTCCGGCTGCGCACGCTCGTCGCGGCCGCTCCCCTGGCGTTCTGGAGCGAGTTCGGCCCGCCCGCCGAGGTCGTGCGGATGACCGTCGAGGGCTGCCCACCCGGCGTGCTGCGCGACTCCTGGGCCACCGCCGCCCTCCGCCAGCGCGACGAAACCTGGGCGCAGGCGCTGATCGGCGCCGACCCCGGCGGGCGCACCACGCCCCCGCTGCTCGGCGTGCTGAGCCCGGCGAGCCAGGCCGCCACCGTCGGGCACCTGGTGAGCCGGCTGCCCGTCGAATCCTTCGCCCGGCTGGTGCACGAGCTGCCCCGGCCGTGGACGAAGGAGCTCGGCACCGCGCTGCTCGACTGGATCGCCCGCCAGGACGACCACCGCCTGGTTTCGCACGCCGCCGTCGTGATCGCCCGCGCGGTCCCGCGCGGCTGCCTGCGCCACCCGCTGGCCACCACCCGCCTGACCATGGACGCCGGGCCGTGGCGCCGGGCGCTCACCGAGACGCTGAACTTCCGCCGAGAAATGTACGAGGAGCTCGCATGACCGCCCCCGCCACCGTCCTCCGGCCGCACGCCGAGCAGGACCACGCCGCCGAGCTGGCCGCGCTGGCCGCCGCCGACGAGCGGGCCAAGCCGCCGAACTGGCACCTCTCGCCGTGGGCCGTCGTCGAGTACCTGCTCGGCGGCACCCTGGCCGACGGCACCGTGATCACCCCGAAGTACGTCGGCCCGCGGCGGCTGATCGAGGTCGCCGTCGCGACGCTGGCCACCGACCGCGCGCTGCTGCTGCTCGGCGTGCCCGGTACGGCCAAGACGTGGGTTTCCGAGCACCTGTCCGCCGCGATCAGCGGCGATTCGACGCTGCTGGTGCAGGGCACCGCGGGCACGTCCGAGGAGTCGATCCGCTACGGCTGGAACTACGCCCGGCTGATCGCCGAGGGCCCGAGTGCCGCCGCGCTCGTCGAAAGCCCGGTGCTGCGCGCGATGCGGGACGGCAAGATCGCCCGCCTCGAGGAGCTGACCCGCATCCCGGCCGACGTCCAGGACTCGCTGATCACCATCCTGTCCGAAAAAACACTCCCGATCCCCGAGCTGGGCACCGAGGTCCAGGCGCGGCCCGGCTTCAACCTGATCGCGACGGCGAACAACCGCGACAAGGGCGTCAACGAGCTGTCCAGCGCGCTGCGGCGGCGGTTCAACACGGTGGTGCTGCCGCTGCCGGACAGCGCCGAGGCGGAGGTCGAGATCGTCAGCAGGCGCGTCGCCGAGCTGGGCGCGTCGCTGAAGCTGCCCGCCGAGGCCGCCGAGCTGGCCGAGATCCGCCGGGTCGTCACGGTGTTCCGCGAGCTGCGCTCGGGCCGCACCGAGGACGGCCGCACGGCGGTGAAGTCGCCGTCGGGCACGCTCTCGACCGCCGAGGCGATCAGCGTGCTCACCGGCGGTCTCGCCCTGGCGGCCCACTTCGGCGACGGCGTCCTGCGCCCGCACGACATCGCGGCCGGCATCCACGGCGCGGTGGTCAAGGACCCGGTGGCCGACCGCGCGATCTGGATCGAGTACCTGGAGACGGTCGTCCGCGAACGCGACGGCTGGGCCGACTTCTACCGGGCGGGCCAGGAGCTTTCGTGACCACCCACCTGCTCGGCATCCGCCACCACGGCCCGGGGTCCGCCCGGGCCGTGGCGACGCGGCTGGCCGAACTCGAGCCCGACGTCGTGCTGATCGAGGGTCCCCCGGAAGCCGACGCGCTGGTCGAGCTGACCGAAGACCCGGCGATGGCGCCGCCGGTGGCGCTGCTGGCCTACGCGACCGACGACGTCTCGCGCGCCGCCTTCTGGCCGTTCGCCGTCTTCAGCCCGGAGTGGCAGGCGCTCACCTACGCCCGCGAGGCCGGGATCCCGGTGCGGTTCTGCGACCTCCCGGCCGCGCACACGTTCGCGGCCGGTCCGGACGAGCACACCGGCCCGCCGGTAGATCCGCTGGCCGTGCTGGCCTCGGCCGGCGGCTACGACGACCCGGAACGCTGGTGGGACGACGTCGTCGAGTCGCGGCGGGACACCGAAAGCCCGTTCGAGGTGATCGCCGAGGCGATGACCGCGGTGCGGGAGGGCGAAAAACCGCCGCAGGGCAACGAAGCCCGGCGTGAGGCGTACATGCGCTCGGTGCTGCGCCGCACCCGCAAGGACGGCTTCGAGAACATCGCCGTCGTCTGCGGCGCCTGGCACGTGCCCGCGCTGGCGGACCCGCTGCCGCCCGCGTCGCACGACCAGTCCGTCCTCAAAGGACTCCCGAAGCGGAAGGTCGCGTGCACCTGGGTGCCGTGGACGCACGGGCGCCTGGCCGCGGCCAGCGGTTACGGCGCGGGGGTGCGGTCGCCGGGCTGGTACCACCACCTCTTCACGACGGCCGACGACGTCACCACGCGCTGGCTGGCCGGTGTCGCCGCGGTGCTGCGGGAAGAGGACCTGCCCGTCTCGACCGCGCACGTCATCGAGGCGGTCCGGCTCGCCGAAACCCTGGCGACGCTGCGGGGCCGGTCGTCCGCCGGGCTCGCCGAAGTCACCGAAGCCACCCGGTCGGTGCTGTGCGGCGGCGACGAGGTGCAGGTCGAGCTCGTCACGCGGCGGCTGGTGGTCGGCGAACGGCTCGGCGAGGTGCCGGACCGCGTCCCGCAGCCCCCGCTGGCCGCCGACCTGACGGCGACCGCGAAACGCCTGCGGCTCAAGAAGGACCCAGTCGTCAAGGAACTCGACCTCGACCTGCGGACACCGGGCGGGCTCGACCGGTCGAAGCTGCTGCACCGGCTGCGGATCCTCGGCATCGAATGGGGCAGCCGGGAGGCGTCGGCGCGGCGGAACAAGGGCACGTTCCGCGAGACGTGGGCGCTGTGCTGGGAGCCGTCGTTCGAAGTCGACCTGGTCGCGGCGGCCGTGCACGGCACCACCGTGCCGTCGGCGGCCACCGCCGCGGTCCGCGGCACCGTCGAGGGCACGCCCCCGCTGGACGAGGTCACCACGGCCGTCGAGAACTGCCTGCTCGCGGACCTGCCGGAGGCGCTGCCCGAAGCGCTGGCGGCGCTCGACGCGCGGGCGGCGGCGGACGCGGACGTCGCGCGGCTGATGTCGGCACTGCCCGCGCTGGCCCGGGCGACCCGGTACGGCAACGTCCGCGGCACCGACACCGGCGCGCTGCGGGCAGTCGCCGACCGCATGCTCGACCGGATCTGCGCCGGGCTGCCGCCGGCCGCCCACGGCATCGACGACGACGCCGCGGCCCGGCTGGCCAAGCTGGTCGACGGGGTGCACGACGCGACGTCCCTGCTGGGCGACGACGCGAAGGAACGCTGGCTGGCGGCGCTGGCCCGGCTGGCCGAACGGCCGTCGCTGCCCCCGCTGCTGGCCGGCCGCCTCACCCGCATCCTGCACGACGCCGGGCTGTTCGACGCGCTCGACGTCGAACTGCGGCTGGGCCGGGCGCTCACCCCCGGCGTCGCGCCCACGGCCGGCGCGGCGTACGTCGAGGGCTTTTTCGACGGCGGCGCGTTGCTGCTGGTGCACGACGAGAGCCTGCTGCGGGTGATCGACGCCTGGCTGTCGGCGATCCCCGCCGACGTCTTCACCGAAGTACTTCCGTTGCTGCGCCGCACTTTCGGCGCGTTCAGCGGGCCGGAGAAGCGGGCGATCGGGCAACGAGCGGCCGGCCTGACCGGCACCGCGCGGGTCGTGGCGGTGGTCGACGAACTGGACGAGGACCGGGCCGAGCACGTGCTGCCGGTCCTGGCGACCCTGCTGGGGGTGGGGGTATGAACGACACCGACCGTGTGCGGCGCTGGCGGCTGGTGCTCGGCGGGGAAGGCGCCGGGCCCGGCTCGGGCCTGGCCGACGCGCCACTGTCCGAAGAGGACAGTGGAGTGGACGCGGTGCTCGCCGCCCTCTACGACAAGCCGGACGAGGAGTCCGCGGGCGGGCCGCGCAGTGCGAACCTGGGCGCGTCGGCGCCGCGGGTCGCGCGCTGGCTGGGCGACATCCGGCGGTACTTCCCGAGCACCGTCGTGCAGGTGATGCAGCGCGACGCGGTCGACCGGCTAGGGCTCACCCGGATGCTGCTGGAGAAGGAGCTGCTGTCAGCGGTCGAGCCGGACGTCCACCTGGTCGGCACGCTGCTGTCGCTGAACGGTGTGCTGCCGGAGGAGACCAAGGAGACCGCGCGCGAGGTCGTCCGCAAAGTCGTCACCGAGTTGGAGGAACGGCTCGCCGAACGCACCCGCGCGGCGATCCGGGGCGCGCTGGACAAGGCGTCGCGCACGCACCGGCCGCGACCCGGCGACGTCGACTGGTCCCGCACCATCCACGCCAACCTCAAGCACTACTCCCCCGAGCTGCGCACGATCGTGCCGGAGAAGCTGATCGGCTTCGGCCGGCGCCAGCAGGCGGTGCAGCGGGACGTGATCCTGGCCGTCGACCAGTCGGGCTCGATGGCGGAGTCGGTGGTGTACTCGGGGCTGTTCGGCGCGGTCCTGGCCTCGATGCGGGCGCTGAAGACGTCGTTCGTCGCATTCGACACCGAGGTCGCGGACCTCACCGAGCACCTCGCCGACCCGGTCGACGTCCTGTTCGGCACCCAGCTGGGCGGCGGCACCGACATCAACCGGGCGATCGCCTACTGCCAGGGCCTGGTGGAGCGCCCCGAGCGGACGCTGCTGGTGCTGATCAGCGACCTCTACGAGGGCGGCGACGAGGACGAACTGCTGCACCGGATCGGCGAGCTGGCCGGCGCGGGCGTCCAGGTGGTCGCGCTGCTGGCGCTGTCGGACTCGGGCGCGCCGTCGTACGACCACGAGAACGCGGCGGCCCTGGCCCAGCTGGGCATCCCGGCATTCGCGTGCACCCCGGACCAGTTCCCGGACCTGATGGCCGCCGCCATCCGCGGCGACGACCTTCAGGGATGGGTAGCCCGCGAGAACACCTGAGTTGGGGAATCAAACCGACCCGAGCACTGTTGACCGGGATGTGGGACGGTTCCCACGGGAAGGACGGCTCACCATGAAGGTCCGCAGCTCGATCCGTTCACTCGCCCGCCAGCCCGGCGCCCAGGTCATCCGGCGCGGCAACCGCGTCTTCGTGATCAACAAGGACAACCCGCGCTCGAAGGCCCGCCAAGGCTGACGCGAACACGACGCAACCGAGCCCCGGAACCCGACGGTTCCGGGGCCTCGCTGTGCGCCAAGGGGCCATCACCCGTGATTGGCCGGGCATCACCCGTGATCCAACGGGCATCACGCGTGATTGAGCGGGCATCACCGTGATGCCCCTCCAATCACGCCCGATGCCCCTCCAATCACGGGTGATGCCTTCCTGATCACGAGTGATGCCTCTTGGTGCACCCTCGGTGGCGGTGCTCCAGGCGCAGCTGGGCGGTCAAGCCGGGCCCGCGAGGCCGACGAGATTGCCCTCCGGGTCGGTGAAGTGGGCGACCACCAGGTCCCGCCCCGGGGCACGGTCCGGGCCCATCCGGCGGGTGCCACCGAGGCGTTCGGCCTCCGCCAGCGCCGCCGCGACGTCCGGGACGCCCACGTAGAACACCACGTGACTCTCGTGGCCCGCACCGCCGCCGACGCCGCCCGGGATGCCGTCCGTTTCCACGAACCCGTACTCGCCCGGCTCCGACACCTGGTCCGACACCGGGCCGGACGTGTCGAAGCGCCAGCCGAACAGCTCGCCGTAGTACCCGCGCAGCCGCGCCGGGTCGGTGCCGATGATTTCGAAGTGCACGACCGGTCGGCCCATGACCGTTCCTTCCCGTCGACATTCGGACCCGCCCCACCGTACCCACCGGAAGTTGTTAAAAACAACCACACGGTTGTACATTCAGACCATGCCGACGAGCCGCAGCTACGGAGACGCCTGCACGATCGCCCGCGCGCTGGACGTCGTCGGGGAACGCTGGGCTCTGCTCGTGGTGCGCGAGCTGCTGCTCGGGCCGCAGCGGTTCTCCGACGTCCGCCGCGCGCTGCCAGGCGCCAGCTCGAACCTGGTCACCGACCGGCTCCGCGAGCTCGAGGGCCACGGCGTCGTCGCGCGCCGGAAGCTGCCGCCCCCGGCCGCGTCCACCGTCTACGAGCTCACCGAATGGGGCCGCGAGCTGGAGCCGGTCGTGCTGGCGCTGGGTGCCTGGGGCTCGCGAGTCCCGCGCCCCAACCCCGCGTCGCTCGGCGTCACCTCCGTGCTGCTGTTCCTCCGCGGGTCGGCCCGCCCGCGCGGCACCGCGTGCTACCGCGTCGAACTCGACTCCCGCGTGTGGACGGTCCGCACCGAGCCGGGCCGCCTGACCGTCGAGCCGGGCGAGCCCGGCGCCCCGGACGCCACGATCCGGACCGACCCGCCGACGCTGAACGCCCTGCTGGAACAGCCTTCCCACCTCGATGAGGCCATCCACGACGGCCGGCTGACGATCGAGGGCGACCGGGACGCCGTCCGACGGCTACTGCGCGAACACGAAGGCTGAACCTGGGCTCTCAGGGTGCCGCGGGTGCCCGGTCCCGCGCGTGGCCGAAACGCATCACGCCGTCGTCGAGGCGGTTGAAGCGCATGTCCGCCAGGTCCAGCAGGTAGTTCTGGCGCATCATCCAGGGCCGCCGCCCGCCCTGCTTCGGCAGGCCCGCGGCGGCCCGCTTGATGTACCCGGACGCCAGGTCCACGATCGGACGCGGCGTGCCCGCCGTCGAAGCCGCAGCGACGTCCGGCGTGCACGACGCGAAGCCGCGGCGGTCCAGGTACTCCACCAGGCGGCACACGTACTGGGACGTCAGGTCCGCGCGCAGCGTCCACGAGCTGTTCGTGTAGCCGACGCACCAGGCGAGGTTCGGCACGCCGCCGAACATCATGCCCTTGTACGCCCGCAGCTCGCCCGGCGAAACTTCCCGCCCGTCCACGCTCAGCGCGATCCCGCCGAACGCCACCAGCTGCAGCCCGGTCGCCGTCACGATGATGTCCGCTTCCAGCGCGCGTCCCGATTCCAACGCCACGCCGGACTCGGTGAACCGCGAGATCCGGTCCGTCACGACGTCCGCCTTGCCCGACCGCAGCGCCCGGAACAGATCCGCGTCCGGGACCAGGCACAGCCGCTGGTCCCACGGGTCGTACGACGGCACGAAGTGCGGGTCCACCGGGATCGACGCCGGCAGCTGGGCCGCGACGCGCTTGCGCAGCGCCTGCGCCGCCCGGCCCGGCAGCCGGCGCATCAGCTGGAAGTAGAACTGCCCCATGACGACGTTCTTGCCGCGGACCAGCCGGTGGGCGAGCTTCTCCGGCAGCAGCGCGCGGATCCGGTCGGCCAGCGCGTCATGTCCGGGCCGCGCCACGATGTACGACGGCGACCGCTGCAGCATCGTCACGTGCGAAGCACGCGAAGCGAGCGCCGGGACCAGCGTCACCGCCGTCGCGCCGCTGCCGATCACGACCACCCGGCGGCCCGAGTAGTCCAGCGAAGCGGGCCAGTGCTGCGGGTGCACGACCTCGCCCCGGAACTCCGGCCGCCCCGGGAAGTCGACGACGTGCCCGGACTCGTAGGAGTAGTAGCCACTGCACAGGTACAGGAACCGGCAGGTGAACGTAGCGCCGTGCGCCGTCGAGACCGTCCACCGCGCGTCCGGCGACGACCAGGACGCCTGAGTGACGCGGTGGCCGAAGCGGATGTGGCCGGTCACCCCGAACGCCTCGGCCGTCGAGCGGATGTAGGCCAGGATCGACGGCCCGTCGGCGATCGCCTTCGGGTCCTTCCACGGCCGGAACGGGTAACCGAGGGTGAACATGTCCGAGTCGGACCGGATGCCCGGATAGCGGAAGAGGTCCCACGTTCCGCCGATCGTGTCACGCGCCTCCAGTACGGCGAAGCTCTTGCCCGGCAGGCGTTCCCGCAGCCGGCAGGCCGCGCCGACGCCGGACAGCCCGGCGCCCACGATGAGGACGTCCACGTGCTCGGCAACGGTCATGCCCCGGAGCCTAACCGAGGTGGGGACCCCGCCGGACCGGGTCGGGGCACCGGCCCGGCGGGGAGCCTTGCTACAGCGGGACGACCTTCGTCGCGCCGAACGTGCCCTTCAGCGGCACCTCCACGGACTTGCCGCGGACCGTCACCGTCACGCTGTCCTGCAGCTGGGTCGGGTCCGAAACCGCCAGCTGGCGCCGGCTGCCGCACCGCCCGATCGCCACCGACGCCGGCCCGGACACCGCGACGTCGCCGACCGAGCCCGCCGCGAAGAAGTTCGCCAGGACCGTGCCGTCGGCCACCCGCAGCGCCTGCACCACCGGGGTGTTCGCCAGCACCCGCCAGGTCCACGACGCCGTGAGCGTGTCGATCACCGAAGCGCCCGGCAGCACCGCGTAGGCGTACGTCGCGCCGGTCGGCTTGACACCGTGTTCCAGGATCAGCTTCTGGTACCGGCGTGTGTTCGGCGTCGTGGTGCCCTTGGTGTTGGCGCCGGTGTCGATGTCGCGCCACGCGCCCGTCCGGTCCTCGCGCAGCGCGGTCACCGCGTCGCCGTCCAGGACCACGTAACCGCCGACGTTCTCCAGGTGCAGCCAGCGCGAACGACGCAGCGCCGTCGCCTTGCCGAGGTCGGTGGCCACCCGCCGGCCGTCCGCGAGCAGCGCGCCGCGGCCGCCTTCGCCGAGGTTGCGGTTTTCGATCGTCGTGCGCACGGCGTACCCGGACGTGCTGGTGATCCCGGCGCCGAGGCACACGATCCCCGACGGTGTGAAGAACCACGACTTCTTCGCGGCCAGGGACCCGTCCCAGGACTTGAAGTCGAACGCGTACGCGCCGTGCCGCGCGTCCCAGCGGACGCCGCCGGTATGCGCGTTCGGCGCGACCGGCACCCCGCCGAACTTCGGGTCGGTCGGTCCGTCGTTCTCGGTCGTGCCCGGCAGCAGCAGCGGGTCGACCGTCGGCCAGTAGGCGTCGGTGTAGTGGCCCTTGGCGTTCGGCAGGAACGTGTAGAGCACGCCGTCCCCGACGTAGTAGCCCTTCATGTTCTGGCCGTTGATGGCTTCGTAGCGCGAAATCCGCGTCGAGCTGACGCCCAGGGACGCCGACCAGTCGTCGGTGACGTGGACCATCCGGTCCTGCTGGCCGAAGACCCGGTGCGTGGCCTCGGCCCGCGCCGGGCGCGCCCCCGACGCCAGCATCTCCTGCGCGAACTCGATGCCCGGGGTGGCCACCAGGTCCGGGCCGGGCGCGAACCGCTCGGGGTCCGGGATCTTCACCAGCGGCGCGTACGTGCCTTCCTTGATCCACTTCGCGGCCAGGGAGTTCAGGTCGGTCTTCGTCTTGCCGGACGCCGTCCGGGCCAGCACGAGCGTCGCGACGGTGAGCTGGTGGCCGATGTCGTGGCCGGTCTCGCCCTGCCGCGAGAGCATCCGCCCGCGCACCGGTTCCATCAGCGCGCCCGCGTAGACGAACGGCGCGTAGCTGTCGGCGACCAGGGCGTAGATCTTGTCCTTCAGCGCCTGCGGGAGCGCGTACTCGGTGCCCTGGGTGACGTGGATGGCCCCGGCGAGCGCGGTCAGCAGCACGATGCCGTAGTGCCCGGGGTACGGGATGGTGTCGTGCTGGATGAACGAGCCGTCGACGTGGAAGCCGTCGCCCGCGGCACGATCCAGCTTCGCGACGACGCTCGCGGCGCCGCCGCCCGCGACGTCGGTGAGCGCGTCGATGCCGGTCCTGATCCACGCGGTGTCGCCGAGCAGCGCGCCGGACACGATCGAGATGAGCGCCTTGTCCGCGCGGTTGGCGCCGGTTTCGACGATCGACGCGTTGTTCGCGCGCCGGTTCGGGTCTCCGACGAACCGTTTGACCGGCCGCAGGTAGCGCGCGAGCTGGTCCGCGGTCAGCTGGTCGACGACCACCGACAGCGTGTGCAGTAGGTAGTAGGGGATGCCGATCTCGTAGGTGTACCAGTTGCCGATCTCGCCGACGTTTTCGTGGTACTGGCTCGCGTAGATCAGCTCCAGCGCCGACTTGATGCGGTCGAGCACCACCGGGTCGCCGGACAGCGAGCCGCCGGGCGTGCCCCAGTCGACGGCGATCGCGCGCAGCCGGGCGTACATCGACGTCGTGTAGTCGCTGCCCGGACCGAGCGGCAAGTCTGTCCACAGTGGAGCGCCGCCCCCGGCGACGGACATGCTCGCGTTGTAGGCCTTGGCGACGCGGCCGAGGTTGGCCAGCGCCTCGGCGCGTTCCGGCGACGGCCGGTTGATACCGGTCTGCAGCTGCCGGTAGGCGGCGACGATCGGCGCGGTCGCGGCGGGCACGGGACTGGCGGCTTTCACGGGAGTCGCCGCGGGCGCGGCGGAGGCCGGGCGGGTCAGGAGCACGGTGGAAGCGGCCGCCAGGGCACCGCCGCGCAGGGCATTTCTCCGGTTCACGGGCATGACAATGCCTCCCAGGAAGACATCCTTGGCTTACGGGGAACGGGGATTCAGTTGTGCGGCGGCGGAGGGGTCCCGGCCCCGGCGCCTTGCGGGAAAGGCGCCGGGGCCGGGTCGGTGCTCCCCGGGGAGCACCGCTTTCAGCGGGTCGGTGGCGCTCCCGGCGCTTTCGCACCGAAGGCGCCGGGCCGGCGCTCGGGAGCGCCGGTTCTCGGCGGACTCGGCGCCGGAAACTGTCGGTGCCGAGCGATAGAGTGGAAAACGGGGGGCGCCCCCGCGGGCTCGGTGGGGCCGGGTTGGTGACGCCGGGTCAGTGGCGCTTGTCCGGTGACGCCGGGTCGGTGGCGCCTGTTCGATGGCGCCGGGTCGGTGGCGCCGGAAACTGTCGGTGTCAGGCGGTAGCGTGGAAAACGGGGGGCGCCCCCGCGGGTTCACCTACGCGGCGTCAGCGGGAGCCGTCGGTGCGGCGGGGCAGCTGCCAGGGGTTGGCCTCCTGCAGGGGTTCGGGCAGCAGGGCGTCCGGGAAGCCCTGCCACGCGACCGGGCGCAGGAAACGCTCGATCGCGGCGGTGCCCACGGACGTCGTGGTCGGGGCGGTCGTGGCCGGGTACGGGCCGCCGTGCTGCTGGGCCCAGCTCACCGTCACCCCGGTGGGCCAGTCGTTCCACAGCAGCCGGCCGGCGATGCGGGCCAGGGCCGGCAGCACCGGCCGGACCCAGTCCACATCGGACTCCTCGCCGTGGATCGTGGCGGTGAGCCCCGGTTCGATGACGTCGAGCAGGCGCAGCAGCTCCGCCTGGTCGGCGTAGGTGACGATCAGCGACGCCGGGCCGAAGCACTCCTCGTGCACGGTGGCGCCGCCCTCGAGGAACTGCTTGCCGGTCGTCGCCAGCAGCGTCGGGGTGAACGACGGTGACGTGGATTCCGACGAAGACACGACCTCGACGCCCGGAACCTCCCGCAGCTTCGAAAGCTGCGCGGAGAACCCGGAAGCGATCCGGTCGTTCAGCATCGGCTGGGCGGCCGCCCCGGAAAGCGCCGCCCGCAGCGCGTCGGTCAGCCCGTGGTCGTCCGGCAGGAACAGCAGGCCCGGCTTGGTGCAGAACTGGCCGGCGCCGAGGGTGAACGACCCGGCGTAGCCCTTCGCGACGGCTTCCCCGCGCGCGGCGATCGCGGCCTGGGTGACGACGACCGGGTTGACGCTGCCGAGCTCGCCGTAGAACGGGATCGGCCGCGGCCGCGCGTTCGCGATGTCGAACAGGGCGCGCCCGCCCGGGATCGAACCGGTGAACGACCCCGCGGCGATCCGCGGGTCCTTCAGCGCGGTGGCGCCCTGCTCCTGGCCGAAGATCACGTTGAACAGGGCGGCGGGCGCACCGGCCTTGATCAGCGCCTCCCGCACGATCGAGCCGGTCCGCGCGGACAGCTCCGGGTGCCCGGAGTGGGCCTTGAGGACCACCGGGCAGCCCGCGGCCAGCGCGGACGCCGTGTCACCCCCGGCGACGCTGAACGCGAACGGGAAGTTGCTGGCCGCGAACACCAGCACCGGGCCGAGCGCGGTCTTGACGCGGCGGATGTCCGGGCGGGGACCCATCGGCCACTCCGGGTCGGCGTGGTCGACAGTGGCGCCGAGGTACTCGCCGTCCGCGAGGACCTCGGCGAACAGGCGCAGCTGGAACGTCGTGCGCTTCAGCTCGCCCTGCAGCCGCGGCGACTCGGGCAGGTGCGTCTCGGCGTGCGCCAGCGGGACCAGCTCGCCCGCGGCGGCGTCGAGGGCGTCGGCGACGGCGGTCAGCCAGCGGCCGCGTTCGGCCGGGGTGGCCTCGGCGGCGGGGCGGGCGGCTTCGGCGGCTCCCGCCAGGATCTTCTCGAGCGTGGCGGCGTCGGTGGCCTGGCTCATGGGTGCAGCAGCTCCTCAGTTCTCATGGGCGGCGGCGGTGGCGGTTTCCAGGTCGGGCCAGCGACCCGGTCCGGCCAAGCCGAGGTGGTACAGGTGCAGTTCGGCGGCACCCGCCTTGGCCAGCTCGCCGACGTACGCGGCGATGTCCGGCACCGGCGCGGCGGCGACCGCCGTGATGTAGCTCGCGATCGCCACGCGTTCGGGCAGGGCCTCCCGGGCCGCCGCGACGGCCTCGGCACCCGTGGCGGGGGCCCATCCGAACAAGACGACCGTGTCGACGTCGTCGGGCGCCGACGGCGTCAGCCCGGGCAGCGCGCCGGTGACCCACGGGTCGAGCGCGCCGTGCAGCACGATCCGGGTGCCCGGCGGCAGCGTGGCCAAAACGGCGGCCCGCAGCTCGTCGGTGGCCTTCTGCCGGCCCCGCAGCAGCGTCTGGGTCAACGATGGCGGCAACCGGTCGCCGGTGATCCCCAGATCACCGGTGGCCATCAGCCGCCGGACCTCCTCGACGAGCTGCGCCCGCACGGCGTCGGCGTCGGTGTCCCAGGAAGACGCGCAGGCGTCGCAGCAGCAGATCGACAGCAGCCGGGCCACCGCGGGCGCCCACACGCCGTCGGTCTTCTCGTGCTGGTGCTGGTGCACCGCGCCGAGCGGACCGCAGGCTTCCAGGATCACCGAAGACAGCTCCAGCCCGGCGACGGCCTCCGCGGTCACCTTCACTGCGTACTCGCGCACGGCGGGCTGCGAAGGACACAACGCCCACGGGTAGCTCTCGCCGAAGCAGTTCCGCACCACGACGTCCGGGTGCTCGTAGCCGAGCTGGGAGTTGTGGGTCAGGACGATCCAGGCGGCGGCCGGGATCCCGGCCTCGGTGAGCAGCCGGACGGCATCGCCCCCGGAATCCGCGGACGGCACCCAGTCCGGAGTGGACGGACGCAGCCTCCCCCACCCCTCGGACACCGGCCGGTAGAACGCCGCGTGCCGCGCGACCACGGCCGTGGTGGACGCCGACCACGGCGTCGCCGCGCGGGCGCTGTGGTACGACAGCGCCACAGCCACTTCGTCGACGCCGAGAGCCTGAACCCGCGAAACGAACCCGGGTTCCAGGACGTCCCAGGGATAGGCGTATCCCGTCACCTTCACCGGCTCACCACCTCGCCGTGTTCGGCTCGAACCCGGCGACGAAGTTCCGCATGTACGTCACGTCGTCCCGCTTCTTCAGCCCACATCGGACATAGTTCTCGTGCAGGCGGGCCAGCGCGTCCTCGTCGAGGGTGATCCCGAGACCCGGGGTCGTGGGCACCGTGACGGCACCCTCGGTGAACTCCAGCACGCCCGGCTCGATGACGTCCTCGACCTTCCACGGCCAGTGCGTGTCGCAGGCGTAGGTCAGGTGCGGCGTCGCCGCGGCGACCTGCACCATCGCGGCCAGGCTGATCCCGAGGTGGCTGTTGGAGTGCATCGACAGGCCGACGCCGAAGCTCTCGCACGTCACCGACAACGCCTGCGTGGCCCGCAGCCCGCCCCAGAAGTGGTGGTCCGACAGCAGGACGCCGATCGCCCGCGCGCGGAAGCCCGGCTCGACGTCCCCGAAGTTGACCACGCACATGTTGGTGGCCAGGGGCATCGACGCCTCGGCGGCGACCTGCGCCATGCCCTCGATGCCCGGCGTCGGGTCTTCGAGGTACTCCAGGACACCGTCGAGCTCACCAGCTACGCGGATGCTCGTCTCGACCGTCCAAGCGCCGTTCGGGTCGATCCGCAGCGGGCTCCCGGGGAACGCTTCGGCCAGCGCGCGGACCCCTTCGATCTCCTGTGCGGGCTCGAAGACCCCGCCCTTGAGCTTGATCGAGCGGAAGCCGTACTCGTCGAACATCCGCTTCGCCGACCCGACCAGGGTCTCGGGCGTGGTGATCTCGCCCCAGGAGTCCTCGCGGCCGTCGACGTGCTTGCCGTACTTGTAAAAGAGATACGCCGAGAACTCGACGGCGTCCCGGGCCTTGCCGCCGAGCAGGTCGGTCACCGGACGGCCCAGGAAGTGACCCTGCGCGTCCAGGCAGGCGACCTCGAACAGCGAGTACACGCTCGCGATGGTCTTGCGGATGGAGAAGCCGCCGATCAGGCCGTGCGCGTCGGTCAGCACCGTGTCCGACAGCGCTTCGGCGATCAGCCGCTGCAGGCCGGGCAGGTCGAACACGTCGTGCCCGCGCAGCCGCGGCAGCACCTTGCGCACCTCGCCGAGGAACGCTTCGTCCCCATAGGACTCACCGAGCCCGACCACACCGTCTTCGCACTTGACCTGGACGACGCTGCGCAGCGCGAACGGCTCGTGCACGCCCATGACGTTGAGCAGCGGCGGGTCGGCGAACGCGACCGGGGTCAGCACCACGTCGAGGATCCGCATCAGCCGAGCCCCTTCAGCGTCACGAAACCGTCCTCCACGACCTTCTCGAGCCGGCGGACCTGCTCCGGCGTCGGCTCGACAAGCGGCGGCCGGACCGGGCCGACCTTGTCGCCGCGCAGCCGGGCGGCGGCCTTGACGAGCGACACGGCGAACCCGGGCGTCTCGTCCCGCAGTGCCACCAGCGGCAGGTAGAACCCGGTCAGCAGGGCGTCCATCACGCGCGTGTCGCCCTCGCCGAGCGCGCGGTGGAAGCGGTGCGCGATCTCCGGCGCGAAGCAGTGCACCGCCGAGGAGTAGCGGGCGACACTGATCGCGGCGTACGCCCTGGCGGAGACCTCCGCGGTCGGCAACCCGTTGAAGAACAGGAACTTCCGGGCCCGTTCGGTGTCCAGCGACCGGATCGTGGTGACGATCCGGGTCATGCACTCGACGTCGCCGTAGCCGTCCTTGAGCCCGACGACCGACGGGATGTCCAGCAGCGAAGCCGCCGCCGGCGGGGTGAACACACCGGTGCCGCGGTGGTAGACGATGACCGGCACGGACGAGTCGGCGACGGCGTACCGCACGAAGTCGACCAAGCCCGACGACGGGCCGGTGACGAGGTACGGCGGCAGCAGCAGGACCCCGTCCGCGCCGGCCGCCTGGGCCGCCGCGATGCCGGCCCGCGCCGACGCCGCGCCGCCCCCGGCGCCCACCCAGACCGGGACGCGGCCGGCGGCTACCTCCCGGGACCGGGTGAGCACCGAGGCGACCTCGGCGGGCGAGAGCGAGCTGAACTCGCCGGTGCCGCACGCGACGAACAGCGCACCGGCGCCCGCCGCGATGTGGCTCTCCACGTTCTCCGCGAGCGCGTCGAGGTTGACCTCGAGGTCTTCGGTGAACGGGGTGAGGGGGAACGCCAGCAGGCCGTCCAGCTCGATCTCGTTCTGTGCCATCAGTTTCCGCTCTCTGTCCTTTTTCGGTTTCGGCCGGGTGTGGCCTGCCTCAGGCGGGCACGGTCGTGCCCTCCCGCTTGCGGTCGACGTCGTCGTCGGCGGTGTTCACGGTGTCGACGATCTCATCGGCGGCCGCGCTGCGCTCGGGGGCGAGCAGGCCGAGACCGACGTACAAGGCGAGGGAGACCAGGATCGGCGTCGCGACCAGCACCGTCTGGTTCGCCTTGAAGACGTAGTACACCAGCGCGTAGTCGATCAGGCCGCCCGCCCAGGAGATCAGCGCCGCCCGCGGGCCGCACTTGCGGAACCACGGCAGCATGCCCAGCAGCAGCGGGATCGAGATCGGGCCCATCAGCGCGGCGACCCAGTTGACGACGATCTGCAGCACGCCGCCGAGGTTCTGCGCCTGGGTGGCCACGAGCATGGTCAGCGCGACGAAGATCACCGTGGTGACCCGCGCCGCCTTGAGGCCCTGGACGTCGGTCCACCGCCGGGCGCGGCGGAACATCGCCGGGATCATGTCCCGGGTGATCACCGCCGAGATCGCGTTGGCGTCGGAGGAGACCATCGCCATGGTGTGCGAGAAGATGCCGGCCAGCACCAGGCCGATCAGGCCCGGCGGCAGGAACGTCGTCGTCATGATCGCGTACGACTGCGTCGGGTCCTTGACGCCGGGGATGAGCAGCGGCGCCGCGAACATCGGGAACATCAGCACCAGTGGCCACAACAGGTACAGCGCCGAGGACAGCCGGGCGCCGCGCTTGGCCTCGTGGGTGTTCGGCGCGGCCATGTACCGCTGCGCCAGGTTCCACATGCCTCCGTTGTACTCCAGCGTCTTCACGAGCACGTAGACCAGCAGGAAGATGGTGGTGTACTTGGACGTCACCGGGTTGACGTGCCCTTCGGGCAGCTTGTCCCACATCGTCCAGAGCGCCGAGATCCCGCCCAGCTTGCCGAGGACGACGACGATCATCACGATCGCGGCGATGGCCTGGATGACGAACTGGCCGAAGTCGGTGAGCGCGTCGGCCCACAGGCCGCCGATGGTGCAGTAAACCAGGGTGACCGCGCCGGTGATGAGGATGCCGAGGTTGTAGTCGAGGCCGGCGAAGACGTGCAGCAGGGTCGCGACGGCGAACCACTTGGCCGCGATGTCGAAGATCTTCAGCAGGCTGCCGCTCCAGGCGAGCGCCTGCTGCGTCGGCACGTTGTACCGCTTGGCCAGGTATTCGAGCGGCGACGCGACGCCGAGCTTCGAGCGCAACCGGTTCCAGCGGGCGGCGAACAGCCAGCTGCCGATCCCCACGCCGATGCCGATGCTGGCGAAACCCCAGAAGTACACGGTGACGCCGCTGGTGTACGCGACCCCCGCGTACGCGACGAAGAGCACGGCGCTGTAGCCGGACATGTGGTGCGAGATGCCGGCCAGCCACCACGGCATCCGGCCGCCGGCGGTGAAGAAGTCCTTCACGTCGCTGACCCTCTTGTGCGACCACCAGCCGATCACGATCATCAGCGCGAAGTACGCGCAGATCATCGTCCAGTCGAGTGCGTGCACCGCAGGCTCCCTTCCGCGTCCACGGCGATGCGGTTGTGTTCACATCCATGAACGGAGTCTGTTATAGTGATTATGTTCATCTATAAGAACGTTGTTCGGGACGCTAATATGGCCGGAGTCACAAGTCAATGGCCGGACGGAGGGCACAAATGCCGCAAAAGGTGGACAACGCGGCGGCCGCCGACGGCACTGCCCCGGCCGAGTCCTCGGGGGTGAAGTCCGCGCGCCGGGCCGTCGACCTCATCGAGACCTTCGCGGCGAACGACGTCTGGCTGTCGCTGTCGGACCTGCACGCCCGCACCGGGTTCCCGCGCTCGTCGCTGCACGGACTGCTGCGGACGCTGCTGGAAGCCGGCTGGCTGGAGGCGGACGCCAACACCGCCCGCTACCGCCTCGGCGTCCGCGCGCTGATCTGCGGCACGGCGTACCTGGACCGTGATGCCGTCGTCCCGTTCGCCACCGAAGCGCTGGAGCGCATCCGCGAGAAGACCGGCTTCACGGCGCACTTCGCCCGCCGCAACGGCACCGAGGTCGTCTACTTGGAGACGCGCGAGTCGCAGCGCTCCACGCACCTCGTCTCCCGCGTCGGGCGCACGCTGCCCGCGCACGCGACCGCGCTGGGCAAGGCCCTGCTCGCCGAGCTGACGCACGACGAGATCGAGGCGCTGATGCCGGCGACGCTGCCCGCGCTGACCCCGAACACCATCACCACGCTCGAAGGCCTGCACGCCGAGTTCGCCGCGACCCGCGAACGCGGGTACGCCGCCGAGGTCGAGGAGGGCACGCTCGGCGTCCGGTGCGTGGCCGCGGTGATCCCCTACCGCATCCCCGGCACCGACGCGATCAGCTGCTCGATGCCGGTCGGCCAGGTCACTGACGACGACGCCCGCCGCGTCGGCGAGCTGCTCGCCGAGACCACCGCCGAGCTCGGGCAGCAGCTGCGCCGGGCCGGAATCCGCTGACCGCCGCCCTTACGGAGAGGAATCCCATGACGGACCAGCGCGTGCTCATCACCGGGTCGGCGGGTGTCGTCGGCACCCTGATGCGCCCCCGCTTGAAGCGCGACGGCCGGGTGCTGCGCCTGCTCGACCTGGCCCCGCAGGAGGCGTCTTCCGACAGCGAGGAGATCGTGACGGCGTCGGTGACCGACCCGGCGGCGATGGCCTCGGCGTGCGAAGGCGTCGACGCGCTGATCCACCTGGGCGGGCACAGCCGCGAGAACACGTGGGAAGCGACCCTGGACGTCAACATCAACGGGACGCAGGTCGTCCTGGAGGCGGCGCGGGCCGCGGGGATCCAGCGGGTGATCCTGGCGTCGAGCAACCACGCGGTCGGCTTCCGCCGGATCGACTCCGACCTGCCCGCCGATTCGTCACCGCGGCCGGACACCTACTACGGCGTCAGCAAGGCGGCGATCGAGGCGCTGGGCAGCCTGTACCACTCCCGCTTCGGCATGGACGTCATCGTGATCCGGATCGGCTCGTGCTTCGAGACGCCGTTGCCGCTGGGCCCGCGCGGCCTGACGACATGGCTCTCCCCCGACGACGCGGCGCGGCTGTTCGAGGCCTGTCTCAGCGCGCCTTCCCCGGGGTACCGGCTGATCTGGGGCGTCTCCGACAACACCCGGCGGATCTACTCCCTCGCGGAAGCCGAAGCGCTGGGCTACAAGTCCCTGGACGACGCCGAGGTGTACGCCGACCAGCTGGCTTCGAAGCCCGCCCCGACGGGGGCGGCGGCCGAGTACGTCGGCGGCCCCTTCTGCACCGCTCCCCTGGGCGTCTTCAACCCGCTCTGAGCCGCGGCCGCCGCGAAGGTACTAGTACCTTCGCGGCTTCCCGCGGGCCTCCCCCACCGCCAGGGTGGCGTCATGATCTTGAAATCCCGCCGGGCCCGGAAGTGGGCCATCGTCGTGGCGAGCGTGCTGGTCGTCGCCCTCGCCGGCGCGTTCACGCTGTTCGAGGTGTCGAAGTCGCGGACCTTCCAGTTCTTCGGCACCCTCGTGAACCGCGTCGAGACCAGCGAGAAGATCGTCGCCCTCACCCTGGACGACGGGCCCGACCCCGCGGGCACCCACGCGATTCTCGACACGCTTCGCAGCCGTGAGGTGCCGGCCACCTTCTTCCTCATCGGCCGGGACATCGCCGCCCACCCGGACCTCGCCCGCGACATCGCCGCCGCGGGGCACGAGATCGGCAACCACAGCTTTTCGCACGAACGCATGATCGGCGTGACGCCCGCGTGGGTCGCCGACGAGGTCGAGGCCACCGACGCGCTCATCCGGACCACCGGCTACACCGGCGAGATCCTCTTCCGGCCGCCGAACGGCAAGAAGCTCTTCGCCCTGCCGCACTACCTCGCCTCTCATGACCGGACGACGATCACCTGGGACGTCGAGCCGGACTCCGAAGGCACTCCCGACGCGGCGACCGTCGAGCGGACCACCGTCGACGAGGTCCGGCCGGGCTCGATCATCCTGCTGCACGCCATGTACGCCTCCCGCGAACCGACGCGGCAGGCGCTCGGGCCGATCCTCGACCGGCTCAAGCAGCGCGGCTACCGGTTCGTGACCGTGTCGCAGCTGCTGGCAGCTCGACACTGACGACCCACTCGCCGTCCCGCGGGCCGTGGGTCAGCGCACCCCCGGCCGCCGCGGCCTGCTCCGCGAGCCCGGCCAGCCCGTAGCCGGTGTGCATGCGCGGAGTTCCCTTGAGCGCGTTGCGCGCGGTGATGGTCACGCGGTCGCCGGCCGCCACCTCCAGGCGCAGCCGGACGCCGGGACCGTTGTGCCGCAACGCGTTCACGGCGGTCTCGGCGACGAACCGCTCGGCCAGCTCCCGGACCGGACGCGGCAGGGCGGGCAGCACCGGGTCGCGGTCGAGGACCAGGCCCGCGGTGCGCAGCCGGGCCAGCACCTCGGTGAGGTCCGGCGCTCGGTCGGCGTCGTCCCGCAGGTCGTCGAGGGTGCGGCGGACCAGCGTCAGCGCGCCGCGGCCGGCGGCCAGGAGCGTGTCGAGCCGCGCGCGGTCGGCGTCGGTCAGGTCGCCGACCGCGCGCAGGGTTTCGGCCTGCACCAGCATCACGGCGGTGGTCTGGGCGAGGGTGTCGTGCAGCCGGCGGGCCGCCCGCTCGGCCCGGTCGGCGAGCGCGCGACGGCGTTCGGCGCCGAGCAGCCAGGCGACCGCGCAGATCGTCACCGCGAGAACCGTGCCGTCGAGCGGGCCCTTCGCCGGGAACACGGCGGCGCCGACGGTGAGGGTCGCCGCGGCCGCCAGCCACCGCTGCGGCGTGCTGTAGAGGGCGATCAGGACCGGCACGTACATCGCGTTGCGCGGATGGTCGAGCAGCAGGTGCCCGGCGGTCGCGAGGGTGACCACGACGAGCACGACGGCCGGGGCGCGCCTCGACCACAGCAGCGGGACGAGCTGCGCCGCGCTGAGCCCGGCCGCGAACCAGCCCTGGTGCGGTGTCCACGCCCCGCTGGCGAAGAACACCGCGGCCACCGCCGCCGTCGTGACGAGAGACTGACGCATGCGCCGACAGTAGAGTGCCGGGCATGATCCGGGTTCAGGTCGTCGACGACCACGCGCTGGTGCGCGAGGGGATCGCGCTGATCCTGGGCGCGCAGCCGGACCTCGACGTCGTCGCGCAGTACGCGAGCGGGCCGGAGCTGCTCGGCTCGTCCGTCGAGGCCGACGTCGTGCTGCTCGACCTCTACCTGCCCGGGATGGACGGCCTGGAAGTCCTGCGCCGGCTCGGGCCTGCGGCGCCGCGGGTGCTGATGTTGACCACGGTCGGCCGTCCGCGGGAGATCCGCGAAGCCCTCAACGCGGGCGCGGCCGGGTTCGTGCTGAAGGACTCGTCCGGTGACGAGCTGGCGGCCGCCGTCCGGGCCGCGCACCAGGGCGTCACCGCGCTGAGCCCCGCGGCGGCATCGGCGCTGAGCGCGGGCGGTGCGCTCACGCCGCGCGAGCGGGACGTGCTGGAGCTGCTCGGCGAAGGACTGTCCAACAAGGACATCGCGGCCCGGCTCCGGCTGGCCGAGCGGACGGTGAAGGTGCACGTCGGCAACGTGCTGGCCAAGCTCGGCGTCACGAGCCGCACCCAGGCGGCGCTCGTGGCCAGGGACCGCTGAGTGGACTGGCTCGCGCCGTGGTGCGCGGAGCACCTGGGCGCCGAACCCGCGGCCGTGCTGTTCGAACGACGGTCGCTGTCGGCGGTGACCGGGCTGCGGCTGGCCGACGGGCGGGAGGTCGTGGTGAAGGCGCGCGAGGACGAGGGCCGGGCCTCCGCGTGCGTCACCACCCAAGCCCGGCTGGCGGAGCAGGGGTTCCCATGCCCGCGACCGCTCACCCCCGTCATCGCCGCGGACGGGGTGGCCGTGCACGCCGAGGAGTTCCGCCCCGGCGGGGCCCCGCTGGCGGGCGACACCCCGGACGTCGCCGTGCGCTGCGCGGAGGTCTTCGCCCGGCTGATGACCGAACTGACCGGCGTGACCGTCCCGCCGCCGCTGCCGAACCCGCGCTGGGCCCGTTGGGACCACGCGGATCCGGGACTGTGGCCGTCGATCGGCTTTCTCGACGGACGGGACCAGAGCGTCGTGCCCGCGTACGTCGTCGAGACGGCGACGCGGGCACGGAAGCGGCTGCTGGCGGCCGAGCTGCCGTGCGTGCTGGGCCACGCGGATTTCGAAGCCCAGAACCTCCGCTGGCGAGACGGGGAGATCCGGTCGGTGGACGACTGGGACAGCCTGGCGTGGCAGCCGGAGGCGACGCTGGCGGGAGCGGCCTGCGGGGCGTTCGCCGGCGTTTCGCCGCCGACGCCGGCACCGATCGAGAGTTCGGCCGCGTTCCTGACGGCGTACGAAGACCTGCGCGGACGCCGGTTCACCGCGGAGGAACGCGAGATCGCGTGGGCGGCCAGCCTCTGGCCGGCGGCGCACAACGCCCGCTGGGAGGCCCTCCACGGCGACCGCCCGGTGTGCGGCGACGCCGTCCGCGACCAGGCGGCCGAACGACTGCGCCGGGCGAACGCTTGATCGGCTAACCTGGGCCGAGGGGGATGGACATGAGCTACTACGTCATCCGCGACGGCTCGGCCGTCCCGGCCGCGGTGATCGAGCGATACCGGAAGTCGGCGAAAGCGTTCACCCACGACTTGGCATGGGTGCCGTTCGACCTTTCGGCCGGGACCGCCGAAGAATGCGGCTTCGAAGACTTCAAGCAGTACGTGTACGCGATCGCCCGGCACGTCCGGGAGGAGCGTCAGCGCACTCAGTGGCAGGGCGAGTACGAGTACTTCGTGCACCTCGAAGCCGCCGTCTTCGCCGATACGCTGAAGCGCCCTGAAGCCCTCGTGCGCCGTCGTGACGGTGTCCGTGAGCTGCTCGGACCCGACGGGACCTGGCGGCCGGCGGACGAGGATCCCGAAGGGACCGTGGCCGTCCCGATCAGCGAGGCGGAGCACGACCGGCTCCGCTGGGAGGTCGCGCGGCCGCGGTGGTTCGTGGCCCGGGACGAGCTGCCCCATCCCGTCGCCGTGGTCCGGCGCATCCCGGCGGTGGCCGAGGCCTACACGCGGAACCTCCGGTGGGAGCCCGTCCCGCCGGGGCTCGAACTCGAAGAGCTCCCCTCCGAGTCGACCGCGGAGGACCTCCGGTTCGACCTCGAGACGGGCGTCCGGCTGGCCCGCCGGACGAGCGGGCCCGAGTACTTCGGGTTCCTGCCCAGACCGCTTCCTCAGGTGTACCTCGACGACATCTGTTCGGTGGTCCGCCGCGAGAACGGCATCGAAGAGGTGTACGTACGCGACGGGTTGTGGGTCCGGTCGAACCGGCTCCACGACTCGTGGTACCGGCGCCTGCCGCTCGGCGCCGAGGAGGTCCGCCGGATCACCGCCGGGCTCCCGCGGTCGCGCTGCTTCCTCGTCCACGACGGACGGCATCTCCCGCGCGCGGTGGTCCACCTCGACGGCGAAACCGAGCGGGTCTTCGGGCACGACCTCGAATGGACGACCGCCGGCTTGCTCGCGGAGGTCGCCGCGCACGAGCACTGGGTGGTCGAAGAGGTCACCCCGGGACAGGAAGTCATGGAGGCTTACCAGCTCGCCCGGCGAGTGCGCGAATTCCGGCAGCGCCACGAATGGGACGGCGGAGTCTGGTACTTCGGGATCTACCAGAACCTCGAAGAAGCATTCGACATCGGTGCCACGCGCGTCCTCGTCCGGACTTCGCGGGACAGCATCTGGGGAGGAGAGCGCTACACCGGGCGGGGCCGGTGGGAACCCACGCGCCGGCTGGACGACATCAGCCGCGGCCACAGCTACGACGACGAACTCGCGCTCAGCCCGGCCGAAGCGGAAGCGATCATGAACCGGCTCGGCTGACTTGTACGGCCCGTGTACGGGCCCGGGTTAGCGTCGCGGGCCATGTCGAACCAGTGGAAACTGCTCTCGCTCGGCGTGTTCGCCGCTCTCGCGGCCACCACGGTCACCGCCACCGAGGCCGCCGCCCTGCCGAACACCTACTACGTCGACCAGGCCCTCGGCAACGACAACGCGGCCGGGACCCAGGCCGCGCCCTGGAAGTCCCTCGCCAAGGTCGCCGCCACGGAGCTGAAGCCCGGGGATACCGTGCTGCTGCGCCGTGGCCGGACGTGGACCGGCGGGCTGTCGGTGAAGGGATCGGGCAGCGCGTCCGCGCCGGTGAAGATCGGTGCGTACGGTGACGGCGCCCGCCCGATCGTCCAGGGCAACGAGGAAGCCTGCGTCAACCTGCCCGGCGACCACCTCTGGGTGCAGGACCTGCAGGTCGGCGTCGCGGCCGACGCCGGGCGCTGCTCCTGGGCCGGTGTCGAGGTCGGCGGCGACCACGACAAGGTCCTCTCGAACTACATCACCGGCGCCGGCGCGGGCGTCTACATCGCGCCGACGGCCGACGGCACCGAGGTCACGCAGAACGACCTGGTCGACAACAACCACATGACCAGGGTGACCCCGGGCGGCAGCGACGACTCGGGCGCGTTCGGCATCCTGGTGCAGGGCAACGGGTCCGACATCGGCTGGAACCGGATCAGCGGGTCCATCGCGGTGAGCGACGACTTCGGCGGCCTGGACGGCGCGGCCGTCGAGCTCTTCTACGGCTCGGACAACATCATCCACCACAACATTTCCGAGGACAACGAGTCCTTCACCGAGCTGGGCACCTACCGCGACGACCCGGACGGCGTGTCCCGCAACAACGTCTACGAGTACAACGCCGTCTTCGGCGCCAAGACCCGCGGCGGCATCGTGACCCGCGACGCCGGCGACCAGAACGGCCCGGTGACCGGCACGATCTTCCGCAACAACTCCATCCGGCTGAGCAACGCCGAGTCCGAGGGCTTCGTCTGCTACGGCGGCTGCACGAACCAGACGCTGAAGCTCACCCAGAACGTCATCCAGGCCGCCATGAAGGTCGGGTACGCCGACACGGGCTGGACCGCGACCGACCACAACGTCTTCTACGGCGGTCAGCGGCAGTTCACCCCGGGCGCCACGGACAAGGTCGCGGACCCGAAGTTCACCTCGGCCACCAACCTCGTCCTCACCGCCGGCAGCCCGGCGATCGGCCTCGGCACGAAGAAGTACGCGGACATCGACGTCGACGGCAACCCGGTCGGCACCCGGATCGACGCGGGCGCGTACCAGTTCACCGGCTGACCTGGCAAGCTCACCGCATGGAACGTGTGCTTGGAATCGGCGGGTACTTCATCCGCGCGCAGGACCCGGCGGCCCTGGGTGCCTGGTACCGCGACTGCCTCGGCCTCGACACCGACGAACACGGCTTGTGGCACCCGGAGGCGGGCCCGACCGTCTTCGCGCCGTTCGAGTCGGGGACGGACTACTTCGGTTCGCCGTCCCAGCGGACCATGCTCAACTTCCGGGTCCGCGACCTGGACGCGATGCTCACCCAGCTACGCGCCGCGAACGCCGACGTCGCCGAGGAGACCCAGGAGATGGACGGCGTCGGCCGCTTCGGCTGGGTCACCGACCCGGAAGGCAACCGCATCGAGCTCTGGCAACCCGCCTGACGTCGCGTCTGAAGTTTGTTGACAGGTGGCGGGGGCAGAATCTCGTCGACGCGGCGCCGCCACCTGCTCGTAGACGCCTGCGGCCCTCCGAATTGTCCGCCGTCTCGAGCAACTGGAGCACCGGAACTACATCTGCGCATCGGCGAGGCTGTATCAGTGCGTTTCCCGCCCTGGCCACCACGGCTTGCGCCGACTTCCTACTCGCCCCGAAATCGCGTTCGCGCAAAGGAATGGGTTCCTCTTCAAACGTCGACGCCCCCGCAGATCAGCAGCGGACGCACCCAAATCTATTCGACCAATTTGAGATCACATTTAGCACCGAGAAGAGTGCACGCCATAGCCTCCTTTATCGGCTCAATAGCGTGTGGAAACTTGAAATCTACAACCCCTTTCTTTAGGGAAGCCAGGTCGAACTCCGTCAATTTTGCAACCTGCTTAATTATATCATCGTCGCATTCATGCGCATCTACCTTCATTTCTATCTGCACCCTGAGCGAGCTTGATATCGAGTCAAATAATTGCCAAAGTCCAGGTCGAGCCGAAGGAGACTTGGACAGTCCTTTCATGATGGATTCAGCTATCTCAGCATTAAGCCGAGGGGCCAGTTCGGCAATATTCTTAGGCTCGCCCGATCTATGCCACTCAAGCAGTCCAAGCAGACTGGAGGCAGGATTCGCAGGCTTTCCACAAAAAAAGATGGTAAAGAGTTGCGGAAGCCTGATAAACATCGCTCTCTTTTGTTGGCTTCTCGTCTCGCCACTGCTCAGGTGCTGCATAGAGTGGGGTATTTCGACCCCAAACCGTATGCGTCCGAGTCATGGCCTCCACTAATCGCGCCAAACCAAAGTCGGCAACCTTTACCTGCCCAACCTTCGAGCAGAGTACATTCTGAGGCTTGATATCTCGATGCTGGATTCCTCGCCCGTGAGCAATATCTATTGCCTCGACTATTTCGGCAGCAATATAAAGATCGAGAAACAATCGAGTCTCATCGTTCGGCAGACTCGGCCTAAAGCGAGCCATCCACTCCGCAAGATTGCAGCCGTCGACATACTCCATAACCAATACTGGTCCACTATGAAGGGGGCTATCCGCATCAAACAGATCCAGTACGCTGACAATCTGCGAAAAGCCGATCAGGCTCCCCCCAGTTTTTGCTTCATCACGCAATATATCGTGGGCGCCAGGATTTTCCATCAGTTCGCGCTCGTTGACAAATTTCAACGCAACCTGTCTGCCAAGAACGCTGTCATCCGCAAGCCAGACATCACCCATCCCGCCGCCACCGAGGCGCCGCGAGAGCTTATAACGATCGGCGATGGTCCCGAAATCCATCAGAACATGGTAGCCGACGCGAACCGACCCTCCCGGCACGCGAACCTACCCTTCGGTACACGAGCCGGCCGTCGGGATACACGTACTATCGCGAACAGCCTCGATACCGCGAAGACAGGCGCGAGCGAACTGCGGCTGGCCGCCACCAACGGCGTCCTCGCGCTACCATGGTCCGCCCAGCTGCGAACAACACAGGCTTCGGCGGAGCCAAGCCTACGTCTCAAGAGCAGCCGGAACCTCCCTACACTCAAATTCGGGTCGCACGAGCACAGCCGGCGGACGCCGGTAGGCGGCTTGTTCCTGCAGCCGTCACACGCCGAACTCTCCGCCCCTCCGTGTCTACCCTCCTCATCCCCGTGATCTGAGGGGCATCACCCGTGATGGGCGGGGCATCGGCCGCGATGCCCCGCCCATCACACGTGATGCCCGCTCGATCACGGGTGATGCCCCTTTCCGCACGGGTCACGACGTGGTGACGTGGGTCAGCTTCACCGGGATCTTCGGGGGGCCGCTGCCGTCGCCGAGGCCCGGCTTGGACTGGTCGACGCCGCCGCGGGCGACCTTGTCGACGACCTCGAGGCCGGCGTCGTCGATGCTGCCGAACACCGTGTACTCCGGTGGGATGTTGATGTCGCCGTAGACCAGGAAGAACTGGGAGCCGCCCGAGTCCGGCTGGTTCGTCTTCGCCATGGCCAGGATGCCGCGGCCGTACGTCAGCTCGGGGAACACCTCGTCGCGGATCGTGTAGCCGGGGCCGCCGGTGCCGTCGCCCACCGGGTCGCCGCACTGGAGCATCTGCAGCCCGGCCGTCACCGACAGCCGGTGACACGACGTGCCGTCGTAGAAGCCCTGCGCGGCCAGGCTGAGGAAGTTCACCACCGTGCACGGCGCCAGCGCGCGGTCCAGCGTGAGCCCGATGTCACCCGCGCTCGTCGCCAGCCGCACTTGGGGCTTCCCCGACGACGGTGCCGGGCCGTCGGGCGGCAACGCGACCTTCTTCGGGGCCGGCGAGCCGGCGTCCGGAGTGAACGCGCAGGTCACCGGGTTGGCCAGCGGCTTGGTCCGCTTCGGCATCGGGGCCCGGCCGCCCGGGAGCGCCACCGGCGTGCTCGGGGGCGTGACCGTCGGCGTGGGTGACGCGAGCGTCGCCTGGCCACCCGGCCAGATCCCGGTGCCGGTCTCGGCCTTCCCGTCGGGCTCGCGCAGGAACCCGGGGTAGCCCCAGGCCAGGAACGCCAGCGCCATCAGGACGACGACCACGACCGACCCGCTGACCAGCACGACAGCCGCCGGTGACGCCTTCTTCGGCGGCACCGGCGGCTGCCACTGCGGGTACTGGTGCTGCGGAGGCCACTGCTCCCCCGGCTCGCTCATCCACGCTCCCCTCGTCGGCCGCCCATTGTGCCGCGTGAACCGCCTCCCGGGAGGGGAATCCGGAAACGAGGCCTACGGCAGCCCCCAGGGCGCACTCGGCCCGCCCGGCGCGACGGGCCGGACGCCGAAGTCCGGTTTGTCGCCCTTCCGGTACACGAAGGCGTCCTCCCCGCACCCGAGCTCGACCTGGACGTCCCCGTTGGCCAGCCGTCGCCAGCGGCGCGCCCGGCCGCGTGCGTCGGTCACCGCGAGGTCGCCGTCGATGCCCGGCCGCAGCACGCACGGCGCCCCGGCCTCGCTGTGCACCTTCAGCCACCGCGTCTTGCCGCCGGTCCGGGACGCGCTGAGCAGGAACGCTCCTTCGGTGCGGAAGTCCCGCAGCGCGACGTCACCCCACGCCGACGGCACCGCGGGGAACAGCCGGAGCACGCCGTCCCAGCTCTGCACCAGCATGTCCTGCAGCGACTTCGCCGCCGAAAGCGGCGTCTCGATGACCGGCCCGGACTCCTTGTACATCGTGTTCGGCTGGATGTACCGCCGCTGCAGTTCGCCGAGGTAGAACGCGGCCTGGTCGCCGCGCAGCATCTGCGCCGAGATCGACGCCGCCCCGGTGAACGTGTAGCCCTGCAGCGCGCCCTCGAAGCCGACCCAGTGGTTCAGCGACGTCTCGATGATCTGCCGGTGCTCCGGCTGCTCCCAGGTGACGTCGTAGAGCGGGTAGATCTGCAGCAGGTGCGAGTAGTGCCGGTGCGATTTCGCGAACGGCACCCCGGCGCCGATCATGTAGCCGTTGACGTCGGCCGGGTAGTCGACGAGGTTCGCGAGCACGTTCTGCCAGCGAGACGCCAGCGGGTCGCCGGGCGCGTGCCGCAGCAGCGTCTTGCAGCCCCAGCGGATCAGCGAGAGGTCGTAGTTGCAGTCCGGGGCGTTGACGCCGTACTCGGGCGAGAACGTCGGCGGCAGGTGCAGCTTGCCGTCCGGGCCGGGCGCGAGGAAGTGCAGGTAGTAGTTGATCGCCCGGCGCAGCAACGGGACCAGCGTGTCCCGCAGCAGCCGCCGGTCCATCGTGTGCCGGTAGGACAGCCAGACGTTGTGCAGCGCCCAGGTCAGGTTGCCGACCTCCGGGGTGGGCGTGTCCTGCCCCGGGATGCCGACGGGAAACCCGCTGGTGGCGTTCGAGACGCCGTTGAGCAGGGTCATGTCCGTCGTGCGCGGGATGCCCGCCGAGTCGGCCTGGTACGGCGAAGCGACCTGGCTGACGAGGTTGCCCCGGTACTTGTCCAGCGCGTAGCTGACGGCGTCCAGCTCCAGGTGGTTGGAACCGTGGATGAGCCAGTACTCGAGCTGGACGTTGAGGTTCCACCACGTCGCCGGCCACGGCGTGTTCTCCAGCCACGGCCCGGAGGTCGCCATCACCGGCGCCTCCCGCCGGGCCGCCGACGCGACCTTGTACAGCTGGATCCAGTAGAAGCTCTGGAGGCGGGTGTCCGGAATGGACAGGAAGCTCCGCCGGTAGTAGTCGTGCCACCAGCGCCGGTGGTCCTGGGTCAGCGCGGCGAACTCCCCTGCCCGGCGGACCGTGCCCAACGCCCGGGCTGCCGACGTCTTTTCCGGGTGCGACCAAGCCACCGACGTGTACAGCGTGCGCGCGCCGCCGCGCGCGACTTCACGCCAGGCCGTCACGTGCTCGCCGCCGGCCAGCAGCGGCTGCACGGCCAGCTGGGCGTCACCACTGGCCGACAACTGCACCGGCGGGTTCGCGGTGTACCCGGCGGGCGGCGGCTTGTTCCACACCGGGTCGGCACGCGGGCTGACCGCGACCGCCGGGTGGAACACCCACTTGAAGCCGCGTTCCCCCTCGGACGGCCGCACTTCGACGGCGAGCAACGACTGTCCGGTGTGGACGATCGAACGCAGGCTCAGGCTGCCTGCCGCAGTCGTGATCGTGCCGGTCAGCTCGGCGTTCCAAAGGTCCATCCGCCAGTCGATCGCGGTGATCGCGCCGACCGGTTCGAGCGTGAAGTAGCCGATCGGCAGCCGGGCCAGGCCGAACAGCGAGCCGAACTCCGGCCGGTGGTCCTGCACCTGGCTGTGCTGGACGTTGAACCGGATCGCGTTCTGCCCGGGCTCGGCGTAGATGCCCGAGCCGAGGAACCCGTTGCCCAGGAACGGTCCCTCGTACCAGGTCTTCGGCAGCCGCCGCCAGTACAGGTCCGCGGTGCCCAGGAACCCGGCCCAGCCGAAGTCGTCACCGCCGGGTGCCGCTTCGGCGAATCCCGGGGTCAAGCCGGCGGCGGCGATCCCGGCGAGCGCTCCGCCGAGCATCGTCCTGCGGGTGATGTCCATTCGACCTCCTTGTCGAAGAGCGGGTTCAGCTCGGCAGGCCCCACGCCGGCGCCGGGCCGAGCGCGGGGACGTCCCGCGGCCCGAAGCCCGGCCGCGTGCCTCGCGGGGTCACGACGGCGGTGCCGCCGCGGCGCAGCCCGATCGCGATCCGCCCAGGTCCCGCCGGGCGCCACGGCAGCCGCCTGCCGTACTCGTCGCGGACGTCGACGTCCCCGGTGACGCCGTGTTGCAGCACTAGCGGTTCCCCGGCCTCGCTGTGGACGCGGACGAACTCCGTCGAGCCGTCGCGGCGGGAGGCGTCCACGAGGAACGCGCCTTCCGCGCGCAGGCCCGCGATCGAGGCGTCCCGCCAGGTCGCCGACACCGACGGGAAGATCTTGAGCACCCCGCCGGATCCCTGCATCAGCATGTCCACAACGGACTGTGCCGCGGTGATCGGGCTTTCGATCGCGAAGTTGGCACCCTCGCGGTACATCGTGTTCGCGGTCAGCTCGGTGTCGGCCACGACGTTCCGGTCGAGGAAGAACTTCAGGTACCGCAACGCTTCTTCGGGCGCGTCCATCACCGACTTCATCGACGACGCGGCCGCGTAGCTGTAGCCGTGCCACGCGGATTGGTCGGCGGCCCAGTGGTCGAAGGTGCGCGTCATGATGCCGCGGTCGCCCGGGGTGTCCCAGACCTTCTCCCGCAGCGGGTACAGCCACAGCAGGTGCGAGAAGTGCCGGTGGGACGCGGCGAGCGGAACGCCGTCGCCGATCAGCACACCGTTGGCGGGATCTTCGTGGTACGGCACGAGTTTCGCGCCGATTTCCCGCCAGATCGGCACGCGCGGTTCGTCCAGGCACAGGATCCGGGCGGAGTCGACGAGGGTGCGGGCGGCCCACCGGATCAGCGACAGGTCGTAGGTGCAGTCCGGCGCGTCGGCGTACTCCGGCGACCGGGTCAGCGGCAGGTGCAGGAAGCCGTCCGGGCCGGTGAACAGGAAGTGGCGGTAGAAGTTGAGCGCCTTCGCCAGCGTCGGGTAGAGGACGTCGCTCAGCACGCGCTTGTCCTGGTGGTGCCGGTAGGCCAGCCAGACGTTGTGCAGGCCCCACAGCAGGTTCCCGGTCTGGTCGGTCTTCGACGTCGTCCCGGGGACGCCCACCGAGCGCGTGCCGCCGGGGCGCAGCCGCCAGTCACCCGGGTGCGAGAGGGCGTAGGTGTCGCCGTCGCGGTAGGCGGGCGGGACGGACACCTCGAGGTTCGCGTGGTCGCGCCGGAAGGTCTCGGTGACGGCGTCGAGTTCGGGGTGGTTGCTGCTGTTGACGATCGGGTAGGTGACCTGGACGTTGAGGTTCCACCAGACGGCGGTCCAGCTGTTGCCGACCTCGGGGAACCACGGTCCCCACTCGGACACGACGGGCCCGTCCGCGCGGGTGGCGGCGGCGATCTTGTACAGCTGGATCCAGTAGAACCGCTGCACCTGCTTGTCGGGCACCGAAACGAAGCTGCGCCGGTGGTAGTCGTTCCACCAGCGGCGGTGGCGGGCGAGCAGGAAGTCCGGGTTCGCGGCAAGCGCTTTCCGCACGGCCGCGCGGGCGTCCGCGGTGTGCGTGGTGCCCGGGAAGCTGTAGGCGACGGTGGCGGCGAACAGCCGTCTGGTGCCGATCGCCCGCTCCTGCCACGCCGTGGTGTACCCGCCGCCGGCGAGCATCGGCTGGGCGCAGTAACCGTCACCCGGCTCGGGCGCCGGGTTCGCCACGTACTCCGGCGGTTTGCGGACGGTCCGGGTGGTCGCGGATTCGAGGGGCTGGAACGCCCACGCGGCGCTCGTTTCCCCGGCGCTCGGCGTCAGCGAAACGAGCAGCACGCCGAGGTCGTTGTGCACGACGGCGGAGAACGCGACCGAGCCCCGCGTGGTGGTGATGGTGCCGCCGAGCTCGGCGTTGTAGAGGTCCAGGGTCCAGTCGACGGCGGTGACCGCGCCGGCCAGGGTGAGCGTGAGGAAGCCGATCGGCAGCCGGGACAGCCCGATGCCCGCCTCCCACTGGATGCGCTGGTCCTGCACCTGGGTGTGGCTCAGCATGAACTTGAGGGTTTCCGGCGTCTTCCCGGCGTAGACCTGGACGCCGAGGTAGCCGTTGGCGAGGAACGGGCCTTCCTGCCAGTTCTTCGGCAGCCGCCGCCAGATCATCCGGGCGTCGGCGGCGACGTCGGAGTGCGGGTTCGCCGCGGCCAGCGCGGGCGGTGCCGCGCGCGACCACAGACCGCCGAACGCGGCCGCCCCGGCCACGACCGAGGCCGAACGGAGCACCGTCCGCCGGGACACTGCATCCATGGAGCATCCTCCGGATTCATCCTACTTTTCGGCGAGATCACGCGGCGGCGTCCGGTCATACTTACAGAGGGATGCCCAAAACGCCAGAGATGTTCACCCGGAAAGCGGCAGAGACATCCGATGAATCAGGGCAGTGGTGAATCAGGGCAGTGGTGAATCAGGGCAGCGGAGGCAACGCCGGCGTGTGCAGCCAGCGGGTGAAGAACGCGCTCAGAGAGCGGCCTGCCTGTGCCTCCGCCGCGGCCACGAACGCTTCCGTCGTGACCAGCCCGTGCCGGTGCTCCTCGACCCAAGACTTCAGCAGCGCGAAGAACGCCGGGTCGCCGATCTCCGCACGCAGCGCGTGCAGGGTCAGGCCGCCGCGCTTGTAGACGCGCTCGTCGAACATCCGGGCCACGCCCGGGTCGGCGATGCGGACGTCCGCCGGCTTGGCCTTGACGCGCGTGTACCAGCTGCGAGCCAGCGCCGCGGCGGACTGGCTCCCGGTCTCCTCCGACCACAGCCACTCGGCATAGGTCGCGAAGCCCTCGTTGAGCCAGATGTGCCGCCAGTCGGCCACCGTGAGGCTGTTGCCGAACCACTGGTGGGCCAGCTCGTGCAGGACGAGCCGCTCGTGGGTGCGGCGGCCGTCGACGTGGTTGGCGCCGAAGATCGCCATGCCCTGCGCCTCGATCGGGTCGTCGAGGTCGTCGTCGGTGACGACGATGACGTACTCGGCGAACGGGTACGGGCCGAACAGCCGCTGCAGGAACTCCATCATGCGGCCCTGGCGCCCGAAGTCGCGGTCGAACGCGCCGCGCAGCCGCGGCGGCACGGCCGCGTGCTGCGGCACGGTGGGGGCGACCGATTCGACGCGGCCACTCCCGAAGCCGAGGCTCAGCAGGCGCGCGCCCAAGCCGGTGGGCGACCCCCAGCCGCGGCCGGTCAGCTCGACGTCGTCGTAGCGGCCGATCTGCACGCTCATCAGGTACGTCGCCGTCGGCTCGGGCCGCTCGAAGATCCACCTCGTGGTGCTGGCCGCGGTGGACCGCTCGACCAGGGTGCCGGTGACCGCGACCAGGTACGGCGACGCCGTCGTCACGCTCACCCGGTACGCGGCCTTGTCCGACGGGTGGTCGTTGCACGGGAACCACGACGGCGCCCCGACCGGCTGGCTCGCCACCAGCGCGCCGTCGGTCAGCTCGTCCCAGCCGACGTCACCCCAGCGGCTCCCCACCGGGCGCGGGTTGCCGACGTAGTGGACCTCGACGGTGAACGCCGCACCCGGCGGGATCGACTTCGCCGGCTTGACGTGCAGCTTCGCGCCGCGCTTGAGGTACTTCGCGGGCTTGCCGTCGACCAGCACGCGGTTGATCCGGAACTCGCCGAAGTCGAGGCTGACGCGGGAAAGCGCCTGCGTCGCCTCGGCGGTGATCACCGCCGAGGCCGACAGCCGGTTCGGCGCGACCTTGTAGTCGAGGGTCAGGTCGTAGTGGCGGACGCGGTAGCCGCCGTTGCCGTGCGCGGGCAGGTAGGGGTCGCCGGAGGTGTCCGCGCCGGGAGCGGGAGCCTTCGAAATCACCCGTGGCGAACCTTTCGTCGTGCGTGCTGGAACCAGGCTCGCACGGACGGGTGAGTCCGGCGCGCCTGGCCCTGCTTTCGTTACTTACCGGTCCACGCGGAGATCGGGTTGCCGAGCCATCGGGTGTCGGCGGGCACCTCGTCGCCGCGGGTCACCAGCGAGCCCGGGCCCACCGTGGTGCGCGCGCCGATGCCCGCGCCCGGCAGCACGATGCCGTGCGGGCCGAGCGTCGCGCCCTCGCCGAGGGTCACGCTCGACATGCTCATGATCCGGTCGTGGAACAGGTGGGTCTGCACGACGCAGCCGCGGTTGATCGTCGCGCCGTCGCCCAGCTCGACGAGGTCGGCCTCGGGCAGCCAGTACGTCTCCAGCCAGACGCCGCGGCCGATCTTGACGCCCATCGTGCGCAGCCACGCGGTGAGCAGCGGGGTGCCGCCGACCGAGCCGATCAGCCACGGCACCGCGAGGGCCTCGACGAAGGTGTCGGCCAGCTCGTTGCGCCAGACGAAGGAGCTCCACAGCGGGTGGTCGACCTCGCGGAACTTCCCGACCAGCAGCCACTTCATCACGGTCGCGGTCAGCGCCGCGACGATCCCGGCGGCCAGCAGGGCGGGCCCGGCCAGCAGCAGGGCGACGCCGAAGCCGAACGCCGACGCCATCCAGAGCAGCCCGAACGCGACCACGACGGTCAGCGCGACACCGCACATCACCGGGATGATCCGGCACAGCTCGACCAGCGCCCGCGCCGCCTTGAGGTGCAGCGCTGGGGTGTAGGTGCGGCTCGTATCGGCTTCGCCGATCGCACGGCGGACCGGCAGCGGCGGCATGCCCAGGTACGACGAGCCCTTCTTCGCCTTCAGCGGCGTCGACGACAGGACGCCGACGAGGCCGCGCTTCGGCACCGAACGGCCCGGCGCGGTCATGCCGGAGTTGCCGAGGAAGGCCTGCTTGCCGATCCGGGCCGGGGCGACGTGCAGCCAGCCGTGGCCCAGCTCGTAGGTGGCGACCATGGTGTCGTCGGCGAGGAACGCGCCGCTGTCGACCTTGGTCATCTTCGGCAGCGCCAGCACGGTCGACGCCTCGACGTTGCGGCCGACCTTCGCGCCGAGCAGCCGCAGCCACACCGGCGTGAACAGGCTGGCGTACAGCGGGAACAGGCCTTCGCGGGCCATGCTCATCAGGCGTTCGGTGGCCCAGACCTGCCACGCGACGCGGCCGTGCACCGGGTGGTAGCCCTCGACCATGCCGATGCTCAGCGCCCGGACGCCGACGAGCACGAGCAGCATGTACGCCAGGAAGTACGCGACGGTGGCAGCCGGCACGAAGACCAGCGCTTGCAGGAAGGCATCAAACAGCGTCGGGGCACCGGCGATCCCGTAGCCGAGCACCGCGACACCCGCGAGCGCGGCCACGCCGGGGAGGAAGCCCAGCGCCAGGGAGGAGGCGCCGTAGACGGCGGCCCAGAAGTGCGAGCGCGGCGGACGGCTCGACGGCCACTTCAGCGCGTCGCGCTCGTCCTTGCCGACGCGGGTGGCGGGCGAACCGGCCCAGCGCTGCCCGGCCGGGACGGCACCGCGGACGGTCGAGCCGGCCGCGATCTCCGCGCCCTTCCCGATGCGGGCACCCGGGAACAGCGTGCTGCGGGCACCGACGCGGGCTTCGGCGCCCACGCGGACCTTGCCGATGTGCACGACGTCGCCGTCGACCCAGTGGCCGGACAGGTCGACCTCGGGCTCGATCGCCGCGCCGCGGCCCAGCTTGAGGAAGCCGGTGACCGGCGGCGGCGAGTGCAGGTCGACGCCCTTGCCGATCCGCGCGCCGAGCGCCTTCGCGTACGTCGTCATCCAGGACGCCGCGGCGACGCTGTCCGCGCCGCTGAACTCGGCGAGCTTCTCGGCCGTCCACAGTCGCAAGTGGACACTCCCGCCACGCGGGTACGTGCCCGGGCGGACGCCCGACAGCAGCACGCGCGCACCGCCGGCGGCGATCGCGATCCGGCCGAACGGGCTGAACAGCACCACCCAGGCCAAGCCGATCCAGGCCCAGCTCAGCGTCGGCGCCCAGGCGAACCCGAGCAACGCCAGGACGTTCGACAGCGCGGCGGCCACGGTCGCCCAGCGCAGCCCGACCAGGCCCATCAGCGGGACCATCAGCAGCGTCTGGATGACGCCGGCACGGCGTTTCGTCGGCTTGATGTCCCGGCGTTCGGTGGCCTGGCCGCTCAGCGCGTCCAGCATCGCGGCCAGTGCGCCCAGCTTGGGGTGGGCGTAGATGTCGGCGACCGACACCTGCGGGTGCCGGGTGCGGATGCGCGCGACCACCTGGGCGGCGGTCAGGCTGCCGCCACCGTGGGTGAAGAAGTCCGCCTTCGGGCTGTCGACCGACACGCCGAGGATTTCGGCCCAGCCTTCGGCGAGCCACGTCTCGGTCGGGGTCAGCCCGGAAGCCTCCACCGTGGACAGTGGCCACGGGAGGGCGGCGCGGTCGACCTTGCCGGAGGTGCGGGTCGGCAGGTCGTCGACGACGGCGAGCAGCGGGACCAGCGCGGCGGGCAGGTGCTCGCGCAGGCGCGTCGCGGCCTGGTCGTGGTCGAAGTTCTCGTCCGCGGGGACGACGTACCCGACGAGGACCTGGTTGCCCGCCTTGGTACGGCGGATCGCGGCGGCCGCGCCTTGCACGCCCGGCAGGGCCTGCAGCGCGGCGTCGACCTCGCCCAGCTCGATGCGGCGGCCGCCGAGCTTGACCTGCTCGTCGAGGCGGCCGAGGAACAGCAGGCCTTCTTCTTCCGCGCGGACCATGTCGCCCGAGCGGTAGGCGCGCTCCCAGCCCAGGGACGGCAGCGGCGCGAACTTCTCGGCGTCCTTCTGCGCGTCCAGGTAGCGGGCCAGGCCGACGCCGCCGATGACGAGCTCGCCGGTCTCGCCCATGGCGACCGGCTCACCCTCGTCGTTGACCACGGCGAGCTGCCAGCCGGCCAGCGGCAGGCCGATCCGCACCGGGCCCTCGCCGGTCAGCTGCGCGGCGCAGGCCACGACGGTGGCCTCGGTCGGGCCGTAGGTGTTCCAGACTTCGCGGCCTTCGACGGCGACGCGCTCGGCCAGCTCCGGCGGGCAGGCCTCGCCGCCGAAGATGAGGAGGCGGACGTCTTCGAGCGCGTCGGCGGGCCACAGCGCGGCCAGCGTCGGCACGGTGGAGACGACGGTGATGCGCTGCGCGACCAGCCACGGGCCGAGGTCGACGCCGGTGCGGACCAGCGCGCGCGGCGCCGGGACCAGGCAGGCGCCGTGCCGCCAGGCCAGCCACATCTCTTCGCAGGAGGCGTCGAAGGCGACGCTCAGCCCGGCCAGGACGCGGTCGCCCGGGCCGATGGGCTCGTCGGTGAGGAAGAGCTCGGCCTCGGCGTCGACGAAGGCGGCGGCACTCGCGTGGGTGACCGCGACGCCCTTGGGCTTGCCGGTGGAGCCGGAGGTGAAGATGATCCACGCGTCGTCGGCCGGGCCGGGACGGCCTTCGCGGCCACCCGGGGTGCTGTGGACGTTGATCTTGCCGTCGGTCGCGACCGCCGCGACCTGCGCTTCTTCGAAGACCAGCTCGGCGCGTTCGTCCGGGTCGTCCGCGTCGACCGGCACGTAGGCGGCGCCGACGGAGAGGGTGGCGAGGATGGCGATGTACAGCTCGGCGGTACCGGAGGAGATCCGGATGCCGACGCGGTCGCCGAGACCGACGCCGTAGCTCTTGAGCCGGCGTCCGTAGACGTCGATCTCGTCCAGCAGCCGCCGGTAGGTCAGGGTGGTGGTGCCGTCGTCGATCGCGGCGGCGGTGGGGTGCCGCTCGGCGGTGGCGGCGAGGACGTCGAGGAGGGTGCGTTCACCGGCGCCCGGACCGGACCAGAAGAGGGCGCGGTCGGCGACCGGCGCGAGGGTCACCTCGGCGGCGGGCCCAGTGGGTTCGATGGTGACGGTCATCGGCCATTCACCTCGGCCGTGACGCAGACGTGCAGGGACGAACCATGGGCGCGCAAGCCCACCACTCACCTTTCGCGAGCCTCACCGGGCTTGCACTCCTGAATGAGGCGCCCGCAACGACCGTCAACTCTAACGCAAGATGAACGAAAGATATCTCCCGGATCACGCTAGCGTGTCGGACCTCACCCCCCGCCGGACGAACCGCCGTGACGGAAGGGTCGAGACGCGTGATTGGAAGGTCGACACGACGTCCGGCCGGACATCCGCCGTGTCGACCCTCTGATCACGCGTGCCGACTCCCCCATCACGCGTGTCGACCGAAACGGGTCAGGAAATCACCGGGTTCGGGCGGCTTTTCCGCCGACCTTCGGCTTCGCCTTCTTTTCGCGAACGCGGACATTCACCCGAACGGGGCTGCCGGTGAAGCCGAACTGCTCACGGAACTTGCGTTCGATGAAGCGGCGGTAGCCCGCCTCGAGGAAGCCCGTCGTGAACAGGACCAGCGTCGGCGGGCGGATGCCGGCCTGGGTCGCGAACAGGACCTTCGGCTGCTTGCCCGAGCGGACCGGCGGCGGGGTGGCCGCGATCAGGTCGGACAGCCACGCGTTGAGCTGGCCGGTCGGCACCCGCTGGTCCCACGACTTCAACGCGGTCCGCAGGGCCGGCGCGAGCTTGCGCACCGAACGGCCGGTCAGCGCCGAGATGTTGACCTTCTCCGCCCACGGCACGCGGACCAGGCCGCGGTCGAGTTCGCGGACCATCGCGTGCCGGCGGTCCTCGTCGACCAGGTCCCACTTGTTGAACGCCAGCACGCAGGCGCGGCCGGCCTCGACGACCATGGTCAGCACCCGCAGGTCCTGCTCCGACAGCGGCTCGGCCGCGTCCAGCAGCACGATCGCGACCTCGGCCGCGTCGATCGCGGTCTTGGTGCGCAGCGACGCGTAGTACTCGGCGCCCGCGGCGAAGTTGACGCGTTTGCGCAGGCCCGCCGTGTCGACGAACCGCCACGTTTCGCCGTCCAGCTCGACCAGCGAGTCGACCGGGTCGACGGTGGTGCCGGCCACCGAGTCGACGACCGAACGCTGCTCCCCCGACAGCTTGTTCAGCAGGCTCGACTTGCCCACGTTCGGCTTGCCGACCAGCGCGACGCGCCGCGGGCCCGACGTCACCGGGCCGCCTTCGCGCGGCGACTCGGGCAGGGCCTTGAGGATGGCGTCGAGCAGGTCACCGGAGCTGCGGCCGTGCAGCGCGCTGACCGGGTACGGCTCGCCGAGGCCGAGCGACCACAGCGACGCGGTGTCCGCGAGCAGCCGGTCGTCGTCGACCTTGTTCGCCGCGAGCAGCACCGGCTTCTTGGACCGGCGCAGCACCTTGGAGACGGCTTCGTCGGTGGCCGTGGCGCCGACCGTGGCGTCGATGACCAGCAGCACCGCGTCCGCGGTCTGCATGGCCAGCTCGGCCTGGGCGGCGACGGAGGCCTGCAGCCCGGTCGCGTCCGGCTCCCAGCCGCCGGTGTCGACCAGGGTGAACTTCCGCCCGCCCCAATACGCGTCGTAGGCGACGCGGTCGCGGGTCACGCCGGGGACATCCTGCACGACGGCTTCGCGCCGGCCGAGGATGCGGTTGACCAGCGTCGACTTGCCCACGTTGGGCCGGCCGACGACGGCGAGCACCGGCTGCCCGAGGGCGGCCTCCTCGGCCGCTTCCGCCGCCTCGATCTGCGCGTCGAGCGCGGCGAATTCGGTCTCGTCGGACCAGGTGCCGTCGACTTCGCCGACGCTGTCCAGCTCTTCCATGACTACCTAATTTCCCTTATACCGCGCCGAATCCGTGTTCGGCACGCCAGTCGTCCAAAGTCTTCACGAGCGCCGCGAGCTCGCCGCGCAACTCCTCGGTGCCCTGGTCGAGCCCGGTCTTCCCGGGGCCGACCTTCGGCGTGAACGGCTCGCCCACGAGGATGTCCACCCGTGGCCGGAACCGTCGCCTGCCGTCGGCAGGCTTGCGCGTGCCCCGCGTCGCGACCGGGAGCACGGTCGCGCCGGAGGCCCGGACCAGCCAGGCCGCGCCGCGTTCGGCAGCGCCGACGTCCCCGGCACCGCGGGTGCCCTCGGGGAAGATCCCGACGACTCCGCCGTCTTTGAGGACGCCGACCGCGGTCATCAGCGGTTTGCGGTCGATCTCGCCGCGCTTGAGCGGGATCTGCCCGATCGCCAGCATGAACTTGCCGACGATCCCGCCGAACATCTCGGCCTTGACCAGGAACGCCGAACGCCGCGGCAGCATTCCGAAGATCAGCTGCGGCTCGATCATCGAACTGTGGTTGGCGATCACCAGCACCGGCCCGGTGGCGGGCATGCGCTCGCGGCCGTGCACGCGGATGCGGAAGGCCGACCGCAGATAGTACCGGGCGAAGACCCGCCCGGCGTCGTGGAGTGCGCCGACGGAGCCTTCCGGCAACCCGTCACACCTCGCTTTTGGGGGGTCCAGGGGGGCTTGCCCCCCGGCCGGGGCCTGGGGCTTGGCCCCAGAGCCATCAGTCATCGAGCCACCTCGGCGTTGCACCCGGCCAGCAGGCCGCGGTGGCTGGCCAGCTCGCTCAGCGCGACGATCACCTGGTCGATCGACAGCTCCGACGTGTCGACGTGCACGGCGTCGTCGGCGGCGCGCAGGGGCGAGGTCGCGCGGGTCGAGTCGAGGTGGTCGCGGCGCTCGACCGAAGCCAGCGCGTCGGCGACCGACGACTTCCGCCCGGCCGCGGTGTCCTGGGTGCTGCGGCGCGACGCGCGGACGTCGGCCGACGCGGTCAGGTAGACCTTGAGCGGCGAGTCCGGCGCGACGACCGTGCCGATGTCCCGGCCTTCGACGACGATCCCGCCGACGCTGCCGAGCACCTCGCCGATGATCCGCCGCTGCCGCGCGACGAGCAGCTCACGCACGTGCGGCACGGCCGAAACCGGCGAGACGGCCTTGGTGACCTCGGGGCCGCGGATGTCGGCGGCGACGTCCGCCCCGGCCAGGTGGATCTCGGGCCGGTCGGGGCTGGTGCCGATGCTGAAGTCGGCGTGGTCGGCGATCTCCGCGACGGCGGCCGCGTCGACCGGGTCGGCCCCGGCCCGCAGCACGGCGAGGGTGACCATCCGGTACATGGCGCCGGTGTCGAGGTAGCCGGCGCCGAGGGCCTGGGCGAGCTTGCGGGCGACGGTGGTCTTCCCGGTCCCCGACGGGCCGTCCAGCGCGACCACACCACGTAGGGCTCCCGTCACCGGCACTCTCCTCGCGTTCTCGTCTCGGTCGGCTCGGCGTCCATTCTGCCGGTCGGGGTAACGAGGAGATCAGTCGGCCCGCGCGCCGAAGCGGGCGACCACCAGCGCGAGGCGCTCGTCGCGGAAGCTCGGCGCCAGCCGGTGGCCGCGGTCCAGCGTGATCAGCCCGTGCAGCGTGCTCCAGAACACCTCGGTCAGCGGGCCCGCGTCCTGCTTCCCCGCCACCGGTTCGATGACGGCGAAGAGCTCCGCGAAGCACGCCTTCATCACTTCCGGAGTGTCGTCCTCGGCGAACCGCAGCTCCGAGGCGAGGGTGAACATCGCGTCGTAGAGGGCCGGTTTCGCCTCGGCGAAAGCCACGTACGCCCCCGCGATCCCGCCGAGACCGCCGTCCCGGGCCGCCGCCAGCGCCGTGGCCAGCTCGGCGAAGCCCTCCAGCGCGGCCGCCGCCATGATCGCGTCCTTGCCGCCCGGGAAGTGGCTGTAGAGCACCGGCTGGCTGTACTCGATCAGCGCGGCGAGCCGCCGGGTGGTGACCGCGTCCCAGCCCTCCGCCTCGGCGAGCTCCCGGGCCGCGGTGACGATCCGCTGCGCTCGCTCGGTCCGGTCGCGCACACGCCGTTGTCGCTGGGTCATACGTCACATGCTAGCACCGCTAGACAAAATAGCGTCGCTAGGTTAGCGTTGCTAGAAATCCTAGCGGTGCTAGAAAACTGGAGGGAACACCATGATCGTCACCGGCTACATCCTCGTCGCACTCGTCTCGCTCGGGATCATCTTCATCGGCCTCAGCTACCTCTTCGCGCCGGCGAAGACCGCCGCGGGCTTCGGCTTCAACGAGGTTCCCGAAAACGCCGAAACCTTCTTGAACGTCAAGGGCGGCCGCGACGTCGGCGCCGGCCTGGTCCCGCTGGCCCTGATGATCTACGGCGACACCCACGCGCTGGGCTGGGCCTTCCTCGCCGCTGCCGCCTGGCCCCTCTTCGACATGCTGATCATCCTGCGCCACCGCGGCAAGAAGGCCATGGCCTTCGGCGTCCACGGCCTCACGAGCGCGGTGATGGTCGTCGGGGCCCTGCTCCTGCTGCTCGGCTGAACGCCGCGAATCGGACACCTGGGTTACGGTGGTCGGGTGAACGTCGAAGTAACTCCCCTGCCCGGCATCGGGGTCCGCAAGGACTTCGCCACCCGTACCGGCCGCCGCATCGGCGTCGTCACCCAGCGGGACGGTCACATCGAGCTCATCGTGTCCAAATCGGACGATCCCGATGCCTGCGCCGCCTCGATCCCGCTCACCGCGGACGAGGCGGGCGCACTGGCCAACCTGCTCGGCGCGCCGCAGCTGGTCGCACAGCTGACGGAGGAGCATCGGGACCTGCCGGGGATCAGCACGCGGCAGCTGCCGATCCTGCCGTCCGGCCCGTTCGACGGCCGGACGCTCGGCGACACCGCGATGCGCACCCGCACCGGCGTCTCGGTGGTCGCGGTGGCGCGGGCGGGGCAGGTGCACCCGTCGCCGGCGCCGGACTTCACGTTCACCGGGGGCGACCTGCTCGTCGCGGTCGGCACGGGCGAGGGCCTCGAAGCCGCCGCCAAGATCCTCAAGTACGGCTGAGCGGCCGATGGACCACACCGCGCTGTCCCTGATCGAACTGGGGGCGGTCTTCTTCGTGCTGGGCGTGCTCGGGCGCCTGGCCGGCAAGGTCGGCCTCTCCCCCATCCCGCTCTACCTGCTCGGCGGCCTGTGTTTCGGCGAAGGCGGGCTGATCCCGCTGACCGACATCGGCGGCTTCACGCACCTGGCCGGCGAAATCGGCGTCGTGCTGCTGCTCCTGCTGCTCGGCCTCGAGTACTCCGCGGCCGAGCTGTTCACCGGGCTGCGCCGCTCCTGGACGGCGGGCCTGCTCGACATCGTCCTCAACGCGGCCCCCGGCGCGGGCGTCGCGCTGCTGCTGGGCTGGGGCCCGGTCGGCGCGATGGTGATGGCGGGCGTCACGTACATCTCGTCGTCCGGGATCGTCGCGAAGGTCCTCGGCGACCTGGGCCGGCTCGGCAACCGCGAGACACCGGTGGTGCTGTCGATCCTCGTGTTCGAGGACCTCGCGATGGCGCTCTACCTGCCGATCCTCACCGCGATCCTCGGCGGCGTCACCCTGCTCGGCGGCTTGGAGGCCGTCGGGATCTCGCTGCTGGTGATCACCGTGGTGCTGGTGGTCGCGCTGAAGTTCGGCCGGTACGTCTCGGCGGCGGTCGACAGCCCGGACCGCGAGGTGTTCTTGCTCAAGGTGCTCGGCGCGGCTTTGCTGGTGGCCGGGTTCGCCTCGGCCATGCAGGTGTCGGCCGCGGTCGGCGCGTTCCTGCTCGGCATCGCGATCTCGGGCTCGACGGCGGAGAACGCGACGCGGCTGCTCGAGCCGTTGCGCGACCTGTTCGCGGCGGTGTTCTTCGTGGTCTTCGGGCTCAACACGAACCCGGCGTCGATCCCGCCGGTGCTCGGCTGGGCCGTGGTCCTCGCGGTGGTCACGACGCTGACGAAGGTCGGCACGGGCTGGTGGGCGGCCCGGCGGCAAGGCATCGGGAAGATGGGCCGGGCCCGCGCCGGGGCGGCGCTGGTCGCGCGCGGCGAGTTCTCGATCGTCATCGCCGGCCTGGCGGTGACGGCGGGCGCGGTCACCGGGGAGCTGGCGGCGCTGGCGACGGCGTACGTCCTGCTGATGGCGATCCTCGGTCCGACGGCCGCCCGGGTCGTCGAGCCGATCGCCCGCGCCCTGCAACGGAAAACGGCGACGAAGACCGCTCCGGCCGAGGCGCGGTGAGGGTCAGAACACGTACGTGCAGCCCGTGGCGACCAGGGACGTCTCGCTGGAGGAGTAGGCCGTGCAGGTCGCGGTGACGTTGCTGTAGTACACGTTCATCGGGAACTGGGAGTAGAGGGCGTTCAGCCGGTCGATGTGGAAGACGTAGGGCGCGCCCGCATCGGCGAACCCGGTGCACCACGTGCCCAGGTTGACCGTGGGCGACGGGTACGGGATCGAGGTCAGCCGGACCGAGTAGCCGTACGTACAGGCGGTCGTGGTGGTGGCCTGCGCGGCCGGTGCGGCGACCACCGCGGCAGTGCAGATTCCCGCCAGCGCGGCCGGCGTCGCGCCCAGTTTCCGGTTCGGCACGGCGAACCCCCTCCGTGGAAGTGCGGATCTTTCGACCCTACTGCCGGGTTCCGTGACCGCAAGCAGCCTTCCGGCCGGGGCCGGCTGCGCTGCCGGGCGCAGTGCCCAGCCTCCTCAGCGCAGGTCAGCCGGGCCCGCCGACGGCACGAACGCGCTCGTGCCGAAGGCCGGGTGGGTCGTCGCGGCGGGCACCACGCCGGCCACCGGTACCGACGCCGACGTCCGGGCCAGGTCCAGCGTCACCCGGGCCGGCTGGGCCGGACCACGGATGAAGCTGCCGTCCGTGCCGCCGATGATCAGCGCCAGCGCGTGCCCGCGGGGCACGATGTGGTCCGTGGAAGCCAGCCGGAACGTCATCGTGTACGCCGTCCCCGGCGTCAGGGGTCGTTCCTGCGAAAGGGACGCGTAGTTCGCCAGGTCGGCCCAGCCGCGGCTGAGGATCGTGTAGTTCACCTTCTTCACGTCCGCCGAGGTGATCCGGTAGCAGGCGTCGTCGCCCGTCGCCGAGGAACCCCAGCAGTTCTCGGCAGTCCCCGTCTTGATCCCCTCACCGCTCCCGGCGAAGTTGCGGATCGTCGCCGGGCCGAGGTCGACGAGCAGGGCCGAAAGCCGCGCCGACGACGTGCTCGGCGTGGCCGTCACGGTCACCGAAGTCGTGCCGGAGACCTGCAGGTCCGCGGCCAAGGTCCCGGTGGAGTACGTCAAGGCGGCACTGCCCGGGTTCGTCACCCAGGTGTCCTCGCCGGCACTCGGGTTGTCGGTGAACGACGCCGTGCCCGAGGACGCCGACGTGCCGAGGGTCCCGGAAGAGTGCGGCCGCAACGTCGTCGCCACCACACCGGCCGCCGGGTACGCGCTCTGGTCCACCCACTGGTCCGGTTGCCGCTCGACGCTGGCCTGCGGCCCGTTCTGGACGCCGTTGTCGACGCCGAGCAGGTAGTGGTCGAACCACCGGTGCAGCAGGTCGACCCAGTCGGCCCGCCGGTAGTCGAACGGGTCGACGTGCCCGGTCTGCGACAGCCAGATCTTCTTCTCGACGTTCAGCGCGCTCCACCACTGTCCGAAGTGGATGGTCTTGACGTTGAGGTCGTTGACACCGTGGGACAGCAGCACGCTGGCCCGCACGTTGCCCGCGCGGGCGACGTAGTCCCGGTCCGCCCACAGCGGCCCGTAGTCGCCGTTCGCGGTGGCCCCGGTCGTCAGGACCTGGTTCTGCGCCGAGCAGTTCTGCCCGCTGTTGCGCGCCTCGACCGTCTGCGCGAGGCCGGCCGGGTTGAAGCCGAACGTCGCGCCGTCCGAGCGGTAGTAGTCGTACCAGGAGCTGATCGCCGAGATCGGGACGATCGTCTTGAGGCCCGCGACCCCGGTCGCGGCGACGCCGTTGGCGATCGTGCCGTCGTAGGACTTGCCGATCATCCCGACGTTCCCGGTGCTCCAGCCGGCGGTCACCGCGCTGCCGCCGGTCTTCGCGGTGTAGCCGGCCGCGCGGCCGTTCAGCCAGTCGACCACCTTGCGGGCCGAGTCGACGTCCGAGGCGCCGCCGATGTCCGCGCACCCGGCCGAACGGTTCGTCCCGGCCAGGTCGACCAGCACCACGGCGTACCCGCGCGGCACGAAGTAGTTGTCGTAGAAGAGCGGGAACTTCACCGGTTTCCCGGCGCTGTCGTACGACTTCAGCTCGCTTTCGTTGCCGCGCCCGCAGCACGAGTAGTACGGACTGGCATCCATGATCACCGGGACGCGCGAGGTCGTTTCGCCGGGCCGCACGATGTCGGCGGCAACGCGGTCGGAGCGGCCGTCGCCGTCGCCGTCGCGGCCGATGTCGACCCAGACGGTCTCGCGGATCGCCTTCGCGTAGTCGTAGACCGGTTCGCTCGCAGAGGGCGCCGCCGCGGCGGCTGGAGCCACCGCGCCGGACAGGAGCACCGCGAGGATCCCGCACACCACACCGGTTCGCATGGCGCTCACGCTAGAGCCGCGAAAACGACCCTGCTACTGCGGAAAGTCGGGGATCCTCGCCCGCCCCACGTTCGGAGTAGCTTGACCACCGTGACCGAATCCCTCCCGGCCGTGAGCCGGACCGCCGTCGGTGTCGCCGCCCTGCGCGCCTACGAAAGCAACCGGCCGGACCGGCTGTTCGAGGACCCGTACGCGGCCGCGTTCTTCGAAGCCGGGCGATCGGTGCTGCCGGAGATCGGCCGGGACGCGCCCCAGGCCGGGCTGGGCGAGCTGATGTACCCGCAGATCGTGGTCCGGACCCGGTTCTTCGACGACTACCTCCTCGAAGCCGGCTGCGCGCAGGTGGTGCTGCTCGCCGCCGGGCTCGACGCCCGGGCGTTCCGGCTGGCCTGGCCGCCCGGCACGCGGCTGTTCGAGATCGACCTGCCCGAGGTGCTGGCGTTCAAGGACGACGTCCTGGCCATCCAGGACGCGTCACCCTCGTGCGAACGCGTCGTCGTCCCTGCGGACCTACGCGAAGACTGGGCGACAGCGTTGCGCGCGAGCGGGTTCGACCCGGCGGTGCCGACGGCCTGGCTGATCGAAGGGCTGCTGATCTACCTGTCGTACGAAGACGCCGAGCGGCTGCTGACCACCGTCGGCGAGCTGTCGGCGCCGGGCAGCCGGGTGTCCTTCGAGCACGGGACGGGCGGCGTGCCGGACAGCCTGGTCTCCCGTGCCCGCGCGACCGAGGACGGCGAGTCCGTCACCAGACTGTGGCGCGGCGGCCTCGGCACCTCCGCACCGGAGTGGCTGGCCGCCCACGGCTGGCAGCCGTCGACGGTTACGCGCGCCGAGGCCGCCGCCGCGTTCGGCCGCCCCTCGGACGACAACGCGACCACCGACGGGTTCGTCACCGCCGTGCGTCAGAGTTCGACGTTGCGGTAGAGCGCCCCGACCTCGGTCTTCGTCAGCCGCCGGATCGAGCCGACGCGCTGGTTGCCGAGCTGGACGTCGCCGACCGCGGTGCGGACCAGCTTGAGCACCGGGTGCCCGGTGTCCTTGAGCAGGCGGCGCACGATGTGCTTCTTGCCCTCGTGGATCACCAGCTCGACCAGCGACTTGCCGGAGTGCATGTCCTTGACGCGGAACTGGTCGACCTTGACGATGCCGTCCGGCAGCTCCCAGCCGCGGCGCAGCTCCTTGCCGAGCCCGCGCGGCACCAGGCCGTCGACCTCGGCGAGGTAGGTCTTGAGCACCCGGTAGGACGGGTGCATCAGCCGGTGCCCGAGGTCGCCGTCGTTGGTCAGCAGCAGCAGGCCCTCGGTGTTCTCGTCGAGCCGTCCGACGTGCACGACCCCGGGCGTCTCCTCGTACCGGCCGCGCAGGTAGTCGCCGACACAGGGGCGGCCGCGGTCGTCCGACATCGTCGAGTGCACGCCCTTGGGCTTGTTCAGGGCGAGGTAGATGAGGTCGTCGCGCAGGTTCACCCGGGTGCCGTCGACGTGGATGATCGCGTTGTCCGGGTCGACGCGGCGGCCCAGCTCGGTGACGACCTCGCCGTCCACCTCGACCCGGCCGGCGACGATCAGGTCCTCCGCCGCGCGCCGGGAGGCGACCCCGGCCTGCGACAGCACCTTCTGCAGCCGGACGCCGTCGGGGTGTTCACTGGATGTCATCGATGGTGTCCACTTCGGGTAGCAACGGAGCGATCGGCGGCAGGTCGTTCAGTGACGACAGCCCCAGTCGCTCCAGGAACAGCTCGGTCGTCACGTACAGCGTGCCGGTCGTCTCGGGATCGGTCCCCATCTCTTCGATGAGGCCGCGCGCGAGCAGCGTCCGGATCACGCCGTCCACGTTCACGCCGCGCACCGCGGCGACCCGCGCACGGGTCACCGGCTGCCGGTACGCGATCACGGCGAGGCTCTCCAGCGCGGCCCGGGTCAGCTTCGACCGCTGGCCGTCCAGCAGGAGCTTCTCCACGAACGGGGCATAGACGTCCCTAGTGTAGAACCGCCACCCTTCGCCGACGCGCCGCAGGTCGATCCCGGAGTTCCGGTCGGTGAACTTCTGCGCCATGGTCCGCAGGGCGACGACGATCCGCGACTTGGGCTGGTCGAGGGTGTCGGCCAGGAGTTCTTCGCCGGCCGGGGAGTCGACGATGAGGAGGAGCGCTTCGAGGGCGGCTTCGAGGGCCTCGTCGGAGGTGACGTCCGGCATGGAGTCGGCGTCCCCGGCGGCGACCAGGTCGGACTCGGGATCCTCGGGACCGGGCTCGGCAGAAGCTTCGGCCGCCGGCTCGGCGGGCGCTTCGGGCTCCGCAAGCGCGGAGCTTTCACGTGAAAGCTCCGCCTCGGGCTCGGGCGGCGCGGCCTCGACCAGGGGCTCCACCGGGTCGCCGTCCTCGGTGACCGGCTCGCCGGACAGGGCCTCGTCCAGGGCCAGCTCGGCCGCGGCTTCCTCCGGTGCCTCGCTCGCCGGCGGTTGCGGGGCCTCGGTTTCGGCCGGCTCGTCGACCGGCGGTTCCGGGGCCCCGACCTCGGCGGCCGGCGTCTCCTCGGCAGGCGCGTCGACCGGGACCTCCGGCGCCTCGGCCTGCTCGTTGTTCTCCGGGCTCACCCGTACTCCTCTTCGTCTCCGAACGCGCGGTCCAGCTCGGCCGCCGCGGAGGCTTCCTCCTTCGTGCCGCCCGTCCAGCGGACGTGCAGCTCGGCCAGTGCCTCGCTCTGCTCGAACTGGACCGTCGCCTCGCGGTAGAGCTCCAGCAGCGCCAGGAAGCGCGCCACGATCTCCACCGTGTGCTCGCAGTCGTCGACCAGCTCGCCGAACGTCGCCTGGCCGCGTTCGGCCAGCATCACCCGCAGGATCGCCGCGTGCTCGCGCACCGAAATGCGGCCCATGTGGATGTGGGCGATCGACACCGTCGGCGGCGGCTTCGGCCGGAACACCGCCACCGCGATGTCGGCGAACTTCTGCGGCGTGACGCCCAGCATCACCTCGGGCAGCAGCCCGACGAACCGCTCCTCCAGCGCCACCGACCGCGGGTAGCGCCGCAGCGCGTTCTGTTCCAGCTCGCCGAACAGCGCCGCCACCTGCTTGTACGCGCGGTACTGCAGGATCCGCGCGAACAGCAGGTCACGCGCTTCGAGCAGCGCGAGGTCGTCTTCGCTCTCCACCTCGGCCGACGGCAGCAGCCGCGCCGCCTTCAGGTCCAGGAGCGTGGCCGCGATGACCAGGAACTCCGTCGTCTCGTCGAGGTTCCAGTCCGTGCCCAGCGCCCGCGTGTACGCGATGAAGTCGTCGGTGACCTGGTGCAACGCCACCTCGGTGACGTCGAGCTGGTGCTGCGAGATCAGCTGCAGCAGCAGGTCGAACGGTCCCTCGAAGTTGGCCAGCCGCACCTTGAACTTCGACGTGCTCAGCTCTTCGGTGTTGACGCCTTCGGGGATCATCCCGCCGTGCACTGTCTGGTGCTCTTCGGGAACCTGTTCCTCCGGAGCCGGTTCCGGCTCGTCCATCAGCCCTCGGTTTCGCCGCCGTCTGAGCCGACCACCCGCAGCCGCTGGACCAGCACCGATTCGTCGCCGTTCTGGTCGAAGTCGGCCAGCAGCACCGCGACCGCCTCGCGGACCAGCCGGCCGCGGTCGACGACCAGGTCGTGCTTCGCGCGCAGCGTCAGCCGGGCCTGCTCCATGGCGACCAGCTCGTCGCCGGAGACGTACACGGTGATCTTCGCGTCGTGCTTGGTCCGGCCGGACCCGTGCGGGGCCGCGCTGCGGGCGAGCTGGTCCGCCCGGCCGTTGCCCGAAGGCTTGGGCTTCTCGGCGGGCTCGGAGGGTGCCTGGGGAGGGAGATCGAGGGCGGGACTGGAGGTGATCCTGAAGAGTTCCGACGCTCCGGGCAGGGAGGCGCGCCTGCTCACCGAGCGATCACCTCGCGGGCCAGCTGGCGGTACGCCGCCGCGCCGGCCGACTTGGGCGCCCAGGTCGTGATCGGCTCACCCGCGACCGTCGTCTCGGGGAACCGCACGGTGCGGTTGATGACCGTGTCGAACACGGTCTCGCCGAATGCCTCCACCACGCGAGCCATGACCTCCTTCGAATGCAGGGTTCTCGGGTCGTACATGGTGGCGAGAATCCCGACTATGTCCAGTTTGGGGTTGAGGCGTTCCTGGACCTTCTCGATGGTGTCGATCAGGAGGGCGACGCCTCGCAGACTGAAGAACTCGCACTCCAGCGGGATGATCACGCCGTCCGCGGCGGTCAGCGCGTTCACCGTGAGCAGGCCGAGCGAGGGCTGGCAGTCGACAAGAACATAGTCGTAGTCGTTCATGACCGGACGCAGGACCCGTAACAACGTGTGTTCGCGCCCTACCTCGGCGACGAGCTGGACCTCCGCGGCGGACAGGTCGATGTTGCTCGGCAGCAGGTCAACGCCGTCGACGCGGGTCTTCATCAGCACGTCGGTGGCGCTGACCGAGCGCTCCATGATGGCGTTGTAGACCGTTTGGTCCAGCTCGTGCGGCTGGATGCCGAGGCCGACGGCGAGCGCGCCCTGCGGGTCGAAGTCGACGAGCAGCACCTTGCGCCCGCACTCGGCGAGCGCGGCCCCCAGGTTGATGGTCGACGTCGTCTTGCCGACGCCGCCCTTCTGGTTGCACATCGCCATGATCTTGGCCGGGCCGTGCTTGTCCAGCGGCGGCGGTTCGGGGATCTCGCGGATCGGGCGGCCGGTCGGCCCGATGCCCTCGAGCTTCACCTTCTTGCCGTTGCGCTCGGGTGATTCGTCGCCGTCGTGGTCGGCAGGCGTCGCGATGGTGACCTGGCTGAGGTTCGCCGCCGCCGACCCGGCGGACTCGGCCGGGAGGGCCGGCTGGTTCGGTGTCGACATGGCGCGAAAGCTCCTTGTTCGTCAGCGTCCGCCGCAGCCTATGTCCGGAGTCGGAGCCCCGGCAAAGCAACGCGCCGGACCCGACGGGGCAATGTCACTCGACCGTCGGTGCAGGCCGGCAAGGCTGTTCGCCGTTTATAGGGCCGTCTAGCCCAGTGCTCGCGGGTGCGCTGTCGCGTACACCTCACGCAAGGTGTTGACCGTGACCAGCGTGTACACCTGGGTCGTCGTCACCGAGGCGTGGCCGAGGAGTTCTTGGACGACGCGGACGTCGGCGCCGCCTTCGAGCAGATGCGTGGCGAAGGAGTGGCGGAGGGTGTGCGGCGACACCGCGGCCTTGATCCCTGCCCGTTCGGCCGTGTCCTTGAGCACCTGCCACGCGCTCTGCCGCGAAAGCCGGCTGCCGCGGGCGTTGAGGAACAGCGCCGCGGTGCCGCGTCCGTGCGCGGCGAGCGCCGGCCGCGCGCGGACGGTGTAGGCGTGCAACGCCGCGAGCGCCGGACGGCCGATCGGGACCAGCCGCTGCTTGCCGCCCTTGCCGTCGAGCAGCACCGTGCGCTCGGCCTCGTCGACGTCGTCGATGTCCAGGCCGACCGCCTCGGAGATCCGCGCGCCGGTGGAGTAGAGCAGCTCGAGCAGCGCCCGGTCGCGCAGCGCGCGCTCGCCGTCCGGCGGCGTCTCGAGCAGCCTCAGCACGTCGTCGACCGGCAAGGCCTTGGGCAGCCGCTTCGCCGGCGCCGGCGGCCGGACCTCGCGGGCCGGGTTGTGCTCGGTGAGCCCCTCGGCGTGGGCGAACTTGTGCAGCCCGCGCACGGCGACCAGGGCTCGCGCGGCCGACGACGCGGCCAGCGGCCGGTGTTCGCCGTCCCCCTCGCGCAGGGCGGCACCGAAGGCCGTGACGTGCGCGGACGTGACGTCGGCGATCTTCGCGACGCCCACGCCGTCCAGGTACGCGCGGTACCGGCGCAGGTCGCGGGCGTAGCTGTCCAGGGTGTTGCGTGCGGTCCCGCGTTCGACGACCAGGTGGTCGAGGTACGCGGCGATCACGTCGGCCGTGCTGTGCGGGCTGGAGGCCACGCCGGTCACCTTAGGCCGCCCGGGGCTCGTGACCCGGCAGAAACCCCGTTCCCGGCTCGCCGCGGTTACCTTGGATTCATGGAGGCGGACGAACTCCGCATCGGCACGGCGGAGCGCGAGGAAGCGGCGAGGCTGCTCGCCGACCACTTCGGCATGGGCCGGATCACCCCGGACGAGTACGAGACGCGGGTGACGGACGCCTACGCGGCGACGACCTTGGGTGGCCTGCGGCCGCTGTTCCGCGACCTGCCACCGCCGCATCCGGGGTTCTTCGGGCCGGCGCCGCCGTACGCGCAGCCGACGATGCAGCTGCCGATGTACGCCCCGCCGGTGGCCAACCCGTACGCGCCGCCGCCGACGCCGTACGCGCCGCCGATGCCCTACGCGCCGGTCCCCTACTCCTACCGGTCCAAGACCGTGGCCGGGGTGCTCCAGATCGTGCTGCCGTTCGGCGTCGGCCGGTTCTACACCGGCCAGGTCGGACTGGGCCTGCTCCAGCTCTTCGTGGTGCTGGTGACCGGGATCGGCTTCCTGTGGCCGATGATCGACGGCGTCATGCTGCTGAAGGATGGCGGCCTGGACGCCCAGGGCCGCCCGCTGCGCCCCTGACCCGAGCGCCCCAATGTGGCGTTCGGTGCGTCCAGCGCACCCAATGTGGCGTTCGGTGCGTTGGACGCAACCAACGCCACATTGGGGCGCTTGAGATCAGGACTCGCGGCGCTTGGCGAAGGCCGTCGGGCGGTCGTCCCACGGGGCGTCCGCAGGACGCGGGGAAGCCGCGCCCGTGAGCACCGCGTGCGTGGCCAGCACGCCGGACACCGTGGCGCCGTTCAGCAGCTCGCCCGCCAGGGCCATCCGGACCGCCTCGGCGAGCGGGAACTTGCGGATGACCAGGTCGGCCTCCTCGTCCCCGAGCACCTCACGGTCCACATCGGACAGTCCGCGGGCCAGGAAGACGCGCACCACCTCGTCGGTGAAGCCGGGCGACGCCGCGACGTCGACCAGGGTCACCCAGTCCGACGCGGCCAGCCCGACCTCCTCGACGAGCTCCCGGCGGGCCGTGCCCACCGGGTCCTCGCCGAGGTGGTCGATCAGGCCCGCGGGCAGCTCCCACAGCCGGTGCCCGATCGGGTGCCGGTACTGGTGGATGAGCGTGACCTGCTGCTCTTCGTCGAGCGCGACGATCGCCACCGCGCCCAGGTGCTCGATCACCTCGCGGGTCGCGGTGTTCCCGCCCGGCATCACGACCTCGTCGATCCGCAGGCCGACGACGTGTCCGATGTGGACGTCGCGGCTGGCCGCGACGCTGAACTCGTGCTCGCCCGGCGCGGTCACCGGGCCGCCACGGAGGCTTCGGGCAGCTCGACCGGCAGCCGCTCGGCGACCTTGCGGTCGACGACGGCCTTGACGAACGCGCTGAACAGCGGGTGCGGCCGGGTCGGGCGGCTCTTCAGCTCGGGGTGCGCCTGCGTGCCGACGAAGAACGGGTGCTTGTCGGCGGGCAGCTCGACGAACTCGACCAGGTGGTCGTCCGGCGAGGTGCCGGAGAACACGAGACCCGCGTCCGAGAGCTGCTTGCGGTAGGCGTTGTTGACCTCGTAGCGGTGCCGGTGCCGCTCGGACACCTCGGTGCTGCCGTACGCCTTCGCGACCTGCGAGCCCGGCTTGAGCTTCGCGGGGTAGGCGCCGAGCCGCATGGTGCCGCCCATGTCCCGCTCCCCCGCGACGACGTCGCGCTGGTCGGCCATGGTCGAGATGACCGGGTGCTTGGTGTTCTCGTCGAACTCCGACGACCCGGCGTCCTTGATGCCGGCCAGGTGGCGGGCGGCCTCGATGACCATGCACTGCAGGCCGAGGCACAGGCCGAGCAGCGGGACGCCCCGGGTGCGGGCGTACTCGATCGCGCCGACCTTGCCCTCGATGCCGCGGATGCCGAACCCGCCCGGGATCAGCACACCGTCCACATCGGACAGCACGGACGCGGCGCCGGACGCGGTCTGCGCGTCGTCCGAGGCGACCCAGACGATCTCGACCTTGGCGCGGTGGGCGAACCCGCCCGCCCGCAGGGCCTCGGTGACCGACAGGTAGGCGTCCGGCAGGTCGATGTACTTGCCGACGACCGCGATCCGCACGACCTCGCTGGGGTTGTGCACGCGGTCGAGCAGGTCGCCCCACACCGTCCAGTCGACGTCGCGGAACGGCAGGCCGAGGCGGCGGACGACGTAGGCGTCGAGGGCCTCGCCGTGCAGCACCTTCGGGATGTCGTAGATCGACCGCGCGTCCGGGCAGGCGATGACGGCCTCGGTGTCGACGTCGCACATCAGGCCGATCTTGCGCTTGAGGTCCTCGGGGATCTCGCGGTCGGCCCGGCAGACCAGCGCGTCGGGCTGGATACCGATGTTGCGCAGCGCGGCGACCGAGTGCTGGGTCGGCTTCGTCTTCAGCTCGCCCGACGGCGCCAGGTACGGCACCAGCGAGACGTGCAGGAAGAAGCAGTGGTCGCGGCCGACGTCGTGGCGGACCTGGCGGCAGGCCTCCAGGAACGGCAGGGACTCGATGTCGCCGACCGTGCCGCCGACCTCGGTGATGACGACGTCCGGCGCCTGGCCGTTCTCGTCCGGCCCGGCCGCGGCGGTGATCCGGGCCTTGATCTCGTCGGTGATGTGCGGGATGACCTGCACGGTGTCGCCGAGGTACTCGCCGCGGCGCTCCTTGGCGATCACCTCGGAGTAGACCTGGCCGGTGGTGACGTTGGCCTTGCCGTCGAGGTCGCGGTCGAGGAACCGCTCGTAGTGGCCGATGTCGAGGTCGGTCTCGGCACCGTCGTCGGTGACGAACACCTCACCGTGCTGGAACGGGTTCATCGTCCCGGGGTCGACGTTGAGATAGGGGTCGAGCTTCTGCATCGTGACGCGAAGCCCGCGCGCGGTAAGGAGCTGACCCAGGCTGGAAGCCGTGAGTCCCTTACCCAGAGAGGAGGCGACGCCTCCGGTGACAAAGACGTACTTGGTTGCCCGTGACTGAAGTCCCACGGGCCGCCAGCATATCCCACCGCTGCGGATCCGCGCGTTGTGACATGCCCGATCCTCCGGATCCGGCCGTCACCACCCACGCGGGTGAGATCAGGCCGCGGCCTTCACGGGTGACAGCCGGGGCCGCCCGGTGAGCGCGCGGCTGCCCGGCAGCCGCCGCAGCACCTCCACGATCAGGACCGTCAGGACGATCGTCGCCACGTAGATGATCACGCTCAGCCACGGCGCGCCGAACCGCTCCGCGACGTGCGGGATCGCCGGCCCGAGCAGGGCCAGGGCGAGCGGGTGCACCAGGAAGATGCCGAACGACCGGTTCGCCGCCCACGACACCACCCGGGCCCCGCGGCTGCCTTCGCGGCGGCGCGCGGCCCACCGTGTGGCGAGCGCGTAGATCGCCGCGATGACGGTGAGGAACCACGGGATCAGGTACGGCTGGAACGGGTCGCTCGCCACCTGCGGGAACGTTCCATTGTGGACGGTCCGGAAATAGCACCACTCGGTGCCCGCGAGCACCGCCACGAGCGCGCCGCCGAGCGGCAGCCGGTGCCGGCCCACCCAGGCGTGCACGGCCTCGAAGTGCATGGCCACGACGGCGCCGAACAGCGTGTAGAACTGGTAAGGCAGGATCGTGCCGTAGAGGTGGGTGATCGTCCCGTAGCTCACGCCGAACGGCTGGTAGGTCATGAACAGCGTGACGCCGACCTGCAGTAGCCCGCTGCCGAGCAGCAGCCACTTGTGCTTGCCCTCGGTCGCCCGCAGCAGCTTCATCAGTACCGGGAACAGCAGGTACACCTGCATGGTCACCAGCAGGAAGTACAGGTGGTACCAGGCGCCGCCGGTGACCAGGTCGGTCAGCAGCAGGCGCATCGACGCCTCGAGCGAGCCCGGCTGCTGCTCGCCGGTCACCAGGCCGTAGGCCCAGAAGAACATCGACCACGCCAGGTAGGGCGTCGCGACCAGCGGCAGCCGGCGGCGCCAGAAGTCCCCGGCGGTGAACTCGCGGCCGCGGTTCTGGAACACCAGCACGAACCCGGTCAGCGCGAAGAACGCCTCACGCGTGAAGTGCAGCGGCGTCTCGACGGCGTTGGCCCCGACGTCCTGCGCGAAGTTCGTCGCGCCCACCACGTGGATGAGGATGACGCAGGCGAACGTGACCAACCGGAACAGGTCGATCTGGTGCAGGTAGGGCGCTTTCCCACCCGGTCTGGTGACGCGGGCGGGGGTCTCGAGGGTGGCCTGGGCAGTCGTCATCGTGCCGCCGATCCGGCACCGTCGTCGGCGTGGTTCACGTTGTCAGACTTGCCACCCATTCTGTGAATTTCCCATGAAGCCGCTGGGAAGCGCCTGTTGGCGGGGCTCCTGGGGCGTGTCGGATATGCCACTTTTCCTGGGGCTGCGCGATTACCGTGATCATGTTAGTGCTCAGCGTGAAGGGCCACCACGCGGGCGGACGACGTCCGCGTGGCGGCCCTCACGGCGAAGGACTCAGAAGGCGGCTGCGCCGTTCGGCGTACCGAGCCCGGTCGGGCCGTCGTAGCCGGTCACGGCGGTGCAGAGGTAACTGCCGCCGCACGAGCCGTTGCTCCCGCCGCTCACGTCGTAGAGCGAAGACGTGTGCGAATACACAGTGTTCGCGCCCGTGACGCCGGTGACACCGCCCAGCGCGTACACGGCACCGACGACCGGGGCGGCGACGCTCGTGCCGCCGAACACCATCCAGCCGGAGCGGCCCTGGTAGGCCGTGCTGTCGTAGACGGCGACGCCGGTGGCCGGGTCGGCGACGGCGCTGACGTCGGCGACCGCGCGCTTGCCGCAGCCGCTGTCGGTCTGCCACGACGGCTTGGCGACGTACGCCGAGCAGCCGCTGCCCGCGCCGCTCCACGCCGTCTCGCTCCAGCCGCGGGTGTTCGACGCCTTCTTCAGGCTGGTGCCGCCGACCGCGGTGACGTACCGCGACGCGGCCGGGAACTCGACGCCGTACCCGGAGTCACCGGAACTGACCGTGACCGCGACACCCGGGTGGTTGAAGTACTTGCCCTCGTCCGTGGTCTCGCCCGAGTACTCGCCGCCGCCGTAGGAGTTGCTGACCACCTCGGCGCCGAGCCGGACGGCGGTGTTCACGGCCGTGCCGAGGTTGGCCATGCTCGCGGTGCTCGCCTCGACGAGCAGGACGTTGCACTTCGGGCAGATCGCCGACGCCATGTCGAGGTCGAGGGAGATCTCCTGGGCCCAGCCGCCGTCCTTGCGCGGATAGGACGTCCCGCCGTTCTGGTCGGCCTTGGCGAAGCACGGCGTGGCACTGGCGTCGACCGACGAAGGCGTGCACGAGGCGAGCGCGGGGATGCCGTACTGGGCGCGGTAGACGTTCACGTCGGCGAACGCGGTCGGGTCGTCGTTGGCGTCGACGATCGCGATCGTCCGGCCGGCGCCGGCGCTGCCGGCGAGCGAGCCGAGGTTGTACGCGGAGAGCAGATCGGCCGGGCCGAGCCCGGACGGCGTCGCGGCGGCCGCGGCGGCGGTGACGTGGTCGGTGTCGATCCAGGCGTTGCAGGCCGCGTAGCCGGCCGGGGCGGCCGAGCAGACGCGCTGGAGGTGCCCGTGGGCGGGTGCCGCCTCGGCGACCCCGGCGGCGGACAGGGTGAGGGTGAAGGCTGCGGCGAAAACTGTCGCTCTACGCACAGTGAACCTCCGGGAGGTGGGGACCCCGGTCGGCGGGACCGGTGAGCGAAGACCCTAAGCAGCCGTTCGGCCGTGTGACACAGACCAAAGTCGGGCTTCGGTTGGTCTCAATGGCGGAAAATCCGGGCAGCGGACGGCATTTCCCGCCAAACCGGATTTCTCTTCGCTTCTACTCTGCGTAGCGCGGTCAGCCCGCCGGTCGCTCGCCCGGCTCGTCGTCGCCGAAGAGGGACCGCAGAGTCACCTCGCGGTTCACCCGGACATGCTCCGCCGCGTAGGCCTTCGCGCGCTCGGCGTTCCCCGACGCGATCGCGTCGCACAGCCGCCGGTGCTCGTCGAGCAGGTCCGCCCAGTGCTCGTTCTGGCTCGTGAGCCAGCGCAGCCTGCCCTCGAGGGGCTGCAGCATCGTGGTGAGCAGCGCGTTGCCCGCGATGGCGACGATCTCGTCGTGGAAGCGCGAGTTGAGCACGGTGATCCGGGCCGCGTCGCCCCGGGCCGTCGCGCGGCCGGCGTCGGCGAGCACCCGCTCGAGCCGTTTCAGCTCCGCCGCGCCCGCGCGCTCGGCGGCGAGCCCCGCGGCGAGTCCTTCGAGGGCCTCCCGGACGTCGAACAGCTCCTCGACGTCGACCCGCGCCAGCTGCCGGACGACGACCCGGCGCGGCGACTGGACGACGACGAACCCTTCGGCCTCCAGGCTGCGGATGGCCTCGCGGACCGGCACCCTGGAGACGCCGAGGTCTTCGGCCAGCTCGCGCTCGACCAGCCGGTCGCCCGGGCGGAGCCGGCCGGTCAGGATCCGTTCGCGCAGCTCCTCGCGCACCCGCTGCCGGGTGGCCGCGAGGGGTTGCCGCTCGTTCACCGCGCCCCTCCTTCAACACCGCCGTAACCGGCCGTAACACGAGTTTATCGGCCGGAGGGTTGACTCGGGTCGGCGCCGGGGCAATATTTGGGATTCCAAAATTTGGTATCCCAAATCGCCGTAGCAGCACGTCGACCGGAGGCCCGCATGACCGCCGCCCCGCTCACGGAACCTTCCCAAGAGACGACCACCTCGCCCGATCCCCGGTTGTGGAACGAAGACCTCGCGCCGGCGAAGGAACGCCGCTGGAAGGTCTACGACATCTTCGCGCTGTGGATGTCCGACGTGCACAACCTCGGCAACTACACCTTCGCGGCCGGGCTGTTCGTGCTCGGCCTGTCCGCCTGGCAGGTGTTCACCGCGCTGCTGTTCGGGTTCATCATCATCTACGCCGGGATGAACCTGATGGGCCGGATCGGCCAGCGCACCGGCGTGCCGTTCCCGGTGGTGGCGCGGATCAGCTTCGGCACGTTCGGCGCCAACCTGCCCGCGCTGATCCGCGCGATCATCGCGATCTTCTGGTACGGCATCCAGACCTACCTCGCGAGCGTGGCCATCACGCTGCTCGTCCTCGCCATCGACCCGGGCCTGAAACCGTGGACGGAACACGGTTTCCTCGGCCTGCACGCGCTCGGCTGGATCTGCTTCGTCGCGCTGTGGGCGGTCCAGGCGCTGATCCTGACCCGCGGCATGGAGTCGGTGCGCAAGTTCCAGGACTGGTGCGGCCCGGCGATCTGGGTCGTGATGATCGCCCTCGCCGTCTGGATCCTCGCCGCCGGGCACTGGAACATCTCCTTCACCAGCAGCCCCAAGCAACTCTCCACCGGCGAGCAGATCCGGCAGTGGTTCGGCGCGGCCGGGCTCATCCTGGCCACCTACGGCACGCTCATGCTCAACTTCTGCGACTTCTCGCGGTTCGCCCCCGACCAGAAGACGGTGAAGCGCGGCAACTTCTGGGGCCTGCCGATCAACTCGACGGCGTTCGCGCTGCTGTCGGTGATCGTCACCGCGGGCAGCATGCAGGTGTTCGGCGAGGCGATCACCGACCCGGCCGAACTGCTGGCCAAGGTGCACAACACGCCGGTGCTCATCGTCGGCGCGCTCACCTTCGCCATCGCCACCATGGGCGTCAACATCGTCGCCAACTTCGTCTCCCCCGCATACGACCTGGCGAACATCTGGCCGAAGCGGATCACCTTCACCATCGGCGGGATGATCAGCGCGGTCGCGGCGCTGTGCGTGCTGCCGTGGAAGCTGTACTCCTCGCCGGCGGTGGTCAACTACTTCCTCGGCGGCCTCGGCGCGTTCCTCGGCCCGCTGTTCGGCATCATGATCGTCGACTACTACCTGATCCGGCGCGGCAAGGTCGACGTCGCGCAGCTGTTCGTCGACGGCGGGATCTACCCGCGGGTGAACCCGCGTGCGCTGGTGACGTTCTTCCCGACCGCCGCGCTCTCCGCCGTCATCGCGCTGGTGCCGTACTTCGCGCCCGCCGCGCCGTACTCGTGGTTCATCGGCACGGCGTCGTCGGCGGCCCTGTACTACGCGGTGTCGAGGAAGCACCGATGAGGATCGTCGTCACCAACTGCAACACCACCGAGGCGATGACGAAGGAGATCGAAGCCGGGGCCCGCGCGGCCGCGAGCCCCGGCACGGAGATCCTCGCCCGCACGCCGCGCTGGGGACCGGAGTCGGCCGAGGGCTGGCTGGACAGCTTCCTGTCGGCGGCGGCGGTGCTGGACCTGTTGCGGGGCCTGGAAGAACCGTTCGACGCGGTCGTGGGGGGCGGGGGGGGGGGGCACGGCCCCGCGGGGGCGCGCGCGCGAGATAGGAAGAGAGGGGGGTGGGGGAAGAGTGGTAGGGCGAGTGTGTAT
>NZ_JBFACT010000052.1:0-64941 GCF_040640995.1 Amycolatopsis sp. NPDC021455 | reverse complement strand
CCACCCGCCATTTGGAACAGTCCCTTACGAAGGGGATCGCCCAAGTCCGTGAAGGCCTCCTTCCCGGCCATAAGAGCCGGTAAGGGGGCCTTCACGGACCGGCCCGATCGGGCGACTCGCCCTGCCCCGACGGCGGCCTTCGAAGACGATCTTCCCCGCCCGCGGCGTCCCTAGGCTCGACGGCCGGAACCGCCGCGGGTAAGGGGAGCTCATGAAGAAGGCAGTCGTCGCGGTCGACGTCGGCACCGGGGACGTCCTGTGCCCGGCGCTCGACCCGGCCGACCCGGCCAAGCTGACCAGGGCGGACACGGCCGCGCTGTTCGCCGGTACCCTGCCGGCGGGCATCGCGGCCACGTCCGCGGTGGCGGGTTCGGTGGTGGAGTACCACGACGGAACCCAGCCCGTCCCGGCCGCGGTGACGGGCCTGGCCGCGGGAGCCGCGGCCACGGTCGTCGTGGACGGTTCCGGGCGGTGCGCGCGCACGCGCTCACTGGCCGAGGACGCGTTCGTCCTCGGCCACTGCGACGCCGCCGGACTGCTGACGTGGTCGGTCAAGCACACCTTCGCCAACGTCAAGGACTTCGGTGCCCGGGGCGACGATTCGGGCGACGACCGGCCCGCGATCGCCGCGGCGATCCGGTCGCTCACCCCGGGGCGCGGGACGGTGTACTTCCCGGCGGGGCTGTACGACATCGGGCGCCCGCTCTACGCCGGCGGCTACCCGGGGCTCGAGCTGCGCGGGGAAAGCGAGTACGCGAGCACCATCCGGTACCGCGGGCACGGCCCGGCGCTGTGCCTGTCGCCGGAGCCCACGCGGTTCCCGACCGCCGACGCTCTGCTCTCCGGACCGGGCGGGGCCGGCGTGCTGGACCACGGGGTCATCGACACGCTGAACCTGCGGGACACCGCGGTGCTCGACCTGAACGGGGTCAAGGCGTTCTCGATCGAGTGCACGGTCCGGCCCGACGTGCTCCCGGCGGGCACCGGGATGATCCTTTCGAGCTCCGGGCGCCGGGTGCCCAGCGACCCGAAGAACGTCGCGTTCTCGCTCTTCCTCGCACCGGCCGCGGACGGCCGGGTGGCGGTGCACGGTACCGCGCGGATCGGAACCGGGGAACTGCACCTCGACAGCCTGGCCGCGCGGCAGGACGGGCAGCCGGCGCCGCAGTCCTATCTGGTCGGGCAAGCCATCCACATCGCGTTCGTCTTCGACGGCACCGAACTGCGGCTGCACACAGGCGTGCCGGGCGCGGTCGTCTCGGCGTGGGCGGCCGTCGCCCCCGCGGCGGCCGACGCGAAGCTGGGGTTGACGCAGGCCGTCGAGGAGGGGATCTACCTCGGCGTCCAGAGCCAGTCCTGCTGGCCCGAGTTCGCGCCGGAGTACCAGGCGTTCACCGGCCGGGTCGACTCGCTGCGCATCTCCGACTTCGCCCGCCGCGACCCGGCGGCGTTCACCGCGCCCACCGCGAAGTTCCCCGACGACGACGCGAGCAACCGGCGGCTGGACCCGCGGACCCCGAACAAGGTACTCGCGTCGACCCGGCTGCTGGTCAACTTCGACCAGGACGTCGACGTCTTCACCGTCGGCAGCAGCTGGTACGGCTCGCCGTACCGGATGCCCGTCTATCTGGCATACGCGCTGGTGCAAGGCCAGGAGCCCGGCTGGACGTCGCCGACGGTCCGGCGGCTGGAGCTCCAAGCGTTCAACGGCGCCGGCATCGTCGGGCAGCGCGCGGTCACCTCCGTCATCGAGCACGTCCGCGTGACCGCGTCGCGGGACGGGATCTGGCTGCGCAACTACAGCTACTGCGAGAGTCTCGAGCACCTCTACCTCGCCACGAGCAGGCTGGGCCTGGTCGTCAGCAACTCCGGAATGGCGAACATCAAGCGGCTGCAGACCGCCGGATGCCTCTACGACTTCGCGGCCACGCACGTCGTCGGCGGGTTCGCGCGAGACTGGTACATCGGCAACCCGAACTCGAAGGTGCCGCTGCTGCTGACGAGCCAGTCGCCCGGCAGCACCTTCCACGGCACGGACATCGTCATCACCTCGGAGGGCACCCCGCCGGACTACCCGCGCGAGACCGACGTGCTGACCGCGAACATGGAAGGCGTCGTCTTCGAGAGCTCGGTCTTCGAAACGGCCCAGCTCGCGAACCGCAGCTGCCCGCCGGTCACCATCGATTACTCGCGGGTGGACTGGGGTGGCCGGATCGGCGAGGGCACGACGACCTTCGTGAACTGCCAGTTCAAGCCGAGCCTGGCGACCAGGCAGAACATCGCCTTCACCGGGGACGTCGCGGCGCACCCGGTGCGGCTGCTCGGGAACACGAACTACCAGGCCACGGTCGCGTGGGCCGAGCCGCGGCACGAGCGGCGGCTGGCGTTCAGCGGCGGCTGCGTGTCGACGACGGACACCGGGACGACGCAGTGGCAGGGAACGCGGGACTGGGTGTTCGCCCTCGACGACCCGACCGGGCGGATCCGGGCCCGCGAGCGGGAGAACCAGGGGACCGGGACGGCGACCGGCGCGTCGGTGCCGCTCGCCGCGCTCCCGCTGCCGGACGGTGTCACCTGCTACCGGGCCGAAGTGCTGGCGACCGACGCCGCCGGGAACGCCGCGTACTGGACGCTCGAGCGCGGCTTCCGCGTCAACGGCGGCAAGGCCACGGCGTGGGCGGGGACGGTCGCGCGCACGCAGTCCGGTTCCGCCGCCGGCCAGGTCCCGCCCGGCTGGGCGGCGCCGTCGATCTCGGTGAACGCGGACGGCACCGGACCGGTGAAGATCGACTGTGCGGCGCCGGCGGGCGTGACTCTCGCCTTCACCGCGAAGCTCCGCGCGCTGGAGGGACTCTCGGGCTGACCACGCGGAAGGCCACCATCGAGTACCCCGATGGTGGCCTTCGGTGCGTTCGGAAGCTCAGCCGCTCTTGCGGCGGAAGGTCCGCTTGTTGGCCGCCGGGCCGTGGGCGTGCTGGTTCTTGCCGCCGCCGTTCTCGTGCGACGCTCCCGTGCGCGCGTGGGCCTGCTTGCGTTCCAGCGCTTCGCGGAACTTGCGCTTGACGTCGTCCTCCTCGCCGCTGGGCGACGGATTCGGTTCACTCATGCTTACCTCCGGAAGTGACGACGTGTGACCGCTCCAGCCTGGCATCACTCAAACCGCTTGGCGAGTCGATTACGTCACCCTCGTCAGCGTTTGGGCGACGGGACGCCACCGAACTGGACCGACGTGCGCGTCAGCGGGCGGCCGCAGTGGTCGCACAGCAGCATCGGCCGCAGCCGGTTGCCGCATTCGACGTGGTGCAGCGTGATGTCCGGCTCCTGGCCGGTCACCTCGAACCCGCGTGACCACTCGGCGATGAACGCCAGCGCCGGGAAGAACGCCAGTCCCTTCGCCGTCAGCCGGTAGTCGCGGGCGTCCGTGCGGGTCTTCGCCGCGCCGGTGCGCAGCACGCCGACCTCGACGAGCTTGCTCAGCCGGGCCGACAGCACGCTCGGGCCGATGCCCAGCTCGCGCTCGAACTCCGAGAAGTGCCGGCAGCCGAGCAGCGCGGACACCAGCAGGCCGGTCGACCAGCGGTCGCCGAGCAGCTCCATGGTGTCCGGGAAGAACATCATCGGGTCGCCGGCGAGGGAGTCGGCGTCCTTGCGGCGGAAGCGCTTGGACGCGGTCGCGGCGGCCACGCCCGTGCTGTCCAGCCGTTCCGCGCGGACGTCGCGGGCATCGACCCGGCGCCCGCAGGCAGCGCAGCCGAGGGGCGCTGATGTAGCCAGCTCACAGTTGAGGTGGATCAGCGTCGGCAGCACCTCACGGCGGCCTTCGACCCACTCGCGTTCCCACGCCCAGATCGAGATCAGCAGCGGCCACAGCTCGAGGCCGCGTTCGGTGAGCCGGTACTCGTGCCGCGTGCGGCGGGCGTCCCGGTACGGCACGCGCGTGAGCATGCCCGCGTCCACCATGTCCCGCAGGCGTCCGGACAGCGCCGTCGGCGAAATGCCCAGCCGCAGGCGCAGCTCCTCGTAGCGCCGGAAGCGCAGGAAGAGGCTCTGCAGGATGAGCAGCGTCCACTGGTCGCCGACCAGTTCCAGCGCTCTCCGCAGCGGATCTCCCGCCGGCCGGATGCGGTGTGCGGTCGCTTCGGTCACCGTCTCCCCTTCGTTACCTCGCGGCCTCAGCGTACACCTGACTACACCAAAAGAAGCCTATTGACACCTGGGTACACAAATCATAGTCTCGTCCCCAACAGCCCGCACAGTCAGGGAGCAGCCCGATGACCAGCACCTCCGAACAGCCGCTGATGGTGGCCCGGACGGCGGACACCGGCGAGGCGAACCCCTACCTGCTGGGCGTCTACGCCCCGGTCGGCACCGAGATGGACGCGGAAGACCTGCGGGTCATCGGCGAAATCCCGAAGGATTTGGGCGGCGTCTACCTGCGCAACGGCCCGAACCCGCGGTTCGCCCCGGAAGGCCGCTACCACTGGTTCGACGGCGACGGCATGATCCACGCCGTCCACCTGGAGAACGGCAAGGCCCGCTACCGCAACCGCTGGATCCGCACGAAGGCCTTCGAGGCCGAGTCGGCGGCGGGCAAGGCGCTCTGGACCGGGGTCATGGAGAACCCGGGGGACAACCCCTTCGGCAACTCCCACGGCCTGGGCCTCAAGGACAACGCCAACACCGACGTCATCTTCCACCGCGGCCGGATCCTCGCCACCTGGTACCTGTGCGGCTCGCCGTACGCGGTCGACCCGCTGTCGCTGGAGACGCTGGGCGCCGAGGACTTCCTCGGCACGCTGGTCGGCGACATGATGGCCCACCCCAAGGTGGACGAAACCACCGGCGAGCTGTTCTGGTTCGACTACGGGCCGCGGCCGCCGTACCTGCGCTACGGCGTGATCAGCGCGGACGGCCGGGTCGTGAACACCACCGAAGTCGAGCTGCCCGGCCCGCGCCTGCCGCACGACATGGCCATCACCGAGCACTACGCCGTGCTGATGGACCTGCCCCTGGTTCAGGACCTGCAGGCGGCGAAGCAGGGCCGGCACAAGCTGCACTTCGACCGCTCGATGCCGAGCCGCTTCGGCGTCATGCCACGCTACGGAGACGGTAGCCAGATCCGGTGGTTCGAAGCGAGCCCGTGCTACATCTACCACGTCGTCAACGCCTGGGAGGCCGGCGACGAGGTCGTCCTCGACGTCTGCCGCGTGCGGCGCCCGCAGCCTCGTGCCGACGCGCACACCCCGCTCGCGAAGATGCTGTCCTACCTGCGGCTCGACGCCCAGCTGCACCGCTACCGCTTCGACCTGCGGACCGGTGCCTGCCGCGAGACGCCGCTCGACGACGCCAACACCGAGTTCCCGACCGTCGACGCCCGCGGCGTCGGCAGGCGGAACCGGTACTCCTACACGGTGCACATCTCGCCCGAGTCGACGCTGAAGTTCGACGGGCTGGTGCGCCACGACAATCTTGCCGGCACCAAGACCGAATACCGGTTCGGTCCCGGCCGGTGGGGCAGTGAGGCTCCGTTCGCACCCCGCGAAGGAGCACCCGTCGATTCGGCGGACGGTTATCTGGTGACGTTCGTGCAGGACGAGCGTGAGGGACGCTCGGAACTGGACATCTTCGACGCCGCCGATCTCGCTGCCGGACCCGTGGCCAGGGTCCTGCTTCCCCAGCGTGTCCCGCTCGGTTTTCACGCGACCTGGGTCCGGGCGGACCAGCTGGAAAACCTCCGCTCATGAGATGCCATCGAGAGGGTCGCGCCCGGGACTTCCGGGCGCGGGGATGGTGGAGTGCGGAGACGATCGACCGGCTCGTGAAGGAGCGGGTCAGTGCCGACCCGGAGGGGCTCGCGCTGGTCGATCCACCGAACACCACCGCACTGGTCGGACGCGACCCGGTGCGGTGGACCTGGAACCGGCTCGACGAACGCGTCGACGTCCTGGCCGCGTTCCTGCTCGCCAGAGGGGTGCGAGCAGGTGACGTCGTGGCCGTGCAGCTGCCGAACTGCTCGGCCCTGGTCCAGGCGTTCCTCGCGATCGTGCGGATCGGCGCGATCGTCACCCCGTTCCCGGTGTCCTACCGGGAACACGAGCTCGGCCCGATGTGCCGGCGCACCGGCGCCGTCGGGGTGGTGACCGCATCCAGATACGGCGAGCACGAGCTCGCCGGGGCGGCCCTTGGGCTAGGCGCTTCGGCGCCGTCGGTCCGGTTCGTCGTCGCCTCGGGGGACGACGAACCGGCCGGCGCCCTGGCCTGGCCCGAAGCTCCCCTTTCGCCGGCGGAGAAGTCCACTTTGGACTCGTCCCTGGCCGAAGCCGACGTGAACGACTGCGTCACGATCTGCTGGACGTCCGGCACCGAAGCCGAGCCGAAGGCCGTCCCACGCTGCCACGGCGACTGGCTCGCGACCGCGCGCGGCTGCGTCCAAGCCGCCGGAATGACCCGGGACGACGTCCTGCTCTCGCCGTTCCCCATGACGAACATGGCCGGCATCGGCGGGATGTTCCTGCCGTGGCTGCTGACCGGCGCGGTGTTCGTCCCGCACCACCCGTTCGACCTGCCGGTGTTCCTGGGGCAGCTCGCGGCCGAGCGGGTGACGTACACACTCGCGCCACCGGCGTTGCTGACCATGCTGCTGCACAACGAAAAGATCCTGTCCGGAGTGGACATCTCCGCGCTGCGGAAGATCGGGTCCGGCTCGGCCCCGCTCTCGCCGTGGCTGGTGCGGACCTGGGCCGAGCGGTACGGCATCGACATCATCAACTTCTTCGGCTCGAACGAGGGCACCGCGCTGCTGTCCGGTCCGGTGGACATCCCGGACCCGGACGCGCGTGCGACCTACTTCCCGAACTACGCCTCCGAGGTCACCTGGTCGACCCCGGTCGCCGGCTGGACGTCGGTGCGGCTGCACGACCCGGTCACCGGCGAGCCCGTGACCGAGCCCGGGCGCCCCGGCGAGCTGCACATCGCCGGGCCGACGGTGTTCGCCGGCTACCTGACGTCGATGGGCGAGCCGCTCGACACGTCGTCGTTCGACGACGACGGGCACTTCCGCACCGGCGACGTCTTCGAGATCGCCGGGGAGCACGGGGAGTTCCTGCGGTACGTCGACCGGATGAAGGACCTCGTGATCCGCGGCGGCATGAACATCTCGCCCGCCGAGGTCGAGGGCCTGCTGACCGGCCACCCGGACGTCGCCGACGTCGGCGTCGTCGGGGTGCCCGACGACGTCATGGGGGAGCGGGTGTGCGCGGTCGTCGTGCCGGGCGCGCGCAAACCGACGCTGGAGGAGCTGGTCGCGTACCTGCGCGAGAAGAAGGTGGCCGCGTTCAAGCTGCCGGAACGGCTCGAGTACGCCGACGCCTTGCCCCGCAACCCGGTGGGGAAGATCCTGAAGCGGCAGCTGCGGGAGAGCCTGGGGTGAGGTCATGACGGTGTTCGTGCTGGGCGGGGCGCAGACCGACTTCGCGCGCAATTTCACGAAAGAAGGGCGCGGCATCCTCGAGCTCTTCGCCGAGGTCGTCCCCGCGGCTCTCGCGGACGCCGGTGTTTCGGCCGAGGACGTCGAAGTCGCGCACGTCGGGAACCTTGCCGCCGAGCTGTTCACCGGCCAGGCCCAGCTCGGCGGGCTGCTGGTGGCGGCCGTCCCGGAACTGGACGGCGTGCCGTCGGCCCGGCACGAAGCCGCGTGCGCGTCCGGCAGCACCGCGGTGCTCGCCGCGTGCGCGGACCTCGAAGCGGGCCGCTATGACGTGGCGCTGGTCGTCGGCGTCGAGCTGATGCGCAACGTCGACGGGCAACGGGCCGCCGAGCACCTCGGGTCCGCCGCGTGGGCCGGCCACGAGGCCGTCGCCGCGAAGTTCCCGTGGCCGGCGCTGTTCGCCGACGTCGCTTCCGCCTACGACGCACGTTATGGACTCGACCCGGACCACCTCGGGCAGTTCGCTTCGCATGCTTTCGACCGGGCGGCCCTGAACCCCCTGGCGCAAGCCCGCGACTGGCGATTCCCGGCCGGCTCGTTCGGCCCCGACGACGAGCTCAACCCCGTCATCGAGGGTCGCCTGCGCAAGCAGGACTGCGGCCGCATCACCGACGGTGCCGCGGCGGTCCTGCTGGCCTCGCCGGCGTTCGCCGAGCGGCTCGGCGGCGGCTTCCCGCGCATCGCGGGCTTCGGGCACCGCACCGCGCACATCGGCCTCGCGCCGAAGATCGCTTCCGGCGGCGAGTACCTGTTCCCGCACCTGCGCGGCGCCGTCGTCGACGCCTACCGGCGAGCGGGCGTGCCCGGCCCCGACGCGCTCGACGTCGTCGAACTGCACGACTGCTTCACGATCACCGGCCTGGTCGCGCTGGAGCACCTCGGCGCGGCACCGCCCGGCGACGGCGGCCGGTTCATCGCCGGCGGCGGTCTCGACGCGGCCGGGATCAACCCCGGTGGCGGCCTGATCGGCCTCGGCCACCCGGTCGGCGCGACCGGCGTCCGCATGCTGCGCGACGCGGCCCGGCAGGTCTCGGGCACGGCGGGCGAGACGCAGGTCGGGGGCGCGTGGACGGCGTTGACGCTGAACGTCGGCGGGTCGTTCACCACGGTGGTCACGATGGTGGTCACCGCATGAGGCTTTCGGTGTCGCTGGGGCTCTGGCAGGACCGGCCGCCGGAGGAGGCGCTGGAAACCGCCCGCGCCGCCGAGGCCGCCGGGTACCCGGAGCTGTGGATCGGCGAAATGGCGACGTGGGACGCCTTCGCGCTCGGCACGGCGATCGGCGCGGCGACGTCGCGGATTTCCCTCACCTTCGGTCCGCTCGCGGTGACCGTGCGGGACCCGGCGACGATCGCCATGGGTGTCGCGTCGGTGGCGGCGCTGACCGGCCGGCCGACCGGGGTCGCCTTGGGGACGTCCAGCGACGTCGTGGTGCGGGCCTGGCACGGCCGTTCGCGGGACCGGGCGGCCACGGCGCTGGCGGAGTCCGCGATCGCGGTCCGGCAGCTCCTCGGCGGCGAGAAGTCCACTGTGGACGGGTCGGTGGTGGGCTCGCGGGGCTACCGGCTGCGGCTGGCCGCGCCGAAGTCGCCCCTGACGATCGCCGCCTTCGGCCCGCGTGCCCTCGACGTCGCCGCCCGGCACGCCGACCGGATGGTCGTCAACCTGGTCAGCCCCGCGGCCGCGGCGACGCTGGTCCGCGGACTGCGGGAAGCCGCTTCGCGCTTGGGCAGCACGCCGCCACCGGTCGCCGCCTGGGTGGTCGGCGCGGCCGACCCCGGCCCGGCCGAACTCGAGCAGCTGCGCCGCGGCGTCGTCGGCTACCTCGCCGCGCCCGGCTACGCCGACATGTTCCGCGCCGAAGGGTTCGGCGACCTCGTCGACTTCGCGCGCACCCGTCCGCACCCGCGCGAGCTCCTGGCCGCGGTGCCGGCCGAGGCCATCGCCGCGGTCGGGCTGCTCGGGGCCGGCGCCGACATCGCCGCGAAGGCCGCCGAGTACGCGGAGGCGGGCGTCGACGAGCTGGCGATCGTCCCGGCCACCAGCGACGACGACCCCGGCGGCGCGAAAACTCTCGCCGCGTGTCGATCCGCCGTCGTCCCGTTCGACGCGTAGGCATGACTGAATCCAGCGAAACCACGAACCTCGACCGGTCCGGCCTCGCGGAACTGCCGTGGAGCCGGGCGCGCGACCTCCTCGCCACCCAGACGCCCAAGGAAGACCTGACGTTCTTCGTCGGGACCGTCCGCCCCGACGGGCGGCCGCACGCCGCCGGCGTCGGGGCCATCTGGGTGGACGACGCCCTGTACTTCGTGAGCGGACCCGGCACGCGCAGGGCCCGCAACCTGGCGGCGAACCCGGCGTGCACCGTCTCGGTGCGGCTGCGCGGCCTCGACCTCACGATGGAGGGCGAGGCCCGCCGCGTCGCCGATCCGGAAACCCTCGAGCGGGTGGCGGCCGTCTACCGCGAGGGCGGCTGGCCGGCCACGGTGATGGACGAGGGGTTCACGGCCCCGTTCATGGCGGCGAGCGCCGGGCCCGCGCCCTGGCACCTGTACCGGCTCGCCCTGCACCGGGCCATCGGCGTCGCCACCGCCGAGCCCCACGGCGCCACCCGCTGGGACTTCAGCCGCTGATCGAAGAGGCGACCAGCTCGCCGATGGCGGCCATGCCGTCGGCGTTCGGGTGCAACGGCGCCGCGATCGACGTCGGGATCAGGCTTTCGAACCACTTCACGCCGGGCGGCTTGCAGACGTCGTGCCCGATCGAGGCCGTCCGCACGTCGATGTAGGTGGCGTCGTGCGCGGCGGCCTGGCGGGCCAGGGCCGCGTTGGTCTTGTCGACGCTGCCCTGGATGTAGTTCGCGTCGCGCGGGGTGAGCGGCGCGATCGGCCAGCACCCGTTGTGCGGCAGGTACGTCCCGTACCCGGCGAGGTAGACGTCGGCGTTCGGCGCGTGCGCGTGGATCGCGTCCAGCAGCGCGCCCCACACCGGCTCGAACGCGGCGATCTTCTCGGCGAGCTGGTCGTGGCCGCCGGCGGTGAACCGGTCGACGCAGTCCGGCACGATGCCGGGCAGCAGGTTGATGCAGCTCGTCGCCGCACCGACCAGGCCGACGTCGTTGCCGCCGATCGTCAACGTCACGGTCCGGGTCTGCGCGCTGAGCGCGTCCAGCTGCGGCGGCACCGGGCCGGACGACGTCTGCTGCGGCGCGGTCATGTCCGCGGTCGTCGCGCCGGAGCAGGTGACGTCTCTCAGCGGCCCGCCGAGTTCCTTCGCGGCGACGTGCGGGTAGTCGAGCAGCGACCGGATGCAGCCGGGGGAGGAGAGGTCCCAGGGCAGGATCAGCGGCCCGGCCGCCGCCGAATCGCCCAGCGCCACGTACTCCCCGCCGGTGCCCGCCCCCGCCGTGTCCGCTGCTGCCGTGCCCGCCGTCGCGCCCGCCAGCGCGGTGACCATGATCGCGATGACCGCCGTCGTTCTCACTCGCACGCCGTCCTCCTTGACGTTGTGCCGATGATTGGCTTCCGTGACACCATCGGCACGCAGCGTGGCCGGATTGACTGGGAATCCGGGCAGAGAACGGGGGGTTCGGTTGTGACGGAGCACAAGCACGGCGGGGACCTGTCCCTCGGCGGACAGCGCGTGCACGAGCGGCTCACCCGGGAGGAGCCCGAGCTGGTCTCCCGGGTCCTCACGCGCATCCAGGCCGAAGTCGCCGATTATCGGCGACTGCCGGTGGAGGAGCTGGCCGGCGACATCGCGGGCATCACCCGGCAGGCGGTGCGGGCGTTCGCGCGGAGCCTGCGCGAGGACCGCGAGCTCAACGCCGCCGAGCTGGCGCAGATCGGCGCGTCCGCGGTCCGCCGCGCCGAAGAGGGCTTCCCGCTGGAGGCCGTGCTGACCGCCTACCACGTCGGCGCGCGAGAGATCTTCGCCGTCGGCTCCGGCGAAGCGGGCAGCGCGGACGTCGCCGATCTTCTCGAGGTCGCGGACCGGGTGCTCGCGTTCGCCGGCACCGTCACCGGCGCGGTCACCCGCGGCTACCTGGAGGAGCTGCGCACGAAGGTCGGGCAGGAGCACACGGCGCGCCGGACGCTGCTCTCGGTGCTCGTCGACGGCGGCCCGGTCGACGTCGTCGCCCGCAGCGCCGGGATCACCCTGCCGGCGCGGTACCTCGTCCTGAGCGTCGAGCTCGGCCCGCACGCCGACGAAGAGTCCCCGGACGTGGACGCCGGAATCGCCGTCCGCCGCAAGCTCCGCCGCTTCCTCGCGGCGTTCGAACGGTGCTGTGGCGACGGCTTGCTCGCGTCGCTGGACGGCCCCGGCGGTCTCGTCCTGCTGCCGCTGGCCGGGCGCTGGGCCGACGTCGCCGAATGGCGGCAACTGCTGCACACGGCCGGCCAGGCGGCGGGTGTCGCCGTGCTCGCCGCGGCGGGCACCGCGGCGCCGGAGGAGGTCCGCGAGGTGGCCGCGCAGACCGCGGACATTCTGGACGTGCTCCGCTGGTTCGGCCGCGAACCGGGTCTCTACCGCCTCGACGACGTCCTGGTCGAGTACCAGCTGACCCGTCCGGGCGCGGCCCGCGACCGGCTCGCGGCGGTGCTGGGCCCGCTCGACGCGCACCCCGAGCTCGTCGAGACCCTGGAGACCTACCTGGCCCTGGACACGAATCGCCGCCAAACGGCGACGCGGCTGCACGTCCACCCGAACACGGTCGACTACCGCCTCCGCCGCGTCCGTGACCTGACCGGCGTCGACCCGCTCCAGCCGGCGGGCCTGCCCCGCGTCATCGCCGCACTCGCGGCCCGCCGGGCGTCGGGATCACGCCGGGCTTGACTGGTGCGACCGCGAGAGGTCGCGGGCTCGCACTTCCGCGGGACGACGAGGCGCGGGCACCCGGACCGGCCACGGCGTCCGGACGACCAGCCCGGTGAGTGCCCCCGCCACCAGCGCGGCCGCCAGCACGATCGCGGCCGCCGCCGAGGCGCGGTCGAACGTCAGCTCGCCGAAGCGGCCGAGCACGAACCCGGTGTGCAGCGCCCAGGCGACCACCGTGATCCCGGCCGCGGCGCCGAAGGAGGTTTCGTGGGCGGCCGCCAGCACGACCGCGCCCAGCATGACCAGCGCATACCACGGATGACCCGTCGCGCCGGCCAGGTCCGCCACGATCACCGCCGCGATCGCGGCCACACACCCGCACGGGAATCCGAACCCAGCTGTCATGCCCCCAGTGCAGTTTCGACGGCGTCGAAGGCCATGATCCAGGACACATTCCCTACGCGGGACCCCACGGATCCTTACGCCTTATTTACTCCGGGCGGTCACGTGGCCGATTGCCTCGGCGATCTCGGGCCAGACCGCCCGCGGCAGGTTGTGACCCATCCCGGGGATGACGACCAGTTCCGCGTCCGGGATCGCCTCGGCCGTCGCCTTGCCGCCGCTGATGTCGATCAGCGGGTCGGCGTCGCCGTGCACCACCAGCGCCGGCAGCCGCACCGCACGCAGCCCTGCGGTGCGGTCGCCGGAGGCCACCACCGCCGCGGCGTGGCGCAGCGTGCCCACCGGGTGCCGCGCGCGGTCGTAGTGCAGGGCCGCTTTCGCCAGCAGGAACGCTTCGTCGTCGGGGTATCCGGGGGAGCCGAGCCGCCGGTAGCCCTCGACGCTGTCGGCGATGGCCTGTTCGCGCGTGTTCGCCGGTGGCCGCGACAGCAGCGCGAGCGCCCACGGCTCGGCCCGGCCGACCGCCGGGTCGCCGGTGGTCGACATGATCGACGTGAGGCTCAGCAGCCGGTCCGGGTGGTCGATGGCCAGCTGCTGCACGATCATCCCGCCCATCGACGCGCCGACGACGTGCGCGCGTCCGATCCCCAGCGCGTCGAACAGCCCGATGGCGTCGTCGGCCATGTCCGAGAGCCGGTACGGCGCCGTCGTCATGTCACCGGCCGCGATCGCCGCCAGGTCCGGCGCGGGCAGGTGGTCGAGCCAGGTGGAGAGCCCGACGTCCCGGTTGTCGTAGCGCACCACGAAGAACCCGCGGCCGGCCAGCAGTTCGCAGAAGCCGTCCTCCCAGGTGATCATCTGCGCGCCGAGGCCCATCACCAGGACCAGCGCGGGGTCCGCCGGGTCGCCGAAGGTGTCGTATTCGAGTTCGAGACCGTTGGCCTGTGCACGTGCCATATCCCGATCCTGCCGTACTCGTGCGGTGGTGGCACGGGCCCGGCCGGTGCGGTTACCGTTACGCCCCATGCCGACCTCATCCTCGGGCACGGGAGAACGCCCCCGGTCGCGGGCCGCCGCGGGACTGCCGGCGCTGACGGCCGACTGCATCGTCGCCGCGGCGACGGACCTGACCGGCCGGCGCGGCCTCGACAACTGGACGCTGCGCGAGCTCGCCCGCGCGGTCGAGGCGTACCCGGCGGTGATCTACCACCACGTCGGCGACCGGGACGCGGTGGTGAACGCCGTCGTCGACCGGGTGGTCGGCCTGATCGAGCTGCCCGACGAACGGCTGCCGTGGCAGGAGTGGTTCACCGAACTGCTGGCCGGGCTGCGGGCGCTGCTGCGCACCTACCCGGGCTGCGCGCGCCGGCTCGCGCTGTTCGGCCCGTCCGTCCAGGCGGCCACCCGCAGCATCGACGCGGGCGTCGGCGTGCTGCTGAAGGCGGGGTTCGGCCGGGAAAGCGTGCTGGCGTACAACCTGCTGCTGATGACCGCTTGCCAGTTCGTGGCGATGGAGGACGACCGCGACGGCGCGCTGGCCCTGCGGATCGACAACACGGAGACGTACGCGACCTACCGGGAGCGGGCCGACCTGCCGGGCATGGCCGAGCTGGGCGCCGCGATGCACGACCTGATGGGCGACCCCGAACTCGCGTCGGGCTATTACGCGCAGCTCTACGACTACGCCGTCCGGCGGTGTCTCGACGGGCTCGCGCACCGGTTGGGCGAACTTCGCGAATCGGACGAGCCGGGCTGACAGTAACTTGACAGTGCCACGGCGTACGGTGGGGGGTAGGTCGGTGGTCTGCCCATCGACCCGGAGCTCCCGGCGCCCTCCTCCCCCTCGTGGCGCCGGGGGCTTCGGTCTTTCCGAGCTCGTCCGAGTCCCTATTCGAGGCCGCCTTGCCGCGGCGCCGGCGGTCCGGTGCGCGGCGGCTGCGCCTGGATGGCCGGGAAGATTTCGCCGACCAGCGTCACCAGCGACTTCGAAAGCAGCAGGTGCACCTGGGCACGGCTCAGCGACCGGCGCACCAGCCATTCCCGGCCCGCCGACTTCACCATCCCGCCGAAGGCGCGCACGAGCGCGTTGAGCTCGGGTCCGTGGTCGCTCTCGCGGGACAGCCCGACCGCTTCGAGCACGCGGTCGGCGGATTCGCGGTCGGCTTCTTCGAGGATGCGCTCCACCTCGAGGTCCCGGCCGATCCCTTCGGGCGCGATCGCGGCCAGCCACATCCGCTCCTGGCTGGTGACCATGTCCAGGAACCACTCGATGGCGACGTCGGCCCGCAGTTCCAGCGGCCCGTCCGGGAGGATCTCGACGGCCAGCCGCGGCACGGTCAGCGCCCGGCGGATGATTTCCAGGTACAGCTCGCGTTTCGTGCCGAAGTAGTGGTTGATCAGCCCGCGTGCGACGCCCGCCGCCGCGGCGATGTCCGAAGTGGACACTTCGGAGTAGGGACGTTCACCGAACAGCCGCGCCGCACAGGCGTAGATCTGTTCCTTTCGCTCGTCCGGTTCCAATCTTCGCCATCTCGGCGCCGGCTCGGTGTTCATCGCCCCATCGTCGCATGGCCGGTTGGCCCGGGCAGCTCAATCAGCACGATGTCGGAAGCGGTACCACGATCGGGGCACGGTCAGTCCGGGAGAGTGATCGGCGCGATGTCCGCGAAGCCGTCCCCGGGCCCCGGATTCGCCGGATCGGTCTCCCCGCCGAAATGGCGCAGCACGCCCCAGACGGCGTTGAGCGCGGTCTGGACCGCCCCCTCGGCCCAGCCCGCCGTCCACGAGATGTCGTCACCCGCCAGGAAGAGCCCGCGGTAGCGCGCCGGCAACTCGTCCTGCACGAAGTGCGTGAACAGCCGGTGCTGGTAGCGGTAGTGCCCCGGCAGGTTGGCCTTGAACGCGCCCATGAAGTGCGGTTCCGCCTCCCACGACACGGTCACCGGATCGCCGATGATGTGCCGCCGGACGTCGACGCCGGGGTAGATCTCCCGCAGCGACTGCAGCATCACCTCGACGCGCTCGCTGACCGGCAGCGGCAGCCACTTCAGCGAGTCGTCCGCCCACGTGTAGGACAGGCAGATCACGGCGGGCTTCGCGGGGTCGTCCCCGAGCAGGTAGGTGCCGCGCGGCATCCGGTCGGTGAGCGTCATGCTCATCGTGTCACGGCCGGTCACCGGGTCGCGGTCCAGCCAGAACGGCCGGTCGACCGGCACGAACACCTTCGACGACGCCATGTAGTGCGTGCGCTCGATCGCCGTCCAGTGGTCGATCGGGAACAGCGCTTCGTCGCATTCGATCTGCGACAGCAGCATCCAGCTCTGCGCGGTGAACACGGCGGCGGGGAACGTCCTGATGTGGCCGTCGACGTCGGTCACGGTGATGTTGCCGGGCGCGGTCCGGTGCAGCCGCGCGACGCCGGGGAGCGGCCGTCCGCCGTGCAGCGTGCTCAGGCTCGTGCCCGCCGGCCAGAAAGCGATTCCGTCCGGAGCGTGCTCCCACAACCGCCGCGGCAGCTGCCCGCTGCCGCCGACGATGCTGCGGTGCTCGTCGTCGGCGCCCGTGTAGACCACGCGCAGGATCTCGAGGATGGAGTTCGGGAAGTCGGTGTCCCACCCGCCGGTGCCGAAGCCGACCTGGCCGAAGATCTCGCGGTGGCGGAAGGAGGCGAACGCGGGGGAGTCGCAGAGGAAGCCGTAGAACGTCTGGTTGTCCAGCCGCGGGACGAGCTCGTTCCACAGCCGCTTGATCGTCTTCGCGTCGCGGTCGCGGATCGCCGTCTGCATCTCGGCAAAGGAGGCCTGCTCGGCGAGCGTGCGGTCCCAGGCCGCGGCCACTTCGCCGAAGACGGCGGGTAGTTCCTCCGGCGTCCGCGCGTAGTGGCTTCGCCCCTTCAGGTCCACGACGGTGCTCGGCGTCCCGGGTGCCAGCGGGTTCGGGAACGGCGTGGTCTCGAGCCCGACCTTGTCGATGTAGTGGTACAGCGCGGTCGACGCGGGCGGGAAGCGCATGGCGCCCATTTCGGCGACGACGTCGTCCGGGCAGCCGGGGAACCGCACCGTGCGCAGCCGGCCGCCGATCTCGGCGATCTCGTACACCACCGGCCGCAGGCCCAGCTTCATCAGCTCGTACGCGGTGACGATGCCGGAGAGACCGCCGCCGATCACGGCCACTTCGGTGCCGTGCCGTCCGGCGGGCACCGACCCGAGCCCGGCGGGGTGGGCGAGGTAGTCGTCGTAGGCGAACGGGAAGTCGGGGCCGAACATCGTGATCGGGCGGCCCGCCGGTTCGTCGTGGTGGATCGCGGTCGGGACGGCGGCGGTCATGGGGTGATTCCTCGGTACAGGTCGGGCCGTCGATCGGCCAGGTGGGTGTTTTCCGCCCGCGACGCGACGAGCGCGTCACGGGTGACGTCGGCGGCGATCACTTCGGGCCCGGAACCGGCCCTGGCCAGCACTTCGCCGGTGGGAGCGACGACGCAGGACCGTCCGCAGTAGGTGAGTTCCCGCTCGGTGTCGCAGCGGTTGGCGTAGGCGACGAACAGCTGGCTTTCGTAGGCCCGCGCCGGCACGAGAGTGTCGGCGACCAGCTCGTACGGGCTCATCAGCGCGGTCGGCACGACCAGCAGCTCGGTGCCGGCGAGCGCGTGCGCGCGGACCAGCTCCGGGAATTCGACGTCGTAGCAGATCAGCAGGCCGACCCGGACGCCGCCGACGTCGGCCTGCACGACTGCCTCGTCGCCGGGCGTGAACCACGCTTTGTCGAGGTCGCCGAACAGGTGCGTCTTGCGGTAGTTCGCGAGCCGCCGCCCGGTCGCGTCGACGAGCTGGACGCTGTTGTAGACGTGCTCGCCGTCGGTCTCCGGGTAGCCGTACGCCAGCGCCACGCCGGTTTCCTCCGCCAGCGCGGCCAGCCGGGCGGCGGTGGGGCCGTCGGCCGGCTCGGCGAGCGCGTGCGTGCGGGCCCCGATGTGGTAGCCGGTGGTGCTCATTTCCGCGGCGACGACCAGGTCGGCGCCGCTTTCTGCGAGGGTGCGGGCCAGTTCGTCGAGGGGCCCCTGGTGGATGGCGACCCTCATGCCAGCCTCGACTTCCGGACGCCGTAACCGAAGTAGATCAGCAGGCCCACCGCCATCCAGGCGCCGAAGACCACCCAGGTGGCGCCGTCGAGGCTGAGCATCATGTACGCGCAGCACAGCACGCCCAGGATCGGCGTGACCGGCGAGAGCGGCACGCGGAACGAGCGCGGCCGGTCGGGCTGGCGCCGCCGGAGCAGCAGAACGGCGACGTTGACCAGCCCGAACGCGAACAGCGTCCCGATGCTGGTGGCATCCGCGAGCTTCCCCAAGGGGATGAACGCGGCCAGGACGGCGACGAAGCCCGAGACCACGAGGGTGTTGATCCGCGGCGAACCCGACTTGGCATCCACTTTGGACAGAGCGGCCGGGACCAGGCCGTCGCGGGACATCGCGAACAGGATGCGGGTCTGCCCGTACAAAACGGTCAGCACGACGCTGGAGATCGCCACGATCGCGCCGACGGCGAGCAGCCCGGCCCAGAACGGGTTGTCCGACACCACGTCGAGCACATGCGACAGCGCGGCTTCCTGGCCGTCGAACTCCTGCCACGGCAGCGCGCCGACGGCGGCCACGGCGACCAGGCAGTACAGCACGGTGACGATGCCGAGGGAGAGCAGGATCGCGCGCGGCAGGTCGCGCTGCGGGTTCTTCGCCTCCTCGCCGGCCGTCGACGCCGCGTCGAACCCGATGTAGGAGAAGAACAGCTTGGCCCCGCCCGCGCTCATCCCGGCGAGCCCGAGCGGCAGGAACGGCGTGAAGTTCTTCGCCTTGACCGCGCTGAACGCGATCGCGCAGAACAGCACCAGCGTGCCGATCTTGACCACGACCATGACCGCGTTGGCCCGCGCGCTCTCCTTCGCCCCGGAGAGCAGCAGGACCATCGCGAGAACGACGACGAGGATGGCGGGCACGTTGACGACCCCGCCGGAGCCCGGCGGCTGGCTCAGCGCGTCCGGGATGGCGAACCCGAAGGCCAGCCGCAGCAGCTCGTTGAGGTACTGGCCCCAGCCGACGGCCACCGACGCCACCGAGACGCCGTATTCGAGGACCAGGCACCAGCCGCACACCCAGGCGACCAGCTCGCCGAGCGTGGCGTAGGCGTAGGAGTACGACGAGCCCGACAGCGGGATCATGCCGGCGAGCTCGGCGTAGGACAGCGCCGAGAACAACGCGGTGACCCCGGCGAGCACGAACGAGAGCACGACCGCCGGGCCGGCCACCGGGACGGCCTCGCCGAGCACGACGAAGATCCCGCTGCCCAGCGTCGCGCCGATGCTCAGCATGGTGAGCTGCCCGAGCCCGAGCGACCGCCTCAGCGTGCCATGATCACCTTCGGCGACGAGATCGGCGACCGGTTTCCGCCGCACCGTCGCGGCTCGCAGATTCATGCCGACGACGGTATCCGCCGTTCCCGACGCGCAAAACAGGAGAACGTTGCGCGTACAGATGAATCACAGGTGATTCATTGCACAGAACCAACGGATCATGGCGAATCATTCCATCAGCATCACCCGTGATTCCCGGGCACGCCGATGCCCGCTCAATCACACGTGATGCCCCGCCAGACACGGGTGATGCCTGTCCGATCACAGGTGATGCCCGGTTCGTCACTCGGGACTGTCGGCGGGCAGCAGCAGCGTGAACGTCGGCGGGTCCGGCCGGCTCAGCCGAAGCCGGCCGCCTTCGGCTTCGGCGAGGCTGCGGGCCAGCGGCAGGCCGATCCCGTGCCCGCTGGGCGCGGTCGCGAACGGATCGGTCTCGCCGAGGTCGGGCCCTTCGTCGGCGACGTCGATGGCGAGCGCGTCACCGGCGTCCCGGGCCACCACGGTGACGGTGCCCCGCCCGTGCGTCGCCGCGTTGTCGAGCAGCACCCCGAGCACCTGCCGGACCGCCGCGGCCGCCGCGTGCGCCGGCGGCGGGTCCTGCCGGACGATCCGCAGGGCCCGCCCACGCGGTCCGAGCAGGGCGTCGCCGGCCTGCCGCACTTCGTCGAGCAAAGCCTCCAGGTCGAGCGTGGCGCGGGGCGCGCGACGTTCCCGGCCGAGCGCCAGCAGGTCCTCGATGGTGCGTTCCAGCCGGTCGGCGGACGCGATCCCGGCGCGGATCGCCGCGTACGGATCCGCGGCCGGCGTCTCCAGCGCGGCTTCGAGCTGCAGGCGCAGCCCGGTCAGCGGGGTGCGCAGCTGGTGCGACGCCTCCGCGGAGAACGCCCGCTCGCGCTCCAGCGTCTCGCCGATCCGGGTCGCCGTGGCGTCCAGGGTCTCGCCGACTTGGTCGATTTCGGCGATCCCCGCACGGGGCGACCGGGCGGTGAAGTCGCCGTCACCGAGCCGCTCGGCCGCGGCGGCGAGCTCCTCCAGCGGCCGGACGAGCCGCGTGGTGAACCGGCGGGCCAGCAGCCAGCTCGCCCCGGTCGTCACGACCACGAGCCCGGCCATGCCGAGCCAGGTCAGCACGATCCGCTGCCGCAGCTGAGCCAGCGGCAGTGCGGCGCGGACCACGCCCGTCACCCGGGGACCGCTGACCACCGGCACCGCCAACGCTATTTCGTCGCCTTCCCGGCCGATGACGACGTCCACCGTGGCCTTCGCCGCCTGCCGCTCGACCGTGCCGCCGACGGCGGGCCCGTGACCGGCGAGCAGCCGCCCGTCCGGGGCGTAGATCGCGACCTCGCCCTCGGCTTCGTCGTTCTCCTCGTCGAGCGGCGGCACGGTCGGCCGTCGCCCGGCGGTCAGGTCTTCCGACACGGCGAGCGCGGCGGCGTCCGCGGCCCGCTCCAGGTCGCCTTTCGCGTCGTCGTGGTAGTACTGCCACACCGCGATGCCCAGCGGCAGCGCGAACAGCAGGGTGGCGACGAGTGCGGCCAGCACCGTCAGCGAGGTGATCCGGCGCCGCACGGCTACCCTTCGGCCACGGACCGGGCGGGGTCCTCCAGGCGGTAGCCGTGCCCGCGGAGGGTGGCGATCCGCGGCACCTCCGCGTCGGGCCCGGCCGCCGACGCGAGCTTGCGGCGCACCGCCGCGATGTGCACGTCCAGTGTCTTCGTCGAGCCGTACCAGTGCGCGTCCCAGACCTCGGACATCAGCGTCTCGCGGCTGACCGCGACCCCGGGCTGCTCGGCGAGCCGGGCCAGCAGGTCGAACTCCTTGGCGCGCAGCACCACCTCGCGCCCGTGCAAGGTGGCGCGCCGGCCGGCGATGTCGACGATCAGCGCCCCGACGGTCACCGGCGGCCGCGCCGCGGCCGGGGCGCCGCGACGCAGGTGCGCCCGTACCCTCGCCAGCAGCTCGCCCAGCCGGATCGGCTTGGCGAGGTAGTCGTCGGCTCCGGCGTCGAGGCCGACGACGACATCCATCTCCTCCTGCCGCGCGGTGAGGATGACCAGCACCGCGGACGGCAACGCGGCCCGCAGGCGGCGGCAGACCTCGACGCCGTCCAGGTCGGGCAGGCCGAGATCGAGCAGCACGAGGTCGAACTCGCCCCCGTCGGCGGCCTGCAGGGCGGTCCGCCCGTCGCGTCGCCAGCACACCTGGTAACCATGCAGTCGCAGGGTCGATTCGAGCACGCTGCCGATCGCCGCGTCGTCTTCCACCACCAGCAGGTTCGGCATGTCGGGCAGCCTAACCAACGATGTGGCCGGAGCCGGGGCGTTGTGGTCTATTCCGCCCGGGTACCGAGGCCGATCCGCGATATCCGCCCCGAAGCGTGGACGACGGCTTCGCTCAACGCGGCGACTTCGGCGCCCCCGAACCGGCTGCTGGGACCGGTGATCGTCAGCGCCGCCAGCACCCGGCCGTCACCGTCGCGCACCGGCGCGGCGACACTCGACGCACCCGTCTCCGGCTCGCCGTGGCAGACCGCAGCGCCTTCGGCCACGCCGGCCAGGACCTGCCCGGCGGCCCCACGCCCGAGCGGCAGCTCGTCACCCACGCGACCCACGTGCCGGATGGCCTGCGGGCCCTCCTCCTGTGCCACGCAGACGAGCACGCTGGTACTGCGCACGTAGATGTTCACCGTCTCCCGGCACTCCCGCGCCAGGTCGCGCAGCACCTGCCGGACCGGCTCGGGCAGCTGCCACGCCGTGTTGGCCAGCTGCGCCCAGCGGAGCATCCCGGGCCCCACGGTGATCCGCCCGTCCGGGCGCGTCCAGAGCAGGCCGCGTTGCTCGCAAGTGGCGACGAGCCGCAACAGGGTCGTCTTCGCCAGGCCGCTCGCCGCGGTGAGGTCCTTGACCGCCCAGGTCCGGGTGCGTTCCGTGAAGAGCGCGAGCAGGTCGAAGGTCCGCAGCACGCTGCGGACCGCCCCCTCGTCTTCCGCGTGCATCGTGCGACCCCCGTCCGCGTGGTGGACCCAGCGTATCGGCGAACGGACGAGCTCAGGCCACGTGTCGCTCGAACGCCGCAACGGTCTCGGCGAGCACTTCCGCACCCGGCCGCGCCCACAGCCCGGCGTTGAACACCTCGACCTCGATCGGGCCCGTATAGCCAGCGGCCTCGACGCAGGCCCGCAGGTGACGGTGGTCGATGGGGCCGTCGCCCGGTAGCGCGCGGCCCAGCAGGGGGTCGGGCAGCGGCACCAGCACGTCGCACACGTGGAACCCGGCGATCCGGCCGGCCGCCGCGGCGATCGACTCCTCGATCCGCGGATCCCACCAGACGTGGAACTCGTCCACGATCACGCCGACCTGCTCGGCGGGATGCTCCCGGGCGACCGCCAGCGCCTGATCCACAGTGGACAACACCGAGCGCTCCGCGCACTGCATCGGGTGCAGTGGCTCCAGGCCGAGCCGCACCCCGCGCTCACCGGCGTACGGCGCCAGCTCACCCACGGCGTCCGCGACCCGCTGCCGGGACGCGGCCAGGTCGTTGCCCGCGATCCCGCCGACGACCAGCACGAGGACGTCGGCGCCGAGCGCGGCGGCCTCGTCGATCGCCTCCCGGGTCTGGGCCACACCGTCCACAGGGGACCCCTCGGGTGTCACGCCGGTGAAGAACCCACCGCGGCACAACGACGAAACCCGCACACCGTGTTCCTTGAGCACCCGCGCGGCTTCGTCGACGCCGGTTTCGGCCACCTTGTCGCGCCACAGCCCGATCCAGCCGACGCCCGCCGCCGCGCAGCCGGCCACCGCTTCGGGCAGCGACCAGGCCTTGGTGGTGATCTGGTTGAGGCTCAGCCGGGGGTCCATCACGCCACCCCCGCGGCCTGCAGCAGCGGCCGCATCCGGGCCACGGCCAGCTCGGGGTCGGCGAGCACACCGGCCTCGTCGGCGAGCCGCAGCAGCGTCGCGAGGTGCGTGATCGTGCGCGCGGATTCCTGGCCGGCGATCATCCGGAAGTGTTCCTGGTGGCCGTTGAGGTAGGCCAGGAAGACGACGCCGGTCTTGTAGTGCCGGGTCGGTGCGCGGAAGATCTCGCGGGACAGCGGCACGGTGGGGTCGAGCAAGGTCCGGAACCCGGCCTGGTCGCCTCCGTCGAGGCGGGCCAGCGCGGCCGCGGCGACAGGCGCGATCGGATCGAAGATCCCGAGCAAGGCCTCGCTGTGTCCTTCGCCGTCTCCGGCGATGAGTTCGGGATAGTTGAAGTCGTCACCGGTGTAGCAGGCGACTCCACCGGGAAGAGCCCGCCGGAATTCGGTCTCGATCTCGGCGTCCAGCACCGAGACCTTCACGCCGGCGATCGTGCCGGCGTGCTCGGCGCAGAGTGCGGCCAGCTCACGGGCCGCGGCGCGTACGTCATCGTGGCCCCAGTAGCCGGCCAGCGCCGGGTCGAACTGCTCGCCCAGCCAGTGCAGCAGGACCGGCCCGCTCGCTTCGGAGAGCAGCTTCCCGTACGCCGCGTGGTAGTCGTCAGGACCGGTCGCCGCCGCGGCCAGTGCCCGGCTGGCCATGACGACCGGGATCGCGCCCGCGCGGGAGACCAGTTCCAGCTGCTCGCGCCAGGCGTCCACAATGGAGGTGACGGTCGCCGGGCCGGCGGGCAGCTGGTCGGTGCCGACACCGGCGCACCAGCGCCGCCCGGCGGCGACCGCGCCGGTGCGTGTGACCAGTTCCTGTGTCGTCGCCCAGTCGAGGCCCATGCCGCGCTGCGCGGTGTCCATCGCCTCCGCGACGCCCAGCCCGCATGACCAGAGGTGCTCGCGGAAGGTCAGCGTCGTGTCCCAGTCGACGGCGTAGGGCTCGTCGGCCAGCGCGTCCGCGACCACGTGCGCGGCGGCGTAGACGATCCGCGACGACGGCGGCGTCTTCGGGGGCTCCGGGAGCGGCGGCCCGGACGGCGACCAGTTCAGGAGCCCCCCGCCGGGAACCGGGAGCACGAGCATCGGGACCTCCGAGACGTCAGAAAGCGCTTTCTCAATTCCACGGTAGGGCCTGTGCCGGTACACGACAAGGCCCGACCGGGTCAGCGCTTGGGGCGCGCGGTGCTTTCCCGCAGGACGACCTCGCCGGACAGCCGGACCGTCCGCGGCCGGGTGCCCGTAGAGCCCTTGATCGCCAGGTCCATCGCCCGTTCGCCCAGTTCCTCCAGCGGCAGCCGCACGGTGGTCAGGGCCGGGGCCAGGTCGCGGACCACGGGGATGTCGTCGAAACCGGCCACGGAGATATCGCCGGGTACGGACAGGCCTTCCTCCCGCAACGCCGTCAGCGCGCCGATCGCCATCACATCGGTGACGGCGAAGAGGCAGGTCGGCAGCTTGCGCCTGCGGCCGGCGAGCAGCCGCTTCGTGGCTTCGTACCCGCCGTCGCGGCTGAACGCGGCCTCGAAGACGTCGTCTTCGCGCAGCTCGACGCCGTGTGCGGCGAGCTCACCCGAGAATCCGGCCAGCCGGTCGATCACGGTGCTCAGCCGCCGTGGCCCGGCCAGCACGGCGAACCGCTTGTGCCCGAGCCCGAGCAACGCCTTCGCCAGTTCCGCGGCACCGCCCTTGTTGTCCGGCTGGACGGTGTCGATCTTGAGTCCGCGATGGCGGCTGACCGCCGCGACCTGGCCGCCGCCCCGGCGGTAGGGCTCCAGTTCGGCGGCCATCGCCCGCTCCCACGCCCGGTCTTCGAACGCCGAGCCGATCAGCAGGATGGCCGCGGCCCGCTGCGCGCGCAGCGTCGAGACGTAGGCGACCTCGCGGTCCGGGTCGCGGAACGTGCCGGCCAGCATCACGAGCAACCCGTTGTCGGTGGCTACCCGCATCACACCACCGGCGATCGCGGCGAAGTACGGGTCACTGACATCGTGGCAGATCACGCCGACCGTGCGGTGGGTGCCGCCGGCTAGGGCCTGCGCGTGGGCGTTCGGGGCGTAGGCCAGCTCGGCCGCGGCGGCGGAGACCCGCTCCCGCAGGTCGGCGCGGACGGACGCGGTGCCGTTGAGCACCCGCGACGCCGTCGCGAGCGAGACGTTCGCGCTGCGTGCCACATCTTCCAGTGTCACGTGCGGCCGGGCCTTCATGGCTCCTCCAAGATCGGTCTCGGGCGTTCGCGTGTGCTCGGTCGGTGCAATCTACTGGGAGTCGAACGCGGACGGAGAAACCGCTACTCGGCGAATGTCCCCCGATCGAGTGAAAACCGGCTGAGGAAGATCCACGGCGGTGTGGGTGTTCCTGTCCGAGGGAACCGTCAAGTGGTGTGCTGGCCACACCGGAAGATCGCGAAAGGAACCACACATGCTGTTCGGTGACGAGCACGTCCGCCGCTACGAGGAGACCAACGGCGAGGTCGGCCACGACTGGCAGGAAGGCGTCCCGACGCTGGTGCTGACCACGAAGGGCCGCAAGACCGGTCAGGAGCGCAAGTTCGCCCTGATCTACCAGGAAGTCGACGGAAACCCGGTGATCGTGGCCTCGAAGGGCGGCGCGGCGAACCACCCCGGCTGGTACTTCAACCTCGTCGATCACCCCGAGGTCGGCGTGCAGGTCAAGGCCGACAAGTTCAAGGCGCGGGCCCGCACCACCTCCGGTGAGGAGCGCGCCAAGCTGTGGGAGAAGCTCGCCTCGGTCTGGCCGGACTACAACGAGTACGCCAAGAAGACCGACCGCGAAATCCCCGTGGTGGTGCTCGAGCGGCTGTGACCTTCCCGCGGTGAACTTTCTGCTGTGATCTGCGCCGCGTTCGGCGCGCGCCGGCGCCCAACCGGCCGGTCGTGGGCTACGAATGACACTCATGACCGACCGCTGGACCGCCCTGGACACCGAAGGTGAGCTGCTCACCCGACGCCAGATGATCGCCTACGGCCGGCGCTTCGCCCGTGCCGGCCGAGGCGCCTGGTACAGCCTCGCGATCGAGGTCGTCTGGCAGTTCCTCGTGCAGACGACCCGCTTCCGCGTGCGGGGCTCGCGGCACATCCCCCGATCCGGCGGGGTACTGGTGGCATCGAACCACCTGTCGTTCGCCGACCCCACGACGCTGACGGCGTTCTGCCTCGCCGCCGGCCGCGTACCGCGCTACCTGGCGAAGGCCTCGCTCTGGAAGCTGCCGGTGGTGGGCTCGGTGATGCGCTCCGGGCGCCACATCCCGGTCTACCGCGGCGCGGCGACGGCGGCGGAGGCCTACCGCGACCTGGTTGCCGCCGTGCGGGCAGGCGAGTGTGTCGCGATCTTCCCGGAAGGCACGTTCTCGAACGACCCCGACGGCTGGCCGATGCGCGGCAAGACCGGCGTGGTCCGGGCCGCGCTGGCGACCGGGGCCCCGGTGATCCCGGTCGCCAACTGGGGGACCCACCACCTGCTGCCGGCCACGGCGCTCCTGCCGCGCGGGGTGCCCCGCAAGACGGTGGAACTGGTCGCGGGGCCACCGGTCGACCTCTCGGACCTGGTCGGCCGGGAGCAGACCCGCGCGGTGCTGGAAGAGGCAACGGCCCGGATCATGGCGGCTGTGACGTCGCTGCTGGCGTCGATCCGCGGGGAGCAGCCGCCGATCGCCGCCTGAGGCGACGGTCGGCGTTCGGCAACGGTGGGCACCTTCCGTCCTTGACCTTCCGAGGCGCTCACCAGCGGTTCCGTGCCGACCGGTAACCGCAGCGTGTGGACTGCCGGGCGAGCGTGACGACGGACGTGGAGCACGATCCGGCGGTCCCGTCGGCCGGCCCCGGCTGGCGATGCTCGTCGCCACCAAGAGGTGGTGCCCAGCACTGAACCTGCCCTTCGAACCGGCAGCGGTCGGGACTTCGTGGTGCTCGACCTGCGGACCCATCTGCAGGTTGGCGGCGGCTTCTTGCCCGAAGGGTGCAACGAGGAGGTGACCGCATCGCTGCGCGGCCACCGTGGCGGTCGAGCGAGCACCGTCACTCCGCTTGGCGACGCGGAAAGGGGTAGTTTCGGCTCATGAGTGCACAACACTTTGATGTCGTCGTGCTGGGGGCCGGGGTGGGCGGCTACGTCGCGGCGATCCGCGCGTCCCAGCTGGGGCTGAGCGTCGCGGTGGTCGAGGAGAAGTACTGGGGCGGCGTCTGCCTGAACGTCGGGTGCATCCCGTCGAAGGCGCTGCTGCGCAACGCCGAGCTGGCGCACGTGGTGACGCAGGAGGCGAAGGCGTTCGGCATCTCGTCCGACAGCCCGATCCGCGTCGACTACACGGCCGCTTACGAGCGGAGCCGGAAGGTCGCCGACGGGCGCGTCAAGGGCGTGCACTTCCTCATGAAGAAGAACAAGATCACCGAGTTCGACGGGCACGGCACCTTCGTCGACGACCACACCCTCGAGGTCAACGGCTCGCAGGTGACGTTCGACCACTGCATCATCGCGACGGGCGCGACCACGCGGCTGCTGCCCGGGACTTCGCGCAGCTCCCGCGTGGTGACCTACGAGGAGCAGATCCTCTCGAGCGAGCTGCCGTCGAGCATCATCATCGCCGGCGCGGGTGCCATCGGCGTCGAGTTCGCGTATGTGCTGCACAACTACGGTGTCGATGTCACGATCGTCGAGTTCCTCGACCGGATGGTGCCGCTGGAGGACGCCGAGGTGTCGGCGGAGCTCGCACGCCGGTACCGCAAACTCGGCATCAAGGTGCTGACGTCGACCCGCGTCGAGTCGATCGACGAATCGGCCCCGTCGGTACGTGTCACTGTGTCTTCGGAGAAGAACGGCGAGCAGGTCCTCGAGGCGGACAAAGTCCTGCAGGCCATCGGCTTTCAGCCGCGGGTGGAGGGCTACGGCCTGGAGAAGACGGGTGTCGCGCTCACGGATCGAGGCGCGATCGCCGTGGATGGCCGGGGCCGCACGAACGTCTCGCATATTTTCGCGATCGGTGACGTGACGGCGAAGCTGATGTTGGCGCACGCATCCGAATCGATGGGTGTGGTTGCCGCGGAGACGATCGCGGGCGCGGAGACGATGGAACTCAACTTCCCGATGATCCCGCGCGCGACGTACTGCCAGCCCCAGATCGCGAGCTTCGGCTGGACTGAAGAACAGGCCCGCGAGAAGGGCTTCGACGTCCAGGTGGCGAAGTTCCCGTTCACGGCCAACGGCAAAGCCCAGGGCCTCGGCGACGCGGGTGGCTTCGTCAAGCTGATCAGCGACGCGAAATACGGCGAGCTGATCGGCGGCCACCTCATCGGGCCGGACGTCACGGAGCTGCTGCCGGAGCTGACGCTGGCGCAGCAGTGGGATCTGACGGTGCACGAAGTGGCACGGAACGTCCATGCTCACCCCACCCTGGGTGAAGCGGTGAAGGAAGCGATCCACGGCCTCGCGGGCCACATGATCAACATGTAGGGACGTCGAAGCGGAGCTCCGGCCGTTCCCAGCGGACCTTCGGGGGTTTCGGTGGGATCGTGCCGGTGCGCCGTGCGCCCATGCGGACGTAGAACGGCAACGCGGGCGGGTGCGAGACAACGCGGACGCTTTCGATCTCGCGTTCGCGGGCCTCGGCGAGCATGTGTGTGATCAGGCGCGCACCGATGCCGAGCCCCTGCGCCTCGTCCGCGACGAAGAGGATGTCGAGTTCCGGCGGCTCTGTCAGCAGCGCGTAGAAACCGAGGAGTTCGTCGCCTGTCATTGCGGTGAATGTCGGGTTCCTTTCGATGTACTCGGGTGTGACCGTGTAGCCGTCCAAGATGGACGCGTATTCGCCTTGGTAGGCCGAAGAAGCGTGCATCAGGGCGGTCAGGGCACCTGCCTGTGCCGGGTTGGCACGAGAGATTTCGATCTTGTCCATGGCCAGAGCGTACGGCGGGGTACCGACAGTTTCGGTTCGTTGCCGTCTTATGAGGATGAGACCGGCTCTAAGCCGCGTCGTTCTGTGGCGGGTGTGAGGTGTGCGGAAGCGGGCGAGCGGTGTTCCCGGCTGCGCGCGGTGCGTGCAGTGGCGGTGCGGTCGAGTGGTGGACGAGGCCGGCCGGGGTGGTGATCGTCAGGGTGCCGTCCTCGGCCAGGGCGTAGTGCCACCCCGGTTCGTCCTTCAGGTGGTGGTCGCAGGTGCAGAACGCGGCCAGCGACGCTGTACTGGTCGGGCCGCCGTGGTGCCAGTCGGTGACGTGGTCGATCTCGCACGCCTGCGCCGGGCGAGCGCAGCCGGGGCGGCGGCATTCGCGGTCGCGGACCCGGACGAACTCCGCCATGGCCGCCGTGGGGCGATAACGGGTACGGCCGAGATCGTGCACCTGACCCGTCAACGGATCCGTGATGATCCGGCGCAGGACCGTGTCAGGGCCCGCGAGGAGTTCGCGGGCGAGCGTCGCGGAAATGGGTCCGTGGCCCGCGAACTCCGCCGGGTTCTCGTTCAGGCCCAGGTAGGTGGCCAGGTCCAGGTAGAGGAATCCCTCCATACGAGGAGGCGTACCACCGACTTCCGCGCTCAGCAGCAGGTCCAGCGCGACGTCGGCGCGCAGCTGGTCAAGTGTGCGGGACTCGTCGCTCGTCTTCAGCGCCTTGGCCATCCCGTTGACCCGGGCATACGCCGCAGCGGCCTTCTCGGCCGGCGCGTGGTCGAGGGACAGCGTCGCCGCACCCGAATCCTGATGGATCAATGTGAGACAACGCGCAGCGCGCCGTTCGCGGGTTCGTCGCTCGGCGCCTTCCGGATCCGCCATCTTCGCCGCGTACGTCGCTGCTTTCCGGACTTCCGTGGCATTCTTGCCCGGCAAGCGCAACACGAGATTCGCGTCGGCCTCCCGTGCGGCCTCGTCCGTGAGCCATGCTGTCGCGTTGGTGACTTTCGTCGCGCGCGGCAGGTCGAGCCGGCCACGCTCCATAAGTCCGAAGGTGCCGGGCAGGCGGCTGGTCAGTGCCTCGGCTGTCGCGATCATCGCGCCCGCCTGACGTGTCGTGACGGAGAGGGCGAGGGAGAGTTCCGCCTCGGTGCTGCGCGGATTCCCGCGTCTTCGGCTCAGTGTGGCCGCGGCGCGCATCTGGAGCGCTTCGAGCCGTGCGATTTCGGATGCGGCGGCCTGCATGACGCGGACGAGCCCGTTGTCGGTCAGCTGCTCGATGTGCTTGGAACGAAGGCGGAACGCCCGGTCTTCGCGCCTGAGGTAGTGCACGACTGCCTTGCGGACTTCGTTGTCGGTGATGTTCTGGACGGGTGCATCGGTAGTGGTCATGGCGGCGACGTTAGAGGCGGACACCGACAGAAAATCGCGCTGCAGCGGCGGAAATGGCCACTCGATCGGGTGAAGATCTGCGGTAGGATCGAGTTGTGACGGACCTCGAACGGCTCCGAAACGTGTTGGAGCACAACGAAATTCTCGTCGAGGTGCTCGATCGGGTAAGACGGCTCGAACTTCCGCAGTGGTACCCCACGGCGGGGTGCGCCGTGCAGACGGTTTGGAACGTGCTGACCGGGCGCGAGGCGACGAGGGGAATCAAGGACTATGACCTCTTCTACCACGATTCCCGAGACCTCGGCTGGGAAGCCGAGGATCGGGTGATCCGCATGGTCGGCGCAGCGTGCGAAGATCTTCCGGTCGAAGTGGAAGTACGCAATGAAGCGCGGGTGCACCTCTGGTACGAAGGGAAGTTCGGCATCCCCTGCCGTCCCTTCGCCACCACTGAGCAAGCGATCGATGCCTTCCCGGCGATCTGTTCTTGCGTGGGCGTCCGGATCGAACGCGACGGGCACTGGCACTTCCACGCACCCCACGGTTGCGGTGACCTCTTCGCGCTGGTCGTCCGGCCGAACCGGGTGCTCGCCCCGCGAGAAGTCTATGAACGCAAAGCCGCCCGATGGCAAAGCCAGTGGCCTCAGCTGAAAGTGCAGCCGTGGCCTTGACCTCCACCGAGCTTGAAGTTCCACGATGGTGGAGCAAGCGACAACCTGGAGGAGCCGATGAAAGCCGCTGCGTTCACCGAGTTCGGCGGGCCGGACGTACTCCGCGTTCTCGAGCTGCCCGAGCCCCATGCAGGGCCGGGTCAGGTGAAGGCTGCCGGAGTGCAGCCGTACGACGCCGCCGTTCGCGCCGGGTGGGAGCCGCCGGGACTGAACCTGGGCTGGCCGCGGGTGCCCGGCAACGAATTCGCCGGTATCGTCGACGAAGGCAGCGGGGACATCGAGGTGGGCACGGAAGTACTGGGCTTCACCGCCGTGCAGGCTGCCGCCGAGTACATCGTCGTCCCGGCTGCCGATGTGACACCGAAGCCGCCGGAGATGCCGTGGGAGGTGGCCGGCGGGTTCACGGCCGGCGCGCAGACCGCGTCGATCGCGCTGGAAACGCTGCGCCTGCGGGAAGGTGAGACGCTGCTCATCCATGGCGCCGCCGGGTCGGTCGGCACCGCCGCCGTGCAGCTTGCTCAGCTCCAGGGCGCCAAGGTGGTCGGTACCGCGAGCGAAGCGAACCAGGACTACCTGCGCGAGTTGGGCGCTACCCCCGTTGTCTACGGCGTAGGACTGAAGGACCGCATCGAAGCCGCCGCGCCGCAGGGGATCGACGTCGTACTCGACGGCGCGGGTGGCCCCGCACTCGACATCTCGCTCGAACTGGTGAAGGACCGGCGTCGGATCCTCACCCTCGTCGATCACGGTCGGGCCGCGGAGCTCGGCGTGCTCGTCTCGAAGTCCGGACGTTCCGCCACGCGTCTCGCCGAATTGGCCGCGCTTTACGCCAAGGGCGACTCGCGGTTCCACGTGCGCCGCGCCTATCCGTACACCGAGGCAGCCGCCGCCCATCGGGAGGTCGAGACGGGACACGGCCGAGGAAAAATCGTTCTCACGTTTTCCTGACCGTTCCAGTATGTGGACCAGTGGGTGTTCCCGACTTTGGTCGGTGGACCACTGAGCGGGCACTCCTTAGATTCTCCCCAATACACCCAGTCGGGTGTCATTCGGTCGAGCGGCCGAGTATTACAGGGAGACATCGATGGTGAGATTCAGCCGGGTCGCCGCGCACGCGGTTCCGCTGACGGTCGGCGCGCTGCTGCTGACGACGGGGGTCTCGGCGGCGCAGCCGTCCACCGTGGACGCGGCGACCGCGCGCACCGAGGCGGGCATCAACGCGCTGCAGAGCATCAAGAAGAGCCTGAGCCCCGCGGAGCGCAAGCAATCGAGCCAGCTGGTCGTCGAGAAGCGGTTGCGAGCCGACCGGTCGCTGGCCGCGAAGCTGCCCGACTACCGCTCCGGCGTCGGTGTCAGCACCGCCGGCACCGTCGCCGTCGACATCGCCGCGCACGGCAAGGCCGTCGCGAGCGCGGTCCGGGCGGCGGGCGGCACCGTCCGCTACGTCTCCGCGGACGGTGCCGTCCGCGCCGACCTGCCGCTGTCCGCGCTGGACGCGATCGCCGGCCGGGCCGATGTCGCCGAGGTGAAGCCCGCGGCACAGGCCACGACCTGGAGCGAGCCGGGCAACCGGGACCTGCGTCAGGCTCTCGCCGCGCAGGCCGCGGCCACGACCCAGGTCTCCGAAGGCGACAAGGCGCACGGTGCGGACACCGCCCGCGCGACCTATGGCGTCAGTGGCTCCGGCGTAAAGGTCTGCGTGCTCTCCGACGGCGTCGACTCGCTGGCGAAGTCGCAGAGCGCCGGCGAGTTGCCCGCGGTCGACGTCCTGTCCGGCCAGAAGGGCAGTGGCGACGAGGGCACCGCGATGCTCGAGATCATCCACGACCTCGCGCCGAACGCGACGCTCGGCTTCGCCACGGCGTTCACCAGCGAGGCCAGCTTCGCCGCGAACATCCGCGCGCTGCGCAGCACCGGCAAATGCCAGATCATCGTCGACGACGTCTCCTACTTCGACGAATCGCCGTTCCAGGACACCCAGGTGGCGCAGGCGGTCAACGACGTGACCGCGGCCGGCGCGCTTTACTTCTCTTCGGCCGGCAACTCGGGCAATGCGACCGACGGCACCAGCGGCTACTACGAAGGCGACTTCCGCGCCTCCGCGACGAAGATCAGCGGCGTCACCGGCACCCCGCACGACTTCGACCCGAGCAGCACCACGCAGAACTTCGACGCGCTCTCGGCCGGCTCGCTCGGCAAGCCGGTGACGCTCTTCTGGTCCGACCCGTGGGGCAAGTCCGCCAACGACTACGACCTGTTCATCCTGAACTCGTCGGGCAGCGTCGTGGCCTCCAGCGAGAACGGCCAGTCCGGCGCGCAGAACCCGTACGAGATCGCGAACGTGCCCACCACCGGCTCCGGCTACAAGGTCGCGGTGGTCAAGTACAGCGGCGCGGACCGGTTCATCGCTTTGAACGTCATTCGCGGCCGGTTCGTGGCTTCGGGCTCGCTCAAGGCGTTCAGCACCAACGGCGTCACGAACGGCCACTCGGCCGCGGCGAACGCGTTCAGCGTCGCGGCGGCCCCGGCGGCGGCCGCGTTCAGCCGTCCGCTGGAGACCGGCGACCCGGCGAACCCGGCCGGCCCGTACCCCGGCCTGTTCACCGCGTCGAGCAAGTGGGAGCGGTTCTCCTCCGACGGCAAGCGTCGCCTGTTCTACAACGCCGACGGCACCGCGATCACTCCCGGCAACGTGTCCTCGACCGGCGGCACGGTCCGCAACAAGCCGGACATCACCGCGGCCGACGGCGTCGCGACCTCGGTGAGCGGTTTCCAGCCGTTCTTCGGAACATCGGCGGCGGCCCCGCACGCGGCGGCGATCGCGGCGCTGCTGCTCTCGGGCAATCCGACGGCGACTCCGGCCCAGATCCGCACGGCCTTGGTCTCTTCGTCGATCGACCTGGGCACTCCTGGGTTCGACACGGTGACCGGTAGCGGCGTGATCATGGCGGGCCCGGCGCTGGCCGCGCTGGGCGTGCAGCCGAAGTAGGTCTCTCTTCCGAAAACGGGGGTCCGGTTCGCCGGGCCCCCGTTTCGTCATCATGGTTCGGCGATCAGCAGGTGGAAGCCGAGCCCGCTGTGGCCGAACGTCTCGTGCCGGGTCACCGGCAGGCCCGCCGTGCTCAGCGCCGTTTCCACCTCGTCCACGGGACGGATGCGGAAGCCGTTGTCGGTCAGCATCTTCGACCGGCCCATCAGGTCCGGATCGGCGATGCCCAACACGAACCGGCCGCCGGGGGCGAGCACCCGGGCGACCTCCGAGAACGCGGCACCGAGATCGTCGACGAAGTAGATCGTGTTCGTCGAGACGATCGCCTCGACAGCATTGTCGCCGAGCGGCAACGCCGTCATCGAGCCTTCGTGCAGCTGCAGCCGGCCCGCGACGATCTCCTTGCCGAACCCGCCGCGAGCCCGGGCGAGCATGGTCTGCGAGATGTCCACGCCGTGGACCGCGGCCGCATCGCGAAGCAGCAGCTCAAGGCCCAACCCGCCGCCGAAACCGATGTCCAGTGCCGTTTCGGTACCGGACAGCTCCAGGGCCGCGACCGCCTTCACGACCGCCGCCCGGTTCCGGCGGTTGAGCATCGCGCCGACGACGCGGCCCCGCAGGCCGCTAGGGTGACCGAGTTGCCGGGCCAGCCCGGCCTGGAAACTTTCGCGAAGTCCCATGACGGCAGTCTGGCACCGAGGAGGCGCGATGGCGAAGACCGCGGTGGTCACCGGAGCGGGATCGGGGATCGGCCGGGCTGTGGCGCGGGCCCTGCTCGACGACGGCTACCAGGTAGCCCTCGCCGGACGCCGAGCCGAGGCACTGGCCGAAACTGCTGCCGGGGCCGACGGGGCGCTCGTGGTTCCCACCGACGTCTCCGACGAAGGCTCCGTCGCGGCCCTGTTCGAGGCTGTCCGCGCGAACTGGGGACGGCTTGACCTGCTGGTCAACAACGCCGGGATCGCCGCGGGCGGGACCGTCGCCGACTTGTCCGTCGAGGACTGGAAACGCACCGTCGACGTCAATCTGACCGGGATGTTCCTCTGCGCCAGGCAGGCCGTGCGGCTCATGAAGGACCAGGACCCGCGTGGCGGCCGGATCGTCAACAACGGCTCGATCTCCGCGCACGTACCGCGGCCGGCGAGCGTCGCCTACACCGCGACGAAGCACGCCGTCACCGGGCTGACCCGGTCGATCTCGCTGGACGGCCGGGCCTGGAACGTCGCCTGCGGGCAGATCGACATCGGCAACGCCGCCACCGAGATGACCGAACGGATGGCAGCGGGCATCCCGCAGGCCGACGGCCGGGTCGTCGCCGAGCCGACGTTCGACGTGCGGCACGTGGCCGACGCCGTGCTCTACATGGCCGGCCTGCCGCTCGACGCCAACGTCCAGTTCCTCACCATCACCGCGACGACCATGCCGTTCATCGGTCGCGGCTAGGGGATCACCCGCGCCTTGCGGAACTCGTCGAAGAGCCGGAAGAACATCAGCTCGGTCTCGACGTAGGTGTGGAAACCCGCCCGTCGTGACTTCGACGTGTCGGCGAACATGTCGTAGTCCCAGCCGAACACGAAATCGCCGAACGTCCACGACGACGACACGTCCGCATAGGACGCCGAAAGACCGTACTTCGAAGCCATCGAGGTCCACAGCGGACCTTTGTCGGCCATGACTTCGGCCAAGGACATCCGCAACGGCGGCGCGACCTCGAGGCCGAAGTACGCCGCCAGTTTCGGCCAGAGTTCGCGCCAGCGGAACAGGTCGCCGTTCGCGATGTTGAACGCGCCCTGGTGCCCGGTCGCCCAGACCGTCGCCTCGGCCAGCAGCCCCGAGTCGGTCATCTCGAGCAGGCTGTCGTAGGCGCCGGGCTTGCCGGGGAAGCGCAGCGGCAGCCCGAGTTCCTTCGAGATCGACGCGTACACCGCGATCACCAGCGCGAGGTTCATCGGGTTGCCCAGCGCGGTGCCACCGACCACCGACGGCCGGATCGCCGACCACGCCCACGACCCCTGACGCCGTTCCAGGAACGCCTGCTGGTCGACGTTGAACTCGGGTGGCATGTGCCCCGCGTCGGTCTCGCGCGCCGGGGTCTTGAACGGTCCGAGGTGCGCGCCGTAGACCTTGTAGCCCTGCATGAGGCTGACGTGCTCGAGCGCGGGTGCTGCCGCTTCGACGGCGTCGACGAGGTTGGTCAGCATCGCCAGGTTGGGCGGGACGAGCTCCGCCCAAGTCGGTTTGTCCTGGTAGGCGGCGTAGAAGACGTGGGTCGTGCCGCTCAGGGAGCCGATCTTCGCGTGGGTGTCCGCAAGGTCGAGCAGGTCGACGGCCACCGTTCCCGGTCCGCCGCGGCGGGACAGACCGACGACGTCCCAGCCGCCGTCCGCTCGCAGGTGCTCGACCAGGTTTTTGCCGATGATTCCGTGGGCCCCGGCGACCAGGGCGGTCTTGCGCTTCATGACCTCAAGGCTGCCCAGGCCGGAGCGATGAGTCCAAGGCTTACTTGTCACCAAGTCGATAAGCTGAGTTCATGACAAGCCTCCGGCAGCTCGAGTACCTGGTCACGGTGGTCGACACCGGTTCGTTCACTCGCGCCGCCGAACAGCTGCACGTGACGCAGCCGGCGCTGTCGCACCAGATGCGCGCGCTGGAGCGCAGCCTCGGCGGGCCGCTGCTGGAGCGGCTTCCCCGGGCCGTCCGGCTCACCCCGATGGGCCGGGCGATGCTGCCGCACGCGCGGGCCGCGCTGGCCGACGCCGAACGTGCGCGCTGCGCGGCCCGGCTCGCGTCCGGGACGACGGCGGGGGAGCTGCAGGTGGCGACGGTGTACTCGGTGAGCCTCGGCGTGCTGCCACCCGCGCTGCGCGTGTGGCGGCGTGACCGGCCGGAGGTCGATGTCCGGCTGGTCGAATTCCGGCATGCCGACGAGCTGCGGGAAGCGATGGCCGCGGGAGAAGCCGACGTCGCGCTCGGTCCGCGGCCCACCGGCTGGGCCGGGCCGGTGCGGGAACTGGGCGTCGAGGACTTCGTCGTCGTGCTGCCCGCCGACGGCGCTTCGGAGGACGACACCAGCGGCGTGGTCGACCTGAGCACGCTCGCCGGCTGCGCGTGGGTGCACTACGCCCCGGGCAACGGCCTTGCCGAGCTCGTGGACGAGACATGCGCCGCGGCGGGGTTCCGGCCGCGCGCCGCGGTCCGCACCGAACAGACGGCCGCCGCGCCGATCCTCGCCGCCGCGGGCCTCGGTCCCGCGCTTGTCCCGGCGAACGTCTTGCCCGCGCGGTTCGACGGCCGCGTTCTGCGCCCGTCCGTGCCGGTCCGCCGGACGCTGGTCGCTTTCACACGCGCCACGCCCGACCCGCTGACCACGGCGTTCATCGAAACGCTCGCCGAGCACGCGACCGTCTAGAGGCGATCAAGCCACGGATGCCGTCCGTATGTGGTTTCGAGAGCCTTCGCCAGCCAGCGTCGTTGCGTGTCGCCGAGGATCGGCAGGACCTCGGCGAAGTCCTGCTCGTCTTTGGGACGCGTTTCCCAGGCCTTGGCGAACAACTGCACCTCGGGGGCGAGGTAGGGCACGCCGTCCGGCGAGACCTCGCCCAGGTCGGCGATGGCGCGCCGTACGGCGCCGTTCCGGCGCGAGACCCACTCGTCGCCCCGCGCCTCGTCGAGCATGACCTGGATTCGCCACGGCGCGGCTGCCGCCGGACGGCACCACACGTCGTCGACGCCGGCCGGCAGGGTTTCGCCGCGCTGCCAGGGACGCAGCGTGCCGGGTGGATCGGCCGCCCACCATTCCCACGAGGACAGTGCCTCCTGGGCCGCCGACTGATCGCGCCGGAGCAGGAGGACATCGACGTCGCCGTGTTCGCGGAACGCGTGACCGACGGCCAGCTCGATCGCGTATCCGCCGGCGATCCACCACGGCACCTGCACCCGCGAGAACAACGCGGTGACCTCGGACAGGGGTGCGGGATCCCAGGTCATGACACCCCGATTCCGGCCAGCACCGGGCCGGCGAAGGGCGTCGTCGTGACGTCGTGGACGCGCGACGACCAGACGGCGTGGCCGTGGCCCGACCACAGCGGGGCCACCGGCAGGTCACGCAGCAGCTGGTTCTCCGCCAGCCGGTACAGCTCCCCGGCCTCTTCCGCGCTCGCCGCGGCGTCGGCGAGGGCCAGGTTCTGGCGGAAGACGTCATCGGTGTACCCCGACTCCGAAGCCAGTTCCGAGAGCAGCTCGTACGGGCTCGCCGTGGCCAGCTTGACGTCGAGCGTGGCCGGCCCGTCCAGCGGCCCGGTGCTGGGTTTGGCCTGCGCGGTCACGGAGACGTCGAGGGCTTTGTGCAGGCCGACCACGAGCGTCCGCGTCCACGCCTCGGCGCCGGGTCCGAAGTAGACGGTCGCACCGCCGGGAAAGGCCGCCTGGTGCAGCAGGGCCTTACCAGCCGCCGCGTCGAAGCTGCACGGGCGGCAGGTGCCGGATCGCTCGCCGGGCGCGTCCGCAGGCGGCAGCAGCGCCTTGGCCGGGTCGACCTGGTGCGCGAGTGGGCCGGCTTCCAGCGCCGCGCGGTCGACGCCGAGCGCGAAGCCGTGGCGGACCGTCGCGTCGGCGAAGCGCGGGTCCGCCACCGGGAACGCGAGATAGCCGGCTCGCGGCAACGACCAGGTCGCGTGGCGGTCGCCGAAGTCGCCGTGCATGGCTTCGTGCTTCTCGCCGGGGACCTCCGTCGCGAGGTCGAGCGTGCCCGCCTTCACCGCCTCGTACTGGGCCGCCGGTTCACCGACCCGCAGCTCGATTTCCGCGGCGTTGCCCTGGCCGGTTCGCTTGAGCGTGCCGCCCGAGCCGGGCTTCCACGGTCCTTCGAGCCGGTAGGGGCCGTTGCCGACGGGGTTCTTCGCGAAGCCGTCCCAGTCGCGGGAAGCGAGTACCGACGCGGGCAGCGGTACCAGACCCGGCGCCGAGAGCAGCGCCGGTACTTGACCGGAAGGCCGGTCGAGGGTCAGGGCGATCGTGTCCGGGGCCGGCGCCGTGATTTCCCGGGCTCGCAGCAGTTTCGTGAGTACCGGCGAGGAAACCCACCGCGATTCCGCGATCACTTTCCACGTGTCCACATAGGACTGCGCCGTGACCGGGGTGCCGTCGTGGAACGTGGCCGGCCGCAGCTTGACCGTCCAGTGCACCCGGTCGGCGCTCGTAATCGACTCGGCGGCTCGCGGTGTCACCTTCCCGGATGCCGCGTCGTAATCGGCGAGCGGGGTCCACAGCGCGCCGGTCACCAGCCGGCCCGCCTGGTCGGCGAGGTCGGCGGGCAGCAGCGTCGCGGGCTCCCGGATGCCGACGGACAGGACACCGGGCCGCGCCGGGTCAGGGCCGGAACAGCCCGTGACGGCGAGAGTCAGGACGGCGAGCAGGGCGAGCAGGCGCATGCGCCAGTCCTACCAGTCGGATGGCAACGAAAGACGGTTGTGTCCGGTTGATCTCCGTCGTACCGTTCGGTTGGTCACGCTCGTAGCGTTCTGGGAGGTTCCGCGTGCGCACCTGGTTGCGGTCGTGCTTCGCCGCCGTCACCGTCAGCGCCACGCTGGTCGCGACCGGATTGCCGGCCGCCGCCTGCGGCGAGGACGACAAGCCCGCGACCCCGGCCGCCCGCACGGCGGGTGACCCCGGCGCGATCAAGAACGTCAAAGCTGTCGGCAACGTGCCCGACGCCGCCGGCGCCATCTCGATCAACTTCCTCGACTACGGCCGACGCGACGTGATGGTCGTGTCCGGCGAGTTCGGGCTGAAGGTGTACGACCTGACGAAGAACCCGGCGGCACCGAAGCTGGTCGGGCAGGTGAGCCTGCCGGGGCTGTGGGAGACCGAGGACACCGAGGTCGACCCGGTCCGCAAGCTCGTGTTCCTCTCGCGGGACCCGCGCGCGTTCGGGGGCACCACGCATACCGGCGAGTCCGGGATCTACGTCGTCGACGTCGCCAAACCCGAAGCTCCGGCGATCCTGAGCTACACCAAGGTGCCGGCCGGCCACACCACCAGCTGCGTCGACGGCTGCCGCTACCTGTGGACGGGCGGCCCGGCGAAGGCCGACGACCAGCCGGCAGACTGGGGCGGGCGCCCGATCTGGGTCACCGACGTCCGCGACCCGAAACATCCGAAGGTCAACCCGCAGCCGATCGAGCTGACCCGCAACGACGGCAAGACCGACTACGTGCACGACGTGCAGGTGGACGGCAACGGCGTGGCCTGGGTGTCCGGGCGCGGCGGTGTGCGCGGCTACTGGACGAACGGCGTGCACCGCGACCCGCTGACAGGCAAGATCCGCCGCGCGACCGCGCACGAGCCGGTGCCCTACGCCGGTGGCGGCATCTCCGAGACCGCGGCGCCGTCGCGGTTCATGCACAACAGCTTCCACCCGGCCGGCCACCGCGCCGGCGACGGCGCTTGGCGCAACCGGGACCTCATCTACGCGACGGAGGAGAACTTCGTCGACGGCTGCGCGGGCGACGGGGTCCTGACGATCTCGTCGCTCGAAGGCTCGTACAACGGCGAAGGCTGGCGCTCGACACCGGACAAGCCGTTCCGGCTGCGCAGTGTCGGCACCTGGAGCGTCAACGGCCAGGAAGGCAGTGACCCGGCGTCCGACGACTGCTCCGCGCACTACTTCGACGTCCGCGGCACCGTCCTGGTGCAGTCGTTCTACGCGCAGGGCACGCGCTTCCTCGACGCCAGCGATCCGACGAACCCGCGGCAGATCGCGTACTACCGCCCGGGTGACGCGAGCGCGTGGGCGCCGTACTGGCACGGCAAGTACGTCTACGTCGCCGACAACGCCCGCGGTGTGGACATCCTGCAGCTGACGAAGTAGGTAGTCCATTAGGGGCCCTTTCACGGCACGCCATGAAGGGGCCCCTAATGGCTTTTCAGTGCCGAAGCCAGACCGCCGTGTCGGTCGGCAGGGAATCCGTGACCGGGCCACTGGCCAGGAGGATCTCGCCGGGCGGCAGTGCGACCGGCGCGGACGAGAAGTTCAGCACGAACGTGAACCCGCGGCGGAACGCCAGCACGTCTTCGCCCAGCGAGAGCCATTCGAATTCGCCGGTGGGGAGGTCGCGGCGCAGGCGCAGCCCGGAGCGATACAGCGACAGCATCGACGCCGGATCCGCCGCCTCCGCCTCCGCCGTGAACTCGCGCCAGGAAGCGGGCTGGGGGAGCCAGATGCCGCCCGAACCGAAGCCGAACGGCGGCGCGTCGCCCGACCACGGGATCGGCACCCGGCAGCCGTCGCGGCCGGGGTCGGCGCCCCGGGTCCGGGCGAAGACCGGGTCCTGACGCAGCTTGTCCGGGATGTCCAGGACTTCCCAAAGACCCAGCTCCTCGCCCTGGTAGACGTACAGCCCGCCGGGCAGAGCGAGCGTCAGCAGCGCCGCCGCCCGCGCTCGCCGGGTGCCCCGTTCGAGGTCGACCGGCAGTTCGTGCAGCCGGTTCGCGAAGCTGAACCCGGTGTCGCCCTCCCGGCCGTAGCGCGTGACGTGCCGCGTGACGTCGTGGTTCGAGAGCACCCACGCCGCCGGCGCGGCGACCTCGTCGTGCGCCCGCAGCGTGCGGGTGATGACGTCCTGGAAGCTCGCGGCGTCCCACGGGCAGACCAGGAAGTCGAAGTTGAACGCCGAGTGCAGCTCGTCGCGGCGCAGGTAACGAGCCGCTCGCGACATGTCCGCCAGCCACATCTCGCCGACCAGGACTCGCTCTCCCGCGTAGCTGTCGGCGATCTTGCGCCACGACCGGTAGATCTCGTGCAGGCCCTCCTGGTCGGAAAACGGCGACTCGTCGCCGTCGTCGACGTCGGGCAGCCGCGGGTCCTTGACGAGCCCGTCGGCGACGTCGATGCGGAAGCCGTCGACCCCGCGGTCGAACCAGAACCGCAGCACGTCCTCGAACTCCGTGCGGATCTCCGGGTTGTCCCAGTTGAAGTCGGGCTGGCGTGAACTGTAGAGATGCAGGTACCACTCGCCGTCCGGCACGCGCGTCCACGCGGATCCGCCGAAGCGCGACTTCCAGTTGTTCGGCGGTTCGCTGCCGTCCGGGCCGCGCCCGGGCCGGAACCAGAACCGCTGCCGTTCCGGCGAACCGGGACCGGCTTCCAGCGCGGCCTGGAACCAGCGGTGCTCGTCGGAACAGTGGTTGGGCACGATGTCGATGATCACGCGGATACCCCGGGCGTGAGCCTCGGCGATCAGGTCCTCGGCCTCGGCGAGCGTGCCGAACAGTGGCTCGATGTCGCGGAAGTCGGCGACGTCGTAGCCGCCGTCGTCCATCGGCGACGGGTACCACGGGGTGAACCAGATCGCGTCGATCCCCAGGTCGGCCAGGTGGTCCAGCCGGGCACGGACGCCGGCGAGGTCGCCGACGCCGTCGCCGTTGCCGTCCGCGAAGCTGCGGATGTAGACCTGGTAGATCGCCGCGCTCCGCCACCAGCCGGTCTTGTCGGTCACGAAAGTGCCCTCCTCGTAGTCGGGGATCAGCCTTTGACGCCGCCGGCGGTCAGCCCGGCGAGGATCTGCCGCTGGAACGCCAGGAACAGCGCGACCATCGGCAGGCTGGCCAGCACCATCCCGGCGACGAGCACGTTGAGCGGCATGTCGATCGCCACTCGCTGCAGCATCACCGAGAGCGTCTGTTTTTCGGTGTCCGGGAACACCAGCAGCGGCCAGATGAAGTCCTTCCACGCGGTGACCACCGCGAGGATCGACACGACGGCCAGGATCGGCCGCGAGATCGGCAGGATGATCCGCCAGAGCGTGCGCACCGGCCCGGCGCCGTCGATGCGCGCGGCTTCGACCAGCTCGTCGGGGATCTGGTCGAAGAACCGTTTCAGCAGGTAGATGTTGAACGCGTTCGCCGCCGCCGGCAGCCACACCGCGGTCGGCGAGTTGATCAGGTTGAGGTGGAGCAGCGGCAGGTCCGTCACCGTCACGTAGGTCGGGACAAGCAGTGCCGTGGCGGGCAGCATCAGCGTGGCGAGCATCAGTCCGAGCACGACGTTGCCGAATTTCGGCCGCAGCTTCGACAGCGCGAACGCGGCCGGGACGTCGATGGCCAGCTGCGCCAGCCACGCGCCGCCGGCGACGACGAGCGTGTTGAGGAAGTACTTGCCCAAGCTCAGCTGGTCCCACGCGTCGGCGAAGGTCTCCGGGTGCCACTCGTGCGGGACGAGGGTCGCCGGCGTCTGGGCCAGTTCCTGCGGGGACTTCATCGCCCCGGTCACCGCCCAGTAGAGCGGGAACATGAAGGCGAGGATGAACACGACGAGCGTGCAGGCGAAGACGACGGCGTAAACGAGCTTGCCGCGCGGGCTGCGTAACGCGCTGGGAGAGACCAAGGTCCTCATTGCTGGTCCGCCTTCCGCGTCAACCGGACGTACCACGCCGAGAACATGCCGAGCGCCACGAACAGCAAGAGGCTCATCGCGCTCGCCGAGCCGAAGTCGTTGTACACGAAGGCGTAGCGGTAGAGCAGCAGGAGCACGGTCACCGTCGAGTCGTCCGGTCCGCCGCCGGTCATCACATACGGCTCGGTGAAGACCTGCATGGTCGCGACGATCTGCAGCAGGAGGAGCACCAGCAGGACGAACCGGGTTTGCGGGAACGTCACGTGCCGCAGGCGTTTCCAAAGGCCGGCGCCGTCGAGCTCCGCGGCTTCGTACAGCTCGCCGGGGATCGTGCCGAGCGCGGCCAGGTAGATGAGCGTGGTGCTGCCCATGTTCGCCCACGTCGAAACGAACACCAGTGACAGCATCGCCGTGCCACTCGAGTCGAGCCACTGGCCGCCGGGCAGGCCGGCCGCGCCGAGTGCGGAGTTGAACAGGCCGGGACCGGGGTCGTAGAACCACTTCCACATCAACGCCGTGACGACCGGCGGCAGCATCACCGGCAGGTAGACGGCGAGCCGGAAGAACGCCTTCGCATGGCGTAGCTCGTTCAGCAGCACCGCGGTGAGGAACGGGACGGCGAACCCGAAGACCAGCGCGAGGCCGGTGAACAGCAGCGTGTTGCGCCAGGCGACGCCGAACAGCGGGTCTTCGAACAGCTTCTCGAAATTGGCGAACCCGACCCACGTCGGCGCGTTGACGAAGTCGACCTGCTGGAAGCTCAGCAGGATGCCGCGCACGATCGGGTACCAGGAGAACAGCGCGAACACCACGAGCGCGGCGCAGAGGAGGCCGTACGCGGTGAGGTTCTCCTTGAGCTTGCGGCGAAGCGGGGTCCGGTTCGCGTGTGCCGCAGCCGCGCGCCCGGCCCGCGACGGTCTCGCCGCGGGCCAGGCGAGCAGGCTACTTGACCTGGGCGAGGACACTGTCGACCTTCGACGCGGCGGACTTCAGCTGCTGGTCGATGTTCGCGTTCTGGTCGGTGAGGACGGCCTGCATGACGCTGTCGAGCGCGGCGTAGATCTGCTGGGCGTTCGGTGGCTCGATGCTGCCCTTGATCCTGCTCGTGGTGTCCACGTAGGACTGGAAGTTCTGCGCCGGGACGTTGGCGTACTTGGCCTTCAACGCCAGCTGCTGGTCGCGCACCGCGCCCTGCCAGACGTCCGGGGTCGGTTCGGCGGGCAGGCCGACCGGCTGCTTGCCGTCGACGTATTGCCGGATGTGCTTTTCGAATCGGTCCGGGTTGAGGTACTTCCACTGGATCCATTCGAGGCCGGCCTTGATCTTTTCCGGCGTGACCTTCGGGTTGATCATGTAGCCTTCGCCGCCGAGCAGGGTGCCCTGGCCGCCGGGCATGCCCGCGATGCCGTAGTCCTCGTACTTGCCGTTGAACTGCTTGACCAGCACCGGCACGTTGTCCGGGGCGGCCATGTACATGCCGAGCTGGCCGGCGCCCATCATCCGCTGGACGTCCTGGGCTTCGAGCAGCTGCTTGGCGCCCATGGAGTTGTCCGTCCAGCGCATGTCGTGCAGGTACTGCAGGGCCTTCTTGCCCTTTTCGTTGGCGAAGTCGGCGACCCACTTGTCGCCGTCCTTGCGGGCGATGTCGCCGCCCATCGAATAGAGCCAGCCGGTCAGGTGCCAGCCGCCCTGGTTGTTCTTGCTGTAGTCGGCGTATCCGACGATGCCGTTGCCCAGTGCCGAGATCTTCTTCGCGGCATCGCGGACTTCGTCCCAGGTCTGCGGCGGCTTGTCCGGGTCGAGCCCGGCCTTCTGGAACAGCGGGCGGCTGTAGAGCAAGCCCATCGTGTAGTTCATCGTCGGCAGGCCGTAGAGCTTGCCGTTGGCGTCGCGGAAGTTGTCGAGCAGTTCCGGCTTGAGGTCGTTGACGTGCGGGACGCTCTTCGCGGCTTCGGTGATGTCGGCGGCTTGGTGTCTCGCGATGATCTGTGCCGGGTCGGTGAAGTAGACGTAGTAGACGTCTTCGAGCTGGCCGCCGGCGAGCTTCGCGGAGAACGTCTTCGGGTCCATGAACCCTTCGTGCGGATCGATGTCGATGTTCGGGTGCGACGCCTCGAACTCCTGGACGTCGGCGTCGAACACGCTGCGCTCGAACGGCTGGCTGGCCGGCGGCTGGCCGGTGACCGTGATCTTCACCTTGCCACCGGTCTGGGCGCCGTTGTCACCGTTGCCGCAGGCGGTCACCCCCAGAGCGAGGCCGCCTGCGGCGAGCAGGCACAACGTCCGGCGGGTGACGGTTCGGGACCAGGGACTGCTCATCTCAAGCCTCTTCTCAGGGTCGCGACGGCTGTCACGTGATTGCGGTCACTCTAAAGTGTGAGACTGGAACGACGCAATAACCCGACTAGAGTCTGCAACTTGCGAACAGGTCGAGTTGTCCACAGGGCGGCTGGGATGTGGACAACGTGGCCCCGGCGCGGGCTTTTCCGGCTTTTCGTCGGGCAGGCCCGATACGCTGGATGCGGGGCCGGTCCCCCGGAGAGGGCGGGGGGTGCTTTCTGGGCGAAGCGCTGCTGGTCGCGAGCCTGGGGTGGGCATGCGAAAGGGCGCGACGGCTGGACCGTCGCGCCCTTGAGGTTAAGAGCTAAGCCGTGCGGCGGGCGGTGGAGCCGCGGACCACCAGCTCGGGGGCGAAGAGCAGTTCCTCGGCTGCCACTTCACCGCCGTTGATGCGCTTGACCAGCAGCTCCACCACCGCTCGGCCCATCGCCTCGATGGGCTGGCGGGTTGTCGTCAGGGGTGGGTCGGTGCAGTTCATCAGGGCCGAGTCGTCGTAGCCGACCACCGAGATGTCGTCGGGGACCGACAGGCCCTGCCGCCGGGCCGCGCGGATCGCGCCCAAGGCCAGCAGGTCGCTCGCGCACAGCACCGCCGTCGCGCCGCGGGGGTACAGCCGGGCCGCCGCCGCGTGGCCGCCTTCGATCGAGAACATCCCGTGCTCGACCAGCTCGTCCAGCACCGGCAGCCCCAGCTTCGCCGCGTACGCCTGGAATGCTTCGAGCTTGCGCTGGGACGGCACGTGGTCGGACGGGCCGAGTACCAAGCCGATCTTCTCGTGCCCGAGCGAGCTCAGGTGCCCTACGACCTGCTCGACGGCGACGGCGTCGTCGCACGAGACCTGGGGCAGTCCGAGGTGGTCGACCGCGGCGTTGATCAGCACCGTCGGCAGCCGCCGCTCCACGAGGTGGTGGTAATGCGAGTGGATCGCGTCCGCCTGCGCGTACAGCCCGCCGGCGAACACCACGCCCGACACCTGCTGCTGCAGCAGCAGTTCGACGTACTCGGCCTCGGACACCCCGCCCGCGGTCCGGGTGCAGAGCACCGGGGTGAACCCCTGCTGGGCGAGCGCGTTGCCCATGATCTCGGCCAATGCGGGAAAGATCGGGTTCTGCAGTTCCGGCAGCACCAGCCCGACCAGCCGAGCCCGGTCGCCGCGCAGCTGGGTGGGCCGTTCGTAGCCCATCACGTCCAGCGCGGTGAGCACGGCGGCCCGGGTGCTGGCGGACACCCCGGACCGACCGTTGAGCACCCGGCTGACCGTGGCTTCGCTGACCCCGACCTGGCGGGCGACTTCGGCAAGGCGACGCGTCATGGGTGAAACTTTACAGCAAGCAGGCGAAAAAGCAGGACGAAGCTTGCCGTGCCGAACCGGTGCCGATCTGTCGATCAACGGTCGCGCGACGCGCACATCCCGTTCCTAGCTTGGCCCTCGGAAGACGATCCGAGGGGGACGATGACCAGCACACTCGACCGCGCCACCACCCGGGACACGAACTCCCGTGGCCTCACGGCGCTCGCCGCACTCGCTCTGCTGCTCGCCGCTTACCGCGGGTTCCGGATGCCGGGCGACTGGGTCGCGACGCTCGAAGCCGTCTCGGTCACCGACGGCTTTCACCGCCGGTTCCTCGTCGGCACCCTGCTGCACCCGCTCGCCGTCGCCACCGGCTACGCGTATTGGGTCTTCGCGGTCGCGGCGTTCGCCGTCCTCGGTGCTCTGCTGGCGGTGCTGGCCTTCGCGTTCTTCCGCGCCCCGCACCTCGGCCACCGGCTCCTGATCGTCGGCTGGCTGCTGCTGCCGACCGGCGGGTTCTTCTTCCACGACGTCGGCTACTTCGAACAGGTGCTGTACCTCCTGCTGTTCGCCGCTTTGTGGCAACTGCCACGTCGGCCCGCGGTGGCGGCGGCGCTGATGACCGCCGCCGTGCTCGTGCACGAGATCGCGGCACTCACCGTCCTGCCGGTGTTCGCGGTGGTGCTGGCTCGGCGGTTTCCGTGGCGACGCGCGGCGGCGCTGCTCGCGGCGCCGGTGGCGGTGGAACTCGCCGTGCTTGCGCTGCCGGCGTCGAGCGCCGGCGCGGCCGACCGGCTGTGGACCGCGATGACCGGCGCCGGCTTCACCCCGCGAGCCGACGCGCTGGCGCTGTTCGAGCGCACCCAGAGCGAAAGCTGGCAGCTGTACTCCGTCACCGAGGTCCTGGTGCTGCTGGCGCCCATCCTCGTCGTGGTGGTGACGGGCTTCCTGACGCAGCGGCCGGACGTGCTCGGCGCCGCGGCCGTCGCGGCACCGGCGTTGCTCGCCTTCGGCGGTTGGGACTGGGCGCGCTGGGCGTTTCTGCTCGTCACGAACTTCGCGCTGGTGCTGTGGCTCGGTCCGGCACGGGACTTCCGCCCGTGGCCGCTGATCGGCGCGGCGGTGCTGCTCGCGCACCTGCCGCTGCCCTACTTCGACGCGCAGCACCCACGCGACCTGAGCTGGCGGGGACTCAGCGCCTTCGCCGATCAGGCGTTCTCGACGCCGGTGGACCGGGGGAGCCGCACGGTGAACACCGCGCCGCCGTCGTTGTGCGCCGCCAGCGTCCCGCCGTGTGCGAGCACGTTCTCCCGGGCGATCGCCAGCCCGAGACCACTGCCCTCGGTCGCCTGACGCGCGTGGTCGCCGCGGGTGAACCGGTCGAACAGGATCGGCAGCAGGTCCTCCGGCACCCCGGGACCGGCGTCGGCGACGCGCACGACGACGTTTTCGCCGGTGCCGTCGAGGGTGACCGTGACCGGCGCGGCGCCATGCCGGACGGCGTTGCTCAGCAGGTTCGCCATCACCGTGTGCACTCGCCGCGGATCGGCGACGACCGTGACGTCGCCGGTCGTTGTGACGGCGGCTTCGACGCCGGTGACTTCGGCGGCGTCGGCGACCAGATCGGCGAGGTCGACGGGCGCTGTCCGCAGGTCGGCCTTGCCGACGTCGAACCGGGCGATCTCGAGGAGGTCTTCGACGAGCTTCGCCAGCCGCCGGGCCTGGGTGCCGAGGATCGCGGTGGCGCGGGTGCGGGTGGCGGGCTCGGCGTGGTCGAGGCTGTCGACGGTGGCGATCATCGAGGCGAGCGGCGTCCGCAGGTCGTGGGCGACGTCGGCGACGAACCGCCGCTGCTGGCGGTCCTTGGCGTGGAGTTCGTCGATCGACTCGCCGAGCCGCGCGGCCATCGCGTTGAACGACTCGGCGAGCGCGGCGACCTCGTCCCGGCCCTTGACCGGGACGCGAGTGCCGAGCGCACCCGCGCCCAGCTCGTCGGCGGCCACGGACAGCTCCTTGATCGGACGGCGGATCCGGCGCCCGATCAGGAACGCGACGCCGACGCCGAGCACGCTCACCCCGAGCGCGATGAGCGCCAGGTTCCGGCGCAGGGCGCCGAGGTCGGTTTCGAGCACGCCGAGGTCGAAGAACTCGACGAGGAAGTAGTCGGTGCCGCCGAAGTCGCGGCTCACGACCAGCACCGGGCGTCCGGTGGCCGGATCCGTGGTGTGCGCGTCGCTCATCCAGATCCTGCCGAAGGGGCGGGACAGTACCTCGGCCTCGACCGGCCTCAGCAGGTCCTCCGGGATTTCCGTGGCGACCATCCGTGGTGGCCCGAGGGCGATGACCGGGTGCCCGGCGATTTCCAGAGGCGCGCGGGCGACCGTGGTGAACGGCTTGCCGGGTGGTTTGATCACGAGCAGCCAGCCGACGGGCTGCAACCTGAGCTTGTCCAGGATCGCGTTGGCCCGCTCCTCGGGCCGGACCCGGTCGACTTCCTTCTGCATGTCGATGGTGTCGGTGACCATCCGGGACTCGGCGGCGATGGTGAACGCATTCACCACGTCCTCGGACTGCACCCGGTAGGCGAAGAACGCCATGACCGCCGTCGCCGTCGTGGTCACTCCGACGATCGCCGCGACGATCCGTGTCCGCAGGCTGACGGCCGGGAGCCTCACCTCGTCACCAGGCGGTAGCCGAGGCCGCGGACCGTCCGCAGCAGCACCGGGTTCGCCGGGTCGTCCTCGACCTTGGCCCGCAGCCGCGCGACCGCCGCGTCGACGATCCGCGAGTCGCCGACGTAGCCGTAGTCCCAGACCCGCTTGAGCAGCACCTGCCTGCTCAGCACCTGGTTCGGGTGCTCGGCGAACTCGACGAGCAGCCGGATCTCCGTGGCGGTCAGGGCGAGCTCCTCGCCGCCGTGGGTGACGCTCATCGCGGCCGCGTCGATCTCCAGCTCGCCCACGCGCAGCAGGCCGGCCTCCGGCACGGCAGGGTGCGCGCGGCGGCCGATCGCCTTGATCCGCGCGTCGAGCACGCGCGGTTCCGCCGGTTTGACGACGTAGTCGTCGGCGCCGCATTCGAGCCCGGCCACGACGTCGATCGGGTCGCCGCGCGCGGTCAGCAGCACGATCGGCAGCCGGCTGCGGGCGCGGATGCGGCGGCAGACCTCGAAGCCGTCGATGCCGGGCAGCATGACGTCGAGGAGGACGAACTCGGCGTCGCCCAGCGCGGTCAGCGCGTGCTCGCCGGTGGGGGCGTGGACGACGTCGTGGCCGAGCGCGCGCAACGCCAGTGAAAGGGCTTCGGCCAGTGCTTCGTCGTCCTCGACGAGCAGCAGACGCGGCACTGGTCCTCCCCCGGGATGATCTCCCGGCGAGAGTAATGCAGCGGCCGGCGGCCCGGCGGTTCTCGTGCGGAACCGTCGAGCCGCCGTGCCGTTTCGTCACACTGTGCCCGTCAAAGCTAGGCGGCCGCCACCTCGAGCTCGGACGCCTGGCCGGCGGGCCAGCCGGTGTTGCCGCTGAACGTCAACCGCACGAAACGCTGGGACGTCGTCGCGAACGACACCGATGCCGTGTTGCCGGATGCGGGGTCGAACGTGTAGCCGCGCGAACCCACCAGCGTCGTATACGAGCCGCCGTCGGTGCTGCCGGAGATCGTCACCGTCTGGGTACGCGGGCCCCAGGCCGAGGACGGCGGCAGCTTCAGCGTCACCTTGTTGATCGACGAAGCCGTGCCGAGGTCCACGGTCAGCGTCTGCGGGAAGGCGTTGTTCGTGCTCTCCCAGTAGGAGTTCGCGTCCCCGTCGACCGCGTTCGACGGCGGGAAGCCGCCCTGCGAACCCGACGCGCTGATCGGCTTGCCCTTCGCGAGGTTGGTGCCCGGCTGCGGTGGCTGCGGCGGGCCGGAGTTCGGCGGGGGCCAGGTCGAGCAGTCGGTCCAGGTGCCGGTCCAGCCGCTGTTGCCGGACCCGCTGAACGTCATGCGCGGGATCGACGCCGGGTAGGGGCAGTTGTACGTCCCGGTGACGCCGACGCCGGACGCCGTCAGGTTGCTGATCGACACCGACCCCTGCGTCTGGGCCTGCGCGACGAACGTGCCGACACCTTGGACCGAGACGCCGTCGATGGTGATGCCCTGGATCGGCTTGCCGGCGCCGTTGCCGTCGATGAACTGGATCGCCTCGTACGGGCTCTGGATCGCGGTGAACCCGGTGACGCGGATCGTCACGCCGGTGATCGCCTGGTCGCGCGCGTCGAACCACAGCGCGCCGACGCCGAACTGCCAGTTCGGGTCGAGCGCCCCGGCCCGCAGCGCGGTGTTGTCCGACAGCGTGATCGTGCCGCCCAGCGGAACCGAGTTGAAGCGGTTGCCGACGACGTAACCGCCGCCGAGGGCGTTGGTGTCCTGCACCAGGTTGCCGCTGACGGTGTTGTTCGAGCCGCCGTACAGCGCGATGCCGTTGGCCAGGTTCGGCTGGACGACGGTGTTGTTGGCGATGGTGTTGCCCGAATCGGCCTGGCCGTTGGACCAGAGCGCGAGCCCGTCGTCGCCGTTGTTGCGCAGGTAGTTGTTGCGCAGCGTCGAGTTCGTCACCGCGCCGTCGAAGTTCACGCCGTCGGCCTGGGTGTCGAGGATGCGGTTGTTCTCGATGACGACGTTCGACGACGCGCCGTTCATCAGCCACAGGCCGCACTTCGTGTCCTGGATCCACAGGCCCGACACGACCGAGCCGTTCCCGAGGACGCCGTGGAACGCGTTGTCGGGGCTGCCGTCGTTCCGCTCGGTGACGTCGCCGAAGACGGCGAAGTCGTAGAGCCTGATGTTCCCGGACGCGCTGCCGTTGTTGAAGATGTTGTTGCCGTGCAGCACCGTGTACCACGGGCCGGCGCCGCGCACGGTCGTCTGGTCGATCTGCAGGGCCGAGCCGATCTCGAACCGCCCGGACGGCACCCAGACCTCACGTGCCTGCGAGCGCGCCGCCGACAGCGCGGTGCGGAACGCCTGCGAGTCGTCGGAGCCGTCGTCCGCCGTGGCGCCGTAGTCGGTGACCGACAGCGCGTTCGCCGGTTTCGTGCCCGCACCGCCGACCTGCTCGAAGTCGGCGAGGTCGAGGGTCGCCTGGCCGACGTCACCCGAGTCGGCCTGCACGCGCACTTTCGCGCCCGGCGCGAGGTTCTGGCCCAGTAGCAGCCTCGCGTCGTCGAAGAAGTGGTGGGTCTTCGCGCCCGGGATCCAGCCGGTGTCCACATAGGAATACCGCGACGTCACCGAGAGCCCGCTGCCCAGCTTGGTTCCGTTGACGTACACCGAAAGCCGGCCCGAGGAACCGTCCGGGACGCTGTAGTGGACGTTGATCGCATTGGCCGCCGCGGGCAGGGTGAACTCGACGTACTGGCCGGTCCCGATCCGGACCGCCTGCCGGCCGGACGCTTCCGAAGCCAGGCTCGCCTGGGTGTAGTCGGGGCCGACGGCCGAGCCGTTCGTCGCCGAACACTCGGCTTCGACTGTCCGGAACGGCACGTTCGCGCCGCCGGACGCCGTCGTGGGGCAGGTCGCCGCCACAGCCGGTGTCGTCGCGCCGGTGACCAGCACGGTCAGCCCGGACGCGGCGAGCGCCGCGGCCAGCAATACCGCGCGGCGCCGGGGGGTAGGGGACATCGTCGTCACCTTTCTCGCGGGGATCGGGAGGTGCAGGACGTCGACGTGACCGGGATCATACGAATATCGAACAAGAATCCGCAATAGTTTGACTGACTTACGCAAATTTGCGACAGAATCTGACGGCCTCGCAGTTCATCCGACGTGCGGCCCGACTTGCTACGTTGTCGCCATGAGCCAGCGACGGGCTGACGGCAGCGCAGGGGACGCGGACTACGGCGCGATCGGCGGGGTGTACACCGACTACCGCAAGCCGGATCCGCGGATCGGCCAGTACATCCTCGACGCGCTGGGCGACGCGCGAACTGTCCTCAACGTCGGCGCGGGAGCCGGTGCGTACGAGCCGGCCGACCGCGAGGTGACCGCGGTCGAGCCGTCCGCGTCGATGCGTGCGCAACGGCCGGCGGGCCTGCCGCCGGCGGTCGACGCAGTCGCCGAAAAACTGCCGTTCCCCGACCGGGCCTTCGAAGGCGCGATGAGCACGTTCAGCGTGCACCAGTGGAACGACCTGTGGGCGGGGCTGCGGGAGATGCGCCGCGTCACGCGCGGCCCGATCGCGATCCTTACGTGCGACCCGGAGCGGCTGCGCCGGTTCTGGCTGCTCGACTACGCGCCCGAGGTGATCGAGACCGAGGCCCGCCGCTATCCGCCGATCGACGACATCGCCGACGGGCTCGGCGGCCACACGTCCGTCATCGGCGTGCCGATCCCGAGCGACTGCACCGACGGGTTCAACGAGGCGTACTACGCGCGTCCCGAACGCCTCCTGGACCCGGGCGCGCGGCTGTCGTGCTCCGCGTGGAGCTTCGTCGACGACCGCGTGCACCACCGGTTCGCCGCCGAGTTGCAGCACGACCTCGACGACGGCACGTGGGAACGCCGCTACGGCAAGCTTCGCGAGCAGCCGGCCTTCGAGGGCTCGCTGGTCCTCGTCGTTTCGGAGCCGACGTCATGACGCCGCCGCGGTTCGACCCCGAGCTGGCGCCGGTCATCGAGGCGTTGCGCGCGGTTCGCCCGTCGCTGTCTCGCCTGGACGAGATCCCGGGACGCCGGGAGCTGAACGCCGCCGACAACTGGACCGTCGAGCAGGTGGCCGCCGCGTATCCGGCATACCGGGTCACCGAGGAGTACGCGGGGGAGGTTCCACTGCTCGTCGTGCGCCCCGCCGAGAGCGCGGGCGTCGTGTACTACATCCACGGCGGCGGCCTGGTCGCCGGCAGCCACCTCGGCCAGGACGCGCGGAACCTGCTGGCCTGGGCCGGCGAGCTGAACCTGACCGTCGTCTCGCCGGGCTACCGCCTCGCGCCCGAGCACCCGTACCCGGCGCCGTTCGAGGACTGCCACGCCGGTCTCTTGTGGACGGTCGAGAACTGCGCCGGCCCGGTCGTGCTCGGCGGTGCGAGCGCGGGCGGCGGCCTGGCCGCGGCGACGGCGCTGCTGGCTCGCGACCGCGGCGGCCCGGCGTTGGCCGGCCAGCTGCTCGTCTGCCCGATGCTCGACGACCGCAACGACACGGCGTCGGCCGTCGACCTCGACGGCCGGGGGCTGTGGGACCGGACGGCGAACATGATCGGCTGGACGGCGTACCTCGGCGACCGCCGGGGCACCGACGACGTCCCGGCCTACGCGGCGCCCGCCCGCGCCGAGGACCTTTCCGGCCTGCCACCGACGTTCCTGGACGTCGGCTCGGTCGAGACGTTCCGGGACGAGGTCATCACGTACGCGAACCGGATCTGGCAGGCGGGCGGCGACGCCGAGCTGCACGTGTGGCCGGGCGGCTTCCACGGCTTCGACTCGCTGGCCCCCGAGGCGAAGGTGAGCCGGGCGGCCCGGGCCGCCCGGCTGACGTGGCTGCGCCGCCTACTCGGCCAGTAGCTCCTGCAGCTCGGTGACCGCCTTCGTGAGTTCGTCGGCGAAGCGGTACATCTCCGCCGAAACGTGCTTCGGCGTGCTCAGGTAGATGTTCCAGCGGTCCGGCAGCAGCACGTACGCGATGCCGATGCACTGCGGGCTGGTCGACCCGAACCCGAAGTACTGGATGTTGACCGACGGCGCCGAGCTGGTGCTCAGGTAGTCGTCCCGCATCTTCAGCCAGCCCGGCGAGGTGTACAGGGCCGGCGTTTCGGTGTCGCCACGGCGTTTGCCGATCAGCTGCAGCTCCCACAGGTGCTGCTCCGGCGCGTCGCCGGCCTGGCACTCCTTCGCGCGGGCGACGTGCTTCGCCGCGGCGGCACGGAACGCTTCGCGCTTTTCTTCCGCGGAGGCGTCGGAGGTCATGACGTCGGCGAAGCGCACGACCTCGGGCGTGACGACCCGCATGGCCTCGGTCCGGCCGTTCTGGAACTGCCGAGTGGCGATCGACTCGTACGTCGCGCCGGTCAGGCCCTTCGCGCGGCGGTGGGCCAGCTGGTACGACATCTGCGCGAAGGCGTCGGGGGACATGCCGAGTTCCTTCGCGCGGTTGGCGCCGAAGTCGAACGACACCGTCTGCGTCGCGGTGGCCTCCCCGTACGCCCGGTACGCGGCTCCGGCGGCACGTGCGTCTTCGCGGAGAGCGTCGGTCAGCGTGAACTCGACGACCTCGTAGCCGGGAACCCCGTCGGCCGTATCCCGCGGCTCGCGCGAGCCGCTCAGGATGGCGTCGGTGAAGCCGAGGATCGTGGTGCCGTCGAGTTCGCAGTGCTCGACGTTGATCCCCGCGGTGCCGTCTTCGAACACGATCAGCGACACGGCCTTGTCGTACCAGCGGTTGTCGCCGTACAGCAGCCGGTCACCGGCTTCGAGCGTGTTCGACGGCGTGAAGTCGTCCAGGCACAGGCAGAACAACGCGGTTTCGATGGTCTCGAGTGCGTCGGCGTTGCCGGCTTCGAGCAACGCCGCCCGCGAAGCCGCCCACTCCGCACGGGCCTTCGTGGTGAAGTGCCCGGCCGGGACGTCGGTGCGGTGGTCGTCCTTGAGGATCGCGCGCAGCCCGTCGGCGATCTGCGCGGCCGAGTACGGACGGCCGTCCTCGGCGATGACGTCCATGCGGAACGGCGTGTTCTTGTGGAAGACGACGATGTGCCGCTCGGGCGACGGGAACTGCGTGCGCGCGGTGTCGAGCACCTCGCCCGGGATCCGCGTCGCCGAAAACAGGAACTTGTGCTGCACCATCGACTGCGGTGTGCCGCGCAGGAGCACCGGCGGCACGAGTTCGTCGTCGAGCCGCACCTTGTAGTCCACGGCGGACGCGGCCAGCTCTGCGGCCCGCTCCACCTGGCCCAGCGGGGAATCCTGGAACAGGAAGAAGAAGTTGGCGTTGAGCGCGATCCGGTCGCGGCGGCCGAGGTAGCGGTACGGCCAGAACGTGTCGAGCCAGCTCCGCACGCCGGGCGAGCGGTCGTACTCCTCGAGCCGGGCCTGCAGCTCGGGCCCGGGACCCGCCAGGAACTCCGCGACCGCCGCTTCGGTCTCCGCCAGCTCGTCCGGCGTCAGCAGCGGGGCACACCACTCGAGGAACCGGCGGCCGCTGTCCTCCAGCGTGGGGAGCGGGACGCGGGGGAGCCGGTCCTCGTTGCCGAAGGTGCGGGTGGACCATTCCGGACTGCTCACGGTCATCCTTCTTCTTCGAGTCGCGCCGCGAGTTTCGCGGCCGAGCCATCAGGACGGGAAACATACAGCCGCGCGTAGAGCCACCCGTCGGACTCCAGCCCGGTGGGGTCGACGCCGGCCGCGCTCAGGGTGTCCAGGATCTGTTCCTGCTCTTCGGCGGACGCGAACTGCCGCTGCCGGAAGACGCCTTCGACGTTCGCGGTCTCGTACCCCAGCTCGGCCAGGCTCTCGGCGATCGGCTCGTAGGAGAACATCCGCAGCACGAAGTGCGCCATCCACGGCCGCGCGCCGCGCGCGACGCGGGTGAGGGTCTTCTCGGTGACGTACCCGACGCAGCCGGTGGAAATGACGAGGTCGACGTCGTCCAGGAGCTTCTGCTGGGTGCTGTCCGGGTCGTCGCGTTCGAGGTCGGCGTGGATCGCCTCGTCGAGGAAGCCGGCGGAAAGCGCGTACTCGAGGGCCGGGGCCGAGCTGTCGAGGCCGTAGAACCGGGGGTTGCCGGTGCGGACGCGCATCCGGTCCGTCTCGACCAGTGCCGCGTGGTTCAGCGCGCGCACGGCCGGGGAGGTGTAGTGGGCGTAGAGGTCGTCCATCGTCGTGTCGCACCGCTGCAGGGCCGCGTTGACGCCGTACGAGCAGCCGACGTCGAGCACGGTCGGCCGCTCGGCGGGGTGTTCGGCGATCAGCTTCGCGAAGTACGGCTTCGCCAGCTGCGGGATGCCGTAGCCGACGCGCTTCAGCGTGCCGAAGAACGGGCGCGGGTCGGGCGCGGTGTAGATGTGGTCGAACGAGATCTTGCCGGTCGAGTCGAAGGGCACGGGCCAGGCTCCTAGTCGAGCAGTTCGTCGCCCCGGACGGCGCGTCCGGCGAGGTGGGCGGGCAGGACACGGCCGAACAGCTGCCGGGTCCGCTCGGCGCTGCCGACGATGCCCGGGCGTTCGCTGTAGGCGAAGATCGCGGAGTGCCGCGCGATCGCGCCTTCCACGGTACTGACGCGGTGCAGCGCGAAGCGTCCTTTGAACAGCTGGAGATCACCGGGCCGCAGGTCCAGGCGCCGGACCAGCCGGGTGTCGCCCGCCAGCACCGAACGCACCGCGGCGAAGTTCTCGTCCGTGGCGGAGCGGATGTTCGGGCAGTACTCGAAGATGCCGCCGCCGTCCGCGGCCTGCGTCAGCATGCTGACGGTGTGGGTGTTCGTGTCGAAGTGCCACGGGTGCGCGCGGCCGGGCGCGATCACGTTGAGCGTCAGCCCGGACAACGGGTCGGCCAGCTCGTGCAGCTCCGGCAGCCCGAAGCAGTCCGCGACGAACCGCCGGAACACCGGGCTCGTGTAGAGCCGGCTGATGATCGACGACGCCGGGATGCGGTCGCGCGCGACGAAGGCGTTGCCGCGCTCCATGATCGTCCGGCCGGGGTGGTCCTCGGGCAGCGGCTCGTCGATCGCGGTGTTGTAGGCGTTGACCCGTTCGACCTTTGTGTACGCGTGCGGTTCGAGCGCGGCGCACTCCTCACGCAGCACGTCGCGCAGCTCGGCGCGGATGAAGTCGGGGAGCACGCTGCAGCCGGCGTCGGCCAGCTCCGCGCGGGTGCGGCCGACGACCTCCCGCCAGGCAGGGCTGTCCGGCTCGGTGAGCGGGTAACGGCCGGTGTCGACCATTTCCAGTGGCGCTACGGAGGTGCTCATCGTCGAGGTCCCTTCCGGCGGGTGAAGGAACAGAGGTAGCACAGAAGCCCGCTGGTCAACCGTCGGTTTGTGAGCGGTGACACAAGGTGGTCAGTTGCCGATTTTCGTCGCCCACGCGCTGAGCTGGACGGTGTCGGTGGTACCGAGGTCCGTCTCCAGGGGCTGCTTCTGCATGGGCTCCCCGGGGATCGGGACCACGGCGATCGCGGCGCCGGTGTGCTTGTCGCCGCTGGTGACGGTCGCCGACCAGGCGAGCACCGACAGCGCTTTCTCGCCCGGCTGGAGCGTCAGGTCCTGCGGGCCCGGGTCGGGGGCGAAGTAGGACGTCTCGTGCAGGACCTTGACGTCGAGCGGCGAACCGTCGCCCGCCAGGACCTTCAGATCCGGGTAGCCGGTGACCTTCCGCGCCACGGTGTCCCGGTTGGTCAGTGTCAGGACGCTGGCGCGGTGGCCGAGGCCGGCTTCGACCTGACCGACCGAAAGCGACAGACCGGTCGACGGCGGCGGCCCGTACGTCGGGCTCGGCGGTGGCGTCGGTGTCGGGGCGGGCGGCGGCGGGCTGTCACAGCCGGCCAAGAGCGCGAGGACGAGCAACGGCGCGAAGCGAGAAACCCCCATGCTGCGGCAGGATAGCGGACGCCATGAACGACTCTTTCAGGTCACCAGGTGACCTGAAAGAGTCGTTCATGGCGTTCCGGCGTTGTCTCAGGGCGTCAGCAGCGGCAGGAGCGGCTTGCGCACCTGCGTCGCGACGCCGTCCGAAGCCTCGGCGGCGGCGATCCGCTCCGGCGACGGCCGTCCGTAGCCCGTCGTGCGCTGGACCAGCGGGCGGCCCAGCGGCTCGACCATCGCGCGCATGTCGCTGATCGTCTTGTACGACCCGTGCGACGCGCCGGCCATCCGGCTGATCGTCTCCTCCATCAGCGTGCCGCCGATGTCGTTGACGCCGCCCCGCAGCACCGCGCGGCTGCCCTCTTCGCCGAGCTTCACCCAGGAGCTCTGGATGTTGTCGATCATGCCGTGCAGCAGGATCCGGGCCAGCGCGTGCACCGCGCGGTTCTCACGCAGCGTCGTGCCCGGGCGGGCGAGGCCGGCCAGGTAGATCGGCGCGCTCTGGTGGATGAACGGCAGCAGCACGAACTCGGTGAACCCGCGCCGGCCGTGCTTCTCCAGGCCTTCGCGCTGCAGCCGCGCGAGGAGCTTGAGGTGCGCGACCCAGTGCGCGGGCGTGTCGACGTGGCCGTACATCATCGTCGACGTCGTCGGCAGGCCGACCTCGTGCGCCGTCGTGACGACCTTGATCCACTCCGACGTCGGCAGCTTGCCCTTGGTGAGCACCCAGCGGACGTCGTCGTCGAGGATCTCCGCCGCCGTGCCCGGCAGCGAGTCCACGCCGGACTCCTTGGCCTTGATCAGCCAGTCCTTCAGGGACAGGTTGGTCCGCGAAGCGCCGTTCACGACCTCCATCGGGCTGTAGGAGTGCAGGTGGATCTCCGGCTGACGGCGCTTGACCTCGGCGGCGAGGTCGAAGTAAGCGGTGCCCGGCAGGTCGGGGTGGATGCCGCCCTGCATGCAGATCTCGGTCGCGCCCGCGGCCCACGCCTCGTCGACGCGATCACCGACCTGCTCCAGCGAGAGCGTGTACGCGTCGGCGTCGGTGCGACGCTGCGCGAAGGCGCAAAAACGGCAACCCGTGTAGCAGACGTTCGTGAAGTTGATGTTCCGCGTGACGACGAAGGTCACGTCGTCGCCGACCGTCTCGCGGCGCAGGTCGTCGGCGATCCGGGTGAACGCGTCCAGCTCCTTGCCGTCGGCGTGCAGGAGGGCCAGCGCGGCGTCGTCGGACAGGCCGGCGGGGTCCTTTTCCGCGCTGCGCAAGGCTTCCAGGATGTCCGTGTCGAACTTGGCCGGCCCGGTCTTGATCCGGTCGCCGATCTCCTTCCAGTCCCCGTAGACGGAGTCGAAGTCGCTGCGGCGGTCTTCGGTGCGGCCGCTGGTGTCGATCTCGGTGTGCAGGTCGGTGCGGCCGGACTCCTGCCAGCCGCCGTCCGGCTCCTGCCACGGGATGCCGACCGGCATCGCGCCTTCGCGGGCCATCCCGGTGTCGTAGTCGACGAGCGCGGCGACGTGCCGCGTGATCCGCGGGTCCAGCCACGGCTCGCCGGCCTTGACGTACTCCGGGTAGATGGTGAGCCGTTCCTTCAGCTCGAAGCCGGCCTTCTCGGTGCGCCGGGCGAGCTCGTCGATCTGCGGCCACGCGCGTTCCGGGTTGACGTGGTCGGGGGTCAGCGGCGAGACGCCACCCCAGTCGTCGATGCCGGCGCGGATCATCAGGTCGTACTGGTTGCCGATCAGGTTCGGCGGCGCCTGGATGCGCATCTTCGGGCCGAGCACCAGCCGCGCGACGGCGATGTTCGCGGCCAGCTCTTCGAGGTCGGCGTCCGGGGTCGCGCGCATCTTCGTGTCCGGCTTGGCCCGGAAGTTCTGCACGATGACTTCCTGGATGCCGCCGTAGGTCTTGGCGACCTTGCGGATCTCGAACAGCGCGTCCGCGCGCTCCTCGAACGTCTCCCCGATGCCGATGAGGACACCGGTGGTGAACGGGACGCTGCTGCGCCCGGCGTCTTCGAGCACCCGCAGCCGCACCGCCGGATCCTTGTCCGGCGAGCCGTAGTGCGGGCCGCCCTTCTCGCTCCACAGCCGGGTCGCCGTGGTCTCCAGCATCATGCCCATCGACGGCGCGACCGGCTTGAGCCGCTGGAAGTCCTGCCAGGTCAGCACGCCCGGGTTGAGGTGCGGCAGCAGACCGGTCTCCTCCAGGACCCGGATCGCCATCGCGCGGACATAAGAGAGGGTGTCGTCGTAGCCGTGAGCGTCCAGCCACTCGCGGGCGGCCTTCCAGCGGTCCTCGGGCCGGTCGCCGAGCGTGAACAAGGCTTCCTTGCAGCCCATCTCGGCACCCTTGCGGGCGATGTCGAGGACCTCGTCGGGGGAGAGGAACGGCGATTCGAGCCGCCCCGGCACGGTGACGAACGTGCAGTAACCACAGCGGTCGCGGCACAGCCGGGTCAGCGGGATGAACACCTTGCGGCTGTAGGTGATGACGCCCGCGCGCCCGGCCTCGGCCAGGCCGGCGTCGCGGATGCGCGAGGCGTACTCGGACAGCCTGGTGAGGTCGTCACCGCGGGCGTGCAGCAGGACGCTCGCTTCGGCTACGTCGAGTGTCTTCCCGTCACGCGCCCGGGCGAGCGCGCGGCGCATCGCGGAGGCGGTCGGGGCGGTGGCGTCGGGTTCGGGTCCCATTCCGCCCACGCTAGGACCGTCGTCGCGGGACCAGCCAGTGTGTGTTCCGCACCCGGCTCACCCGTTCGGTGCGCGTGATCGTCACCGCAGGTCAGGGCGTTCGACTGGTTGTCGATCAGGCCGGTGGCGTGTATTACCTAAAGGGTGGCATCGGTGGTCGGGAAGAAGATCGGCGGACGGACGTACTACTACCTGGCGGAGTCCGCCCGGGTCGACGGCAAGCCCCGGGTGGTGACCCAGCGTTACCTCGGCACGGCCGACGAGATCGCCCGCGCCGTCCCGGGCGGCGAACCCGCTTCGGCGACGTACCGGACGTACGGCGACGTCGCCGCGGTGTGGGCGACGCTCTCGCGCCTGGACTTCGTCCGCCGTGTCGACGACGTCGTGCGCTCGAAGCCGGGCCTGGGGCTGACCCTCGCCGTCGCGGTGCTGCACCGCGCGACCGCTCCCGAGACGCCGATCGGCGAATGGTGGGCTTCCGGGGCGGCCGCCGATCTCGTCCGGCCCCGGATGGACACGGTCGAGGGACTGTGGCGGGCCCTCGAACGCCTCACCCCGGAACGCATCGCGGGGATCGAGGAAGCCGTCGCCACCGCCGTCCTGGACATCCTCGACGACCACGCGGCGCTCGCCGTCGACGTCCCGCAGTTCGCCGCGTTCGCCCCGGCCGACTGCACGCTGCCGTCCGCCTGCCAGGGCGTGCTCGCCGGCGTCGGACTACGGGTGACCCGCGACGGCGCCATCCCCCTCGAATCGCGGCTGTACCGGCGCGACGACGGCACCGCGCCGACGTTCGCCTCGCTGATGGGGGAACTCAGCCCGGCGACGCTCGTCTTCCACGCGGGCCAGGCGGCCCAGCTGGACCTGGGCTCGCGAAGCGGCTTCGTCGGTTCGTTGCCGTTGATCGACTACCCGGAGTTGCTGACCCAGCCGGCGTCCGCGCGCAAGCGCGTCGACCCCGAGCGGTTCGCCGGCCTCACCGCGCTGGACACGCACGCGGTCGTCGACGGCGTGCGGCGACGGGTGATCCTCACGCATTCGGCGACGCTGCACGCGGCGCAGTCCCGCGCGTTCGCCGACGAGCTGGCCACCGCGACCCGGGAGCTGGACGGCCTGGCCGGGGCACTGGCCGCGGGCACCCACCGCGGCGACCGCGCCCAGGTGCACGCCGAGATCGGCCGGGTGACGCGGGGACGGCGCGTCGAGCGCGTGCTCACCGCCGTGCTCAGCGGGAACCGGCCCGGCGAGATCCGGCTCGAACGGCGGATCGACGCCGCCGCGGTGGCGCGGCTCGACGAGGAGTTCTTCGGCAAGCAGGTGCTGGTCACCGACCGGGACTGGCCGGTCGGTGACGTCGTGACGGCCTACCGGGCCCGCACCCACCTCGAATCGACGTTCCGCTGGCTGACCGGCCCCGCCGTCACCGGGCCGACCCCGCGCTGGGAGTGGACGCGGCAGCGGATCGCCGCGCACGGCCTGGTGTCGGTGCTCGCCGCGACCGTGACGCACCTGATGCGGCGCGAGGCGGACCGGGCGGGGATGAACCTGTCGGTGCGGGAGCTGCTCGACCAGCTGGCCGGCATCGGCGAGCTGGTGCTGCGGTACCCGTCGACCGGCGGGCGGCCGCGGACCAAGCGCCTGCTGACCGAGCTGGATCCCGGTCAGCAGGCCCTGGCCGATCTGTTTCAGCTCTCGCGGTAGATCTGCAGTGCCGAGAAGCTCTGGACCACCGGCATCAGCTCGATGACGTTGATGTTCACGTGCTTCGGCTGGGACGCGGCCCAGTACACCGACTCCGCGACGTCGTTCGCGGTCAGCGGCGTGGTGCCTTCGTAGACCTTGTCCGCCTTGGCCTGGTCGCCGTCGAAGCGGACCTTCGAGAAGTCCGTGCCGCCGACCATGCCGGGCTCGACGTTCGTGACGCGCACGCCGGTGCCGTGCAGGTCACTGCGCAGGTTGAGGCTGAACTGGTGGACGAACGCCTTGGTCGCGCCGTAGACGTTGCCGCCGGGGTAGGGGTAGGTGCCGGCGATCGAGCCGATGTTGATCACGTGGCCGCGGCCGCGCTCGACCATGCCGGGCAGCAGCGCGCGCGTGACGTGCGCGAGACCGCGGACGTTGGTCGCGATCATCTCGTCCCAGTCCTCGAGGTCGGCCTTGTGCGCGGGCTCGAGGCCCTTGGCCAATCCGGCGTTGTTGACCAGGACGTCGACCTCTCGCCAGTTTTCGGCGAGACCGTCGACGGCGGTTTTGACGGCTTCGGGGTCGCTGACATCGAGGGTCACCGGGAGGACGGCGTCGCCGAGCTCGGTGGCCAGCTTCTCGAGCTTGTCCGCACTGCGGGCGACGGCGATCACGCGGGCGCCCTCGGCGACGAACCGGCGCGCGATGGCGTCACCGAAGCCGGCACTCGCGCCGGTCACGAACACGGTCTGCTGGGTCATGGGGTGGCTCCGCTGCTGTTCAGGAAGGTGCTGAGTGCCTCGTCGAACTCCGTCTCGCGCTCCAGGTTAGGCAGGTGGCCGGCACCCTCGATCACCACCAGGGTGGAACCCCGCACGTTCCGGTGGATCAGTTCGGCGTCGGCGACCGGGGTGAACTCGTCTTCACTGCCGACGACCACCAGGGTGGGGACGTCGATCGCGCTCAGTCCGGGCGTGTAGTCGGGGCGTTCGGCGCGTCCCCTGAGCGCGGCCGCGGCACCTTCCTGCGGCGCGTTGCGCATCATCTTCCTGACGTGCGCTTCGACGTCGGGCCTGGTCTCGCAGGTCTGCTTCGAGATCATCTTGGGGAGGAGCTCGTCGGCGTAGCCCTCCATGCCTTCCGCGGTGATCCGGTCGGCGGTGTCGTAGCGCGCCTGCTTGGCCTGGGGCGTGTCCAGTCCCGCGAAGGTGTCGGCGAGCAGGAGAGCCTCGACGCGGCCGGGGTGGTCGGCGACGAGTTGCATGACGATCTGGCCGCCCATGGAGAGGCCGCCGAGGACGAACCGCTCGAGCCCCAGGTGGCTGGCCAGCTCGACCAGGTCGTTCGCGAAGACGTCGAGGCCGGTCTTGGTGTCCTGGCTCTTCGACTGCCCGTAGCCGCGGAGGTCGGGGGTCACGACGCGGTAGCCGCGGCCGGCCAGGTGCTCGGCCTGGGGCTGCCACATCGAGCGGTCGAAGGGGTGGCCGTGGACGAGGAGGACCGGTCGTCCCGTCCGCGGGCCGAGGTCGTCGTGGGCGAGTGTCATGCGGCCGACGCTAGGCGGAGCTTTGGCGCGGAGCAATACGGTGCAATGTACTCGGAGCAATGTTCTTTCGGTGGCGCTCGCGGCCGGTTCGGGGCAGACTGAGCCGCAGACGGGCATCGTCATGGGGTCTGACCTGCGCTGATCTTGTTAACCGACCCCCCTGTTTCGGGCCGTTTCCGGGCGTGTAATCTTCTCTTCGTCGCCAGGGAGACCGAGCGACAGGGACACGAACCAAGCTCTCGCGGATCGCGATTGAGTGGGTGTCTCACCCAAAACTGCTAGGAATGACTCGCTTCGAGCGGGCCGCTTGATGGCGGCGGGTTCGGGGTGTGTTGCTTGAGAACTCAACAGTGTGCTAGTGAACTAAGCCAGTAGAGCTTATTTATGGTAACCCCCTCGTCGGGGTTTCCTTTGAGAGCAAGTATTTTGCCTCGATTGAATTCGAAGACATTGTTGGAGAGTTTGATCCTGGCTCAGG